>DASC01000122.1:0-5578 GCA_002503595.1 Candidatus Methanogaster sp. UBA203 | reverse complement strand
CAACGCGAGATACCAAAGACCCAATATTATGTATGGGTGTAACAAGGACAATAAGAGGAGGATAACGTGATCTTAAAAACATCTGGCGGAATCGGATCATTCCTGGTAGCCCATCGTCTCTTCGATCACGAGGTGCTTCGCAGCATTAAAACTGCCGGGGTGAAACCGTGAGTAATAGAGATGGCGAGCCAGCAACCGGCAGCATGTTCGTGGTGTTAAGCGAACTGATCGATAAACTGGTGTCCAATTACGATATCAGACTGAAATACGTCGAAAGCGGTGATTCGGACCCATCCTCCTACATCTATGTCTTTACAGCGTCCAGGCGTGCCGACCTCTACATCAAGACCAGCAGCGATCAGAACGATCTTGCAAGACTGCTCGTGAGCCATGAGATCGCGCATCTGCCGCACATAAACGACCTGATCGCAGGCTACCGCGAGATCACAGAGGCAGAGAAATTGAGCGATGCCGACATCTTCAGCGGGCAGTATCTGGACGCAGATATCGTGCATTTCGCAACGAACATCGTCTCTGACTATGCGATCAACCGCGGGATTGCTACCTGTGCTTACGAGCCGATGGATGCGTCGCTGCTGGACTCGCTTGCAGAATCGAAGAGCGACGATGCCTACACCATAGCGATGCTCATCCTGCTGTCACGGCATCCGCACACCTTCCCGATGTTTCGCGAGAGGTGTCCGGGCGGAGCGGGAGGTGTGAGGGGGGAGAGAGGAGCGAAGGGGGAAAGAGGAGGAGGTGATGACCGCGGGATCACGGAGAGCACGGAGATCACAGAGGTCATGGAGAGTATCACAAAACTCGCAGGATCCGACCGGTTCAGACACCTCGCAGGTCTCGTGGCAGATTCAGCAGAGCATCTCACAGAGAAGCGGTTTACGGAGTTTGTCGAGTCGGCGTCTGCGCTGGCTGGCGTTCTGAGCTCGGTCTGGCGCTCAGACAACACGCCATGGCGGATGATGAAGAAGAATACCGATGTGATCCATGAGCGCACGCCGCAGTACATCAAGCAGGAAAAGTTCTGCGAATTTGCGCCAGAGACCCTCGCCCAGAAGATCGATGGCATGAGCATCGGAAGCGGGAAGGGCGTACTCGAATACGATGAAGCCGAATGCGCAGGGTTAGCGCGGGAACTGAAACTGCCAGCCCTTCTCGAGCGCGGGCTTGGGATCGAGAGACCGCGCCTCGTGACGCGATACCGGGGCACAAGCATATCACTGACCGACAAGAAACGTCTCGTTCTATTCGATTCGAGCAATATGTGGCTCGAGCAGGAACTGGAGAAGCGAAAAACGGTCTGGGTGCTCGTTGACGTCTCATCAAGCATGACCAAATCGATCACATCGGCAAAGGTGCTGGCAAACACTATCCACAGGTATTTCAAATCCAGGACAAAGATCATCGCTTTCAATGCGGACGCATATCAGACCGATATCGCTGCACTGCGATCTATGACCGCGGGCGGTGGAACCGATGTGAGTTCGGTGCTGCCACACTTAAATATAAGTCACAATGATCCGATCGTGCTGATCAGCGATTTTAAGTTTCTGATGTCGCATTTCTACCCGTTTCTGGGATATGTTGAGCGATACCGCCCTGAGATGATGTTCATGCCGACCGATCAGGAGAGCGTGGCGCGTCTTGGTTCGCTGATGTCTGCATGGAAAGGGAATCTGCGATATCTGGTGGTGTGATTGCAGGCGCGTTTCCGGCATCTGCTCCGGTACTGATAGTGATTGGATGATGAAAAAATAAACAGACCCTGAAACCTCAATCAGGGTCCGTGTTCAATCGCGTATGCCATTCTATCGATATTTTAGTATCCACCGTATTCGCCAGTTCCAAATGTCGCAAACAGTGCCGCACCCAGCACCACGATCAATACTGCCCCGATTATTAGCAGCACGATTAGCGGTATGAATATCGCTATCGCAGACCTCAATGTCGTGATGTTGTGAACAAAGGTTCCGCCAACGATTCCAAGGTAGATCGCATAAAGCCCGACGATCCAGCCGAGGATCGGTATCCACGAAACCGCATCCACTGCCGATGCGTAAGCCACTATCCGAACCGTGCCTTCATAACTTCCGGACCCGCCAACGATCTTGAAACAGATATAGAGTATCGCTCCGAGGATGAACAGCCCGATAATCCCCGTTATTGGCGTGATAATAATATTAGAGAGCGCAGTACCGAACGAGAACGCGCTGCCGGGCCAGAACGATGCTATGGGTAAGAGCGATGCTATAAGTATAGAGACCAATGCCGTCCCGATACCCGCTATTATGTAGTTTACGACCGCGAACTTAAGCGGCTCTCCATATCCGCCCGATGTCGGCATCTCCTTGAAGAAGTCACTTGGCGTGGTTATCACTTTCTTCCATGTTCCGATGAACTCGTCTATGAATTCACTCATGTTAACCTCCTCTGACTTGTGATCATCCGCTGTGATCACAATTAGTTTGGTGTGTACGCTATATAAATCTTTGCTATAGAATCTATGCACAAAATCGATTGATACCCTCAACCGACCGATAGAATTTCCAGTGACGTTGAAATACCATTTGAACCCCGCACATCCAGCAGAACATACCGGGGACATCCTGTGGCTGAGCCGATCTCGTTACCATTATATGCCACCTGAAACCAAACCATAGTACAGATCGAGATAAATCGAGAGATAGAAGAGGTGCAAAAAAATGTTTCCAGGACTTGGGAAGGGCATGAGCCCACGAAAGATGCAGCAGATGATGAAGCAGATGGGTATCAGCGTCACAGAGATCGAGAACGTGGAAGAGGTGATCATCCGAACCGCAGACTCGGAGATTGTCTTTGACGATGCCGCGGTTTCGATTATGGATGCGGCAGGCACAAAGACCTACCAGCTGGTGGGCACGCCACATGAGCGTGCAAGGGAACTTGCGATACCTGATGAGGATGTGCAACTGGTGATCGAGCAGACCGGTGCGAGCGAGGATGCGGCACGCGAAGCACTGGGAGATGCTGGCGGCGATCTCGCTGATGCGATCATGAGGTTGAGTGCGTAAGGGTCAGGATCTACGCTCCATATCGCGTGGTTACCTGCCACTGGGTTTTCACCGCAGAGGGCGCGGAGAACGCGGAGCCCCCCTCTCTCCGCGGTTAAATTCCCTGCTTTATCTCCATGATTTTGACGATGCAGACCTGAATCTACAACCGCGGTCACCCGACCATGACATGCTTCACTTCGAGGTAACTCTTGAGACCATGCATCCCGAGTTCCCTGCCAATCCCGCTCTCGCGATACCCGCCAAACGGCGCATACTTCGGAGCGCCATGATACGTGTTGATCCACACCGTTCCTGCCCTGATGCGGCTTGCAACCCGCTTTGCACGCGAAACATCCTCTGACCAGACCGCTCCGGCAAGTCCGTACCTCGTATCGTTCGCGATCTCGATAGCTTCCGCCTCATCGCTGTACGTGAGCACAGACAGCACCGGTCCGAATATCTCCTCCTGCGCAATCCGCATTCCAGAGTCCACGCGATCAAATATCGTCGGCTCGACAAAGTAGCCAGCCCGGTCGAGACGCTTTCCACCGGTTGCGAGTTCTGCACCGTCCTCGATCCCGTATCCGATGTATCTCAAGTCTTTTTCCATCTGCTCGAGACTCACCACAGGTCCCATGTCCGGATCATCGAGCCCGTCCCCGATCACAAGCCGTCTCGTCTCTGCGACCATCAGTTCCATGAACCGGTCGTGGATGCTCTCTGGCAGTAGCAGCCTCGAGCCTGCGGTGCACACCTGTCCAGCGTTAAAAAACATCGCAAAGACGGCACCCTTCACCGCCTTTCCCATATCTGCGTCATCGAGGATGATGTTTGCGGATTTCCCGCCGCATTCGAGCGTTATCTTCTTAAGATTCCCTGATGCAAGTCTCATGACCTCTTTTCCGGTCTCAGTCCCGCCAGTAAACGCAACCTTATCGACCTTTGCATTCCTTGCAAGTTCTGCCCCGACAACGCTCCCCCTTCCTGTGATCACGTTTACCACGCCTTTCGGGCATCCTGCCCTGCCAAATATCTCGCCGAGTTCGAGCGCTGTTAGAGGAGTCTGGCTCGATGGCTTGAGGACGATCGTATTTCCCGCGGCAAGTGCGGGCGCAACCTTCCATGATGCCATCTTAAGCGGCAGGTTCCACGGGATGATCCCTGCAGCAACGCCGGCTGGCTCGTAGTATACGGTGCTTTGGGCGCCAAGTTCCTCGACGAGCGGCTCTGTGAAACCCGCGTAATACTCAAAAAAGTCTGCCACGTCAGGGACGAACCGCTCTGCCCATCCGATCGGCATGCCGTTATCCAGCGTCTCAAGGCGTGCGAGGCGGTCTACGTCCTTCCGGAGGAGTTCTGCTGCTTTCAGGAGGACTTTCTTTCTGAGTACGTGGTTCTGGCTCCAGTCGGTGTTATCGAACGCGTCACGCGCTGCATCGATCACTTTTCCGGCATCCACGCGTTCCCCATCTGCGACGGTTGCGATTCTCTCTTCTGTTGCCGGGTTGGTTACTGAGATGGAGTTTCCAGATTCTGATTCAGTCCATTCGCCGTTGATCCAGAGTTTGTATTGTTTCATGATATCTACTCTTTGATCAGTTCTTCATTCACACGAGCACCTTTCATGTCCATTTTCTTATCCAATTTTATCCACTCCTTCAAGCTGCAAGTTCCTCCACATATTCGTCCCTCCTGGACCAAAGCAAAGGTTTCATTCCATATTGTTGAAGGGCACTTATTATCTCAGGCTTTACCTCTTTTTCGCTATCATTCAAAATCCCATAAGCAGTAGATTTTACAGGTCTGACATCTTTTGTATCCGCCCATACAAAGATTAGAATACTTATATTCTGACGAGTTGGCTGATTTATAGCTCTAATGATCCTATCAGGTCGTTCTTGAGATGCTGGAATCACGAAATCGAAAGACTGGTCAAATCCGCTCTTTCCTGTGAACTTCACTGAAGGCGTAAAGCGTATCTGATGAGAGCTGAGATACTTTTCCACATCCTCTCTGAAAAAATGCGCTACCATTGGTTCAGCCATTACAAATAGGTCGTTTACGGCAAGCATTGCCTGAATTATGTTGTGTTTTTTCTGGGGAAAATTTTCAGTTCTCGCTTCCACAACAATCTCATCGTCTTGAAGACGGACGCCAAAACCGTTCAATGTTGAGTGCAGTAACCGCCTTCTTTTCTCTGTGCCGATACTAAAACCGCTCAGTTCAAGATCTCTGATTACATACCCATCATCTGTGATAATGAGCGTATTACCTGACTTTTTTACGTATATCTGTAAATGATCATTGTGGCGGTCAAGGAAAGGAGTGATGATCTCGCAAACTCCATCTATATCCTTTACATTGATTTTCTGCTTGATCCACTCTATATAAGCATCAACCAGATCCTGGCACTTGTTAAAACTCATTTAATGGCACCTCCCAGTGCATTTTAGGTGGTTCAACAACATTACAATAGCTGAAAAAATCCTGCAGAGTCGTATATAACATGACTTTCGGCTATATGAATT
>DASC01000063.1 GCA_002503595.1 Candidatus Methanogaster sp. UBA203 | reverse complement strand
CTGGTGCAATAGCACCTGCCCTGATCGGAGCCTCTGTTTTACTGGACTTGAGCAACTTGAAGAGTTTGAAAGGGTTTAAATCCGTGAAAACGAGCGCTGTCTGATTGCCAACAGACGAGCCCATCGGACTTAGATCGTCGCCAGATTCATCGAGAGCACGGTGTATGAGGTTATTTCTGTAAATGCGTATCTTCACAACATCCTTCATATTGCGGCGCATCTCTTGCAGTTGCTTTGCCGGTATGTCGCGAATTCCGGCAACCCCAACGACCGAGTATCTGCTGATCAACTGCTTGATGTTCTCGATCTCATCGATCTTCCACTGCGGAACGTGTGCTGTGCGGTGTTCTGTCGCTGCATCCGCCATCACAATCACCTCACCCTCGCTGATTTGCCCATCGTTGTGGTCACATAGATGGATTTGATGTTCTGCACACCCTTGTCCAGCACCTGTTCGAGTCTGACGACCACGGCTTCGATGTTCTCTGCGACCTCCTCTGCCGGCATATCCCGCCGCCCGATAGGAGCATGGAAGGTCATCCGATCCTTTGACCTGAGTTTTATGCTGCTCCGGGTTTTGTGGATGATCTGGGCGATGTCCTTGTCAGGCGTCAGCGGCTCAGGCATCTTGCCCCTCGGACCTAGAATCTTACCGAGAATCTTACCGATGACTGGCATGTATGCGACATCTGCAATGAAGAAGTCGTAGCTTTCAGCGAGTTCCCTTGCCTTGTTCTTATCATCGCCATACTCCTCGATCGTTTCAGGATCGATGATCAGGTCCGCGCCCGCATCCTTCGCCAGTAGTGCGGTCTCTCCGCGTGCGAAGACTGCAACCGCGATCGGTCTGCCAAGTCCATGAGGGAGTAGGATCTCCTCGTCCACACGGAACCGCGGCTGGCTCAGATCAAGATTCTTCAAATTGATCGCCAGATCCATGCTTTCCGTGAAATTCCTGGACGGAGAATCATCCAGTACCGTGTTAACAGCGTTTATTGTTTGTTCGTTCATGAATCCACCATCGTAGTCGTATCGACTCTTCGGTCTGCTACGAATGAGTTACATTATACTGGTCGGGTTGTACTTTAATGTATCGGTCGAGGCAGCTTTATGTGCAGTCCCAAAACCGCAAACACACGAAACCGCAAACAGCGGCGTTGGCATGTCGAACGTATATGATATTCCTCTAACCACCCGTGAGGGCCTTCCCAGGGCGAATAAAGCATATCCTGCAACCCCGGAACCCAAATACTCTCCAATGCTCTCGAAAGTCGCATTTGAAAGAGTTTATACGGAACCCCTATTCAAAGATGCTGCTGCACCCTATAAACGGGCTTATCATATAAATTCCGACCAGAACGAATAGAACCCATGCAAACCAGTTACACGATCCACTGAATCCTGCATAATGTGCCGCGATTGTGAAGATAAAGACCGCAGCGAGCAGCATCAGTATCCCCATCGACCGGACCTTCGGATACTGTACGCTGCTGATCATCAGCACCGATAGCATGGCAAAGATGCAAGTTGTCGCGATCGCCAGATACTGCGAATCCACGAGATACAGCGAGAGCACAGCGAATGTGCCTGCCGCCGTGATCGGAAGACCGCGAAACACAGGGAGATCGATTATACCGAACCTGACAAGCCGAAGCGTCCCGCAGATTAAGTATGCGGCAGAGACTGCGCATACGAGGGCGTGATTGTAATCGCTGGTCATCGCATAATAGATGACAGCAGGAGCCACGCCGAAGGAGATGATGTCTGCAAACGAGTCGAGGTGCTCGCCGAAGACGCCGGACTCGAAGCGCCTTGCAACCGCACCGTCCACGCCATCTGCAAGTGCAGCTGCAAGGATGAGGATGATCGCGTCATAAACGTAACCGTTTAACACAAGAAGGATGGCTGTGAACCCAAACAATATGTTTAAGATCGTGACCAGGTCTGGCAGTCGGATCAACCGGATGATTCCAGTTTCGTGTTCGCTACTACTACTACTACTATTCATCATCTGATTCCTGATGTTTCTCGTGTTCCGGATCTCCGAATCGCGATTACGGTTTTGCCTGCATATACCTTGCCCCCCCGCCGTACGATCGGTTCAAATCCGGGAGGGATGGTCACATCCACCCTCGAACCGAACCGTATCATGCCGATGCGGTCGCCCTGCTTCACAAAATCCCCTTCCTTGATGTATGACACGATTCTGCGTGTTATTGTACCTGCGATCTGCGTGACCGTGTATTCGACGTCATCATTTTCGATAACAACCACATTACGCTCGTTTCTGACCGAGTCTTTCATGAAAGCCGGGATGCGGCTTCCTTTTATGTACCTGATGGACTTGATCCGCCCGGAAATCGGGGTCCTGTTAACATGCACATTATTGAAATTCATGAAGATGTGCACCTCGCCATCCTCGGCTGCCATGACCCTGCCATCGGCAGGCGATAGCATCACAGGTCTGCCAGAGACCTCATCCGGATCCGGTGCACGGGTTGGGTCCCGGAAAAAGGCAAGGAATAATATCGTTAGTAAAATAAAAAAATATGCGACGATGCGAAATCCGTGATCATAGATGGCAGCCACCGATGATATCAGTGCAGAAGCCCATACCGTGAGGATCCACCAGATAGAGCCCTTCGCAATCCAGATCCTCATGCACCCTCCCCATCACCCTTTACGTACGCACGCAGGAGTCTTATCATCCGGTCGATCACGTCCAGGAGTTCAGGAAGCGCCTGCATCACGACATAAGCGATCACAAAGAGCGCGATCCCGGAGCCAAGCTTCGCGATGTAATTATGCGCAATATCAAAGCTATCCAGAACCCATACATGATGCGCAATCCGGAAAGTATGTTCACCAAACCAGTCATATCCGGTAGCAACGACAACAAAGACATTCCTGACCAGATTCAGCAGGTAAATCACCGGAACTGAAGCTACGAATGCGATCAGGGTTCTTTTTGCAGATGCACGCACGCAGAAGATCAGTCCGATGAATATCGCGATGCTCTCGATGGCAGTACATGCAAGAATGATCCTGACCTGATGCCCACCCAGTTCGATCCGGTTCCAGTCTATCAGTTGTGCAGGCATATCGAACAGATGCAGGATATAAACGACCTGCTTTGCAGCGACTGATATCAGAAAGGTGTTGAGAATCTCGATCTCGGCAAACGGATAGTAAAATAGACCTCCGAGCGCTGCCGCGGTTGTTATTGTCAGAAGCGTGCTCTCCGCATCCGCATAATACCTGTAGTTCCGAAGCATTGCGTGTGCTATGATCAGGCAGAAGATCAATACCGCAAGCACCAGCACGACATTGACGTAATCGTTAATCTCGATGTAATGGACCGGCTGGAGCGCCCAGTGCACCGCAAAGAAGAACCAGCCCGCGGCTCCTGCGAGAAAACGGTACCGCCGGTACCTGTTCGGTAGTGAGGATGCCGCAATCAATAACGCAAGCGCAACGCATAGTACTTCTACAATCATCACATCACCTTTTGAGATTAGATGGTGTTATTTGGTATAATAACCTTTCATCCGTCAAATAAGGAAATCTGCAATCCGATCCGCGATCACCCTTCCGCAGTATACGCATTGCAGTTCGACCCTCTCGCCGCGGCGTATCACAAATTTTGGCTTCACAGGCTCGTCCGTGTTTGTGATGCAGTTCGGGTTTATGCACCTGACCACGCCCTCGATCCGCGATGGAAGGATCACCCGGTGCTTTTCCACGACCTCGTAATCACGTATGATGTTAATCGTTGCATCAGGAGAGATGAGCGCAATCTTATCCACTTCCTCTGGCTTTAGTTCCCTGCCTTCGATCTTGACGATGTCTTTCTTCCGGTCAGAGACGTTCATGACGACGCTCACAACCTCTTCCGGTCGATCCATGATGCCGAGGATGCGCAGCACATTAAGCGCCTGCCCTGCCGTGATGTGGTCGATCACGGTACCGTTCGTAATCCTCTTGACCCGCAGTTCCCGATCATTGTGTTCATCAGGTTTCGGTTTCATCCGATCACCATCGAAAGGATCGCCATGCGCACAGGAACGCCGTAGAACGACTGTCTGAAGTACATGGCATGTCTGCTTGCATCGACCTCCGGATCAATTTCATTCAGCCTTGGAAGCGGGTGCATGATGATTAAATTGTCTTTCACATCTTTCAAGGTTTCTTTTGTTATTTTATAGCTCCCCACTACCGCCTGATATTCGCTCGGGTCTGGAAACCGCTCTTTCTGAATCCTTGTCAGGTACAGCACGTCCACCACATCGATGACGTCATCGATCTCGGCAGTCTCCACGATCTCGGTCCCGCTCTCGATCAGACCGTCCTTCATCAAGTCCGGCATCTTCAATTGATCCGGCGAGACAAGATATATCTCAGCATCATAGAGCGAGAGTGCATGAGCAAGTGAATGGACTGTTCTACCATACTTAAGGTCCCCCACAAGTGCAATTTTTGCTTTATTCAGTTTGCCCTCCTTTCTTATCGTATACAAATCCAGAAGCGTCTGTGTCGGATGCTGCCCTGCGCCATCGCCGGCATTGATGACAGGAACCGATGAGAATTCAGACGCCATCCGGGCTGCACCTTCTTTTGGATGGCGGAGCACGATCGCATCAGCATATCCGCTGATGACCGAGATCGTATCCGCGAGATTCTCGCCCTTAACGGCAGATGATGTCTCGACTGCTCCGAGATCGATGACATCGCCGCCGAGCCGTTTCATCGCGACGTCGAATGAGAGCCGGGTCCTGGTGCTCGGCTCATAGAAGAGCGTCGCAAGTATCCTGCCGGATAACGCATCCGATGATCCGGTGTGCGCAACAGGTTCGAGTTCTGCGGCACGGTTAAGGATGCGGTCGATCTCATCGCGCGAAAAGTCCTGTATCGTGATGACGTGCTGCATCATACTGTTCTCATCTCGCTGCCCCAATTTATGCACGGTATAACAATCTCGCATTCATGCGTTAAAAATCCTTTTAACCTTTCACGCCTGCCGGTACGACCCAAGCACCTTTAACCGCGCAACCATCCCCTCGATCGACTGCACAGCATCATGGATCTTGCCGTCGTTGATGTGCCCCTGAAAGTCGATATAAAAGAGATAATCCCCGAGTGCTTTCCTGGTCGGGCGTGACTCGATCTTCGTGAGGTTGATATCCCGCGATGCAAACTCAGCAAGCAGTTCATGAAGTGCGCCTGGACGGTCTTTGTGCAGATCCACGATGATCGATGTCTTGTCCTGCCCTGACGGTTGCGGGACAGTGGTTCCGAGCACGATAAATCTGGTATGGTTCTCATCGACGTCCTGGATCTCTTCAAAAAGTATTTTAAGCCCGTATCTCAGCGCGATATCCGCGGATGCAATCGCCGCGACCCCCTCCTGAGCCGATGCGAGTTCCGCGGCGTGCGCTGTGCTTGCAGCCACCTGAATCTCTGCATCGTTAAAATGCCTCTGCAAAAACCGCCTGCACTGCGCGGTAGCCTGCGGATGCGAGATGATCGTTTTGATGGGCGCGGTCTCGCTTTTTGCAAGCAGGGAATGCTGTATCGGCAGGATGATCTCGCCGACGATCGTTACATGGTACTTCAGCAGCGCATCGAGCGTTGCCCCGACTGAGCCCTCGAGCGAGTTTTCTACCGGAACAACTCCGAAATCTACCCGGTTTCCAACAGAAGCCGCAATCTCGCCGACATCACTGAAATACACAAACTCAGCCGGCTGGCTACTCCATCTCTTTGCTGCCTGTTCGCTGAACGTGCCTGCAGGTCCGAGTACCCCGATCGCCATCTTGCGGTCACCGCGGTTTATTGCGCTGCCGATCACGACAGAGAAGAGATCTGCCCTGACTTCGGGAGGATTCTCGGTCGTGCCGACCGCAATCCGCTCATCAGGGTACGCCACCTGCTCGCATACCGCAACAGGGATCGAAAACCCGTGATCCAGCAGGAACTTCGAGACCTCCTCCAGATCGAACCGTGCATCAGGAAGGACGAAGACGGTCTTGCCAAGTTCCAGTTCGGATAGGATCATCTCCTTTGCGCGATTGATATCGCGGGCATGTGCCGTCACCGCTGCAAGCTCGGTCTGCTCGATCTTGAGTCTTGCAGACACGACCTGCATCGACGAGATCCCGGGCACGATCGCATCGCCCGATTTTGCAAACCGTCCGAGACCGGAGAGCATTGGGTCGCCGGTCGAGAGTATCACGGCACCATCAGGCAGTTCTGAAATCCTCTTGTAGTCCTCGATCTCATGGCAATCGCTCCTGATATGATCCTTCGCCAGTTCGATTGCACGCTTCGATCCGTAGACCACAGATGCGTTCTCGATTGTATCGATCGCCTCTGCGGTCAACAGATTCCTGCCTGCGCCAACGCCTACGATCTTCATCGTGGAAACTATGCAGCGAATGATATTAAACGAGTTGGGTTCGCCCGGATGGGCACCCCAGTAGATAAGTGTG
>DASC01000148.1 GCA_002503595.1 Candidatus Methanogaster sp. UBA203 | reverse complement strand
AAAATGATTAAATAATGGATTAAAGTGAAAAAATTGCTGCTGTTTCTGATAAGGATAATATTTGCATAATATTCTCCCAAATGTTCTTTTGATTTTGTATATCAGAAAACGAGCACATCAGCGTTTGTGGATTCCCATGGGCTCTCGCACCACAGTACACGCCACAAACGCGGGCGGGCTTATCTTCTGTGTTCGGGATGGGTACAGGAGTTGCCCCGCCGCTATGGCCGATGTGCTCGTCTATTTCCATGTATTAACGCACGACCCAGATATCGCCTGAATTGAACCGACCGAAGTCGGCTCATACATCCAGTGATCCTACTATAGCAAGACCAATCTGATACGGATGTTAGTAGCCGCGGACTGAACACCTCGTTGCCTTGGTGCGTACATCCCGACTCTATCAAACTCGTCTTCTACAAGTATCCTTAGAGAAGTCTCTTTTCAGGTTTGGTTTCGGGCTTAGATGCTTTCAGCCCTTATCCATTAGTGCGTGGCTGCTCGGCAATGCCTTGTCAGACAACCGATCGACTAGAGGCACCGTTGCTCTGTTCCTCTCGTACTAAAAGCAACTTACCCTCAGACTTCAAAACACCCCTAATAGATAGTAACCGACCTGTCTCACGACGGTCTAAACCCAGCTCACGATCTCCTTTAATAGGCGAACAACCTCACCCTTGGCTGCTGCTGCACAGCCAGGATGGAAAGAACCGACATCGAGGTAGCAAGCCACCGGGTCGATATGTACTCTTGCCGGTGACGACTCTGTTATCCCCGGGGTAGCTTTTCTGTCGTCTACGAGTTCCATCAAGAAACGACGTAGGTTCGCTAGACCCGACTTTCGTCTCGCGATTCCCTGCTATGCGAAATCACGTCAGGCTGACTTATGCTCTTGCACTCTTCTCAGGATTTCCGACCCTGATGAGTCAACCTTAGGGCGCCCTTGATACCTTTTCGAGGGCGTGGCGCCCCACCCAAACTGCCCACCTATCGGGGTCCCCTCCGGATGGAGGGTAAGAGCCGCAATTCTGAAAGGGTAGTATCCCAAGGTTGGCTCCACGCTCCCTGGCGAGAGCGCTTCGATGCCTCCTACCTATCCTTCACATCCAGAACCGAGACCCAGCGACAGGCTGCAGTAAAGCTCCACGGGGTCTTCACTTCCCATTAGGGGTCTCCAGACTCTGCACTGGAATGTAAGCTTCACCGGATTCTAGCTAGGGACAGTGGAACTCTCATTGATCCATTCATGCAAGCCGCCAATTAAGCGGCAAGGTACTACGCTACCTTAAGAGGGTTATAGTTACCCCCGCCGTTGACAGGCCCTTCATCCCGTTGAACCGGGGTTTCAGGTACCTGCACTGGGCAGGATTCACGGATCGTACTAGCCCTTTCGGGTTCGCGATCCGCTATGTTGTTATTAGACAGTTAGAGCTCCCTTGTCACTGCGACCTGCCTCTCACAAGGCAGGCACTCCTTATCCCGAAGTTACGGAGCTAATTTGCCGAATTCCCTTAGCTAGTGTTATCCGACACGCCTTAGCCTTCTCAGCTAGGGGCACCTGTGTCGGTTCTCGGTACGGACATCCAAACTCCCTTTTCACGGGCACCTGGACTCAGTTGACTTTCGTCATCACACATTCGCGAGGCTTCTCGCCATTACGGCACTCCACCCGCTTCGGTGCTTGAACAGCGCGACGGCACTGCCCAACCTATCCGGATGCGTCAGGTCCTTTTCGGATACAGTCTGGATGGTACAGGAATATTAACCTGTTTCCCTTTTGGCGTACTCGAATTGCGGTACGTCTTAGGACCGACTAACCCTCGGCTGACGAACATTGCCGAGGAAACCTAGCCCCTTCGGCGGTTAGGATTCTCACCTAACTTTGCTGCTACTGTTACCAGGATTTTCGTTCCTGCATGGTCCACAGGACTTCACAGCCCTGCTTCTGCCCAAACAGGACGCCTTCCTACGAGATTATCGTTAGATACTCCGTGGTATCGGTGGTCGGCTTGAGCCCCGTCCATTTTCGGGGCCCCAAACCTCGACTGGTGGGCTGTTACGCACTCCTTAGAGGGTAGCTGCTTCTAAGCTAACCTTCCAGTTGTCTATGGCCTAGGACGCCCTTTATTTTTAACACTTAGCCGACACTGAGGGACCTTAACCACGGTCAGGGTTGTCTCCCTTACGGACAACGAGCTTACCCCGTGCCCGGACTCCGATCTTCTACGATGATAGCGACTTTGGAGTTTGACAGGGGGGCAAGGGATTTCTCCCCCGACACCCCCAATCAGTGCTCTACACCGCTAACGATCTCCGATCAGGTCATGCTGCGACATGTTTCGGAAGGAACCAGATGATGCCGGGCTCGATTGGCCTTTCACCCCTATACACAGGTCACGCGAACGATTTGCATATCAGTACCGCTTTCGGTCCTCCACGCAGCTTTCGCCACGCTTCAACCTGCCCACGCATAGATCGCCCGGCTTCGGGTCGTACCCCAGTGACTTCAGGCACTTGTATACCTCGCGCCATGCCCTTGCGGACTACGCGCGTGTTGCTTTCGCTTCGACTTCCGCTTTTCAAGCGTTAGTCTCGCCACCAAGATACACTCCCTGGTCCGTTCTTCAAAACGTATGATATGACATCGGCAACGCCGCTCGTACTACAGCCTCGCGACTGCCTCCTTCACAGCGAAGATCCTTTCATGCCATACCCCACTATCACCATTTGGTTTCAAGCACTTTTAACCTCCATCTTTTGGATGCTTTTCAGTATTCCCTCACGGTACTACTCTGCTATCGGTCTCAAGTTGTATTTAGTTTTGGAAGTTGATGTCTCCCAGATTTCCGCGGGATTTCCGACCCACGGTACTCGAGGATCAGATCACGATCCACTGGTTTACGTCTACGCGGCTATCACGCTCTATGCCCCAACGTTCCAGATGAGTTCGACTTCACCAGTTTGGACTGTATATGATCTGCCTCACAACACCACATCTCTATCCTCTTTCGAAGAAAGATTCGGTTTGAACTCTGCTGTTTTCACTCGCCGTTACTCACAGCATCTCAATTGATTTCTTTTCCTGCCCCTACTGAGATGTTTCAATTCGGAGCGTTCCCGATCCCGAAGGATCGATGTGACTCGCGTCACATCAAGAAGTCTCATTCGGAGATCCCAGGTTCAATGGCTCCATGCACCTCGCCTGGGCTTATCGCAGCTTGGCACGTCCTTCATCAGCACTTGAGCCGAACTATCCACCAAACGGTATAATTACCAGAATCCGTCTTACTAATTCAGTAAGCGTCTGGGTCGCACGTATACATGGTTTCATCAAGCGAGATACAGGTACCTCGCTCTTCGCCCTTCCATGACAATGCGTGTTTGCCATGTGCATCATAAATTACGTAACATAAGAGTGCTACCCTTCTACGTTAGAGTCTTGGAAGATAAAGGTTTCGCCGGTGTGGCGCCAAAGCGCATAAGGTGAAAGAGGACGATGACACTAAAATATGCCCATTAAAGACTGTAAACTCTACATCGTAGGCATCGGCCCGGGACGTCCGGATTTGATGACTGTCGCCGCGCAACAGGCAATCCTGGAATCTGATTACGTAATCGGTAACACCACGTATCTCGGGCAGATCGAGCCATTGCTGCCCGGAAGGAAGGTTATAACCAGTTCGATGGGAGAGGAGATTGCACGCGCCAGACACGCGCTGGAACTGGCATCCAAGGGAAATACCGTATCCATCATAAGTGGAGGCGACGCGGGGGTCTATGGCATGGCAGGGATCGTGCTGGAGATCGCAGAGAAAGAGGGCGCGGACGCTAACGCTGATGCATGTACCCGGATACAGATAATTCCAGGTGTCACAGCGGCAAATGCGGCAGCGAGTATTCTTGGATCTCCGATCACAGGCGATTTCGCATCTATCAGTCTGAGCGATCTGCTGACACCGTGGGAGGATATCGAGAAGAGGATCTCGGGCGCGGCAGCTTCCGACTTTGTGATCGTTCTCTATAATCCGAAGAGCAGGAACCGGAATACAAACTTTGCCAGATGCATAGAGATAGTCAGGAGACACAGGTCCGGGTCGGTGCCGGTGGGACTCGTAAAGAACGCATTCAGAAACAAAGAGAGCGCGGTTGTGACAACGCTTGAGCGCGTGCTCGATTACGACGACTTCGTCGATATGCACACCACCGCGATAATCGGAAACAGCGAATCAAGGATCTGGGGGGAGCGGATCATAACGCCAAGGGGTTATCACAGAAAATATGATTACTGATTCGGGAACGGGCATGGACGAGACGAACCCCCTGCAAAGGGATGATTCTCGTCTCAACGAAACTGTTATATGCCAGCAAATACCAAAACCGCTGTATGGACAGGGAGTCAGCAGATAGAACCGGAAGATCTATCGATCGATTCATCGAGTCCGAAATGATCATCTCAAGGGGGTTTATGGTATCTGCCCAGAAGATGTTCGGAGATGGCTACAAGGCGATCATCAGGAACCTCTCACACGAATATGGGAAACAGATCATCGAGTATCTTTCCGGCGATACGGATATGACCAACATGACCGATGTCGAGAAATTGCAGTTGCTCTTCGAGCGTGGTGTGAGTGCCGATGATGTGAAGGTGGAACTTGCGGATGGTAAACTGGTGCTGACAACGAAACAATGTAGACACCATCTCGGAAAGGATGTGCGTGAGAAGATCGGCATCTCCGCAACCAGAGTCTGTCCTGTCGGCATTCTTGCAACCTGTCTGATCCAGAACGTGACAGGTCGGAAGGTTCGGGGCGGGCAGAAGGATGCTGGCGAGTACGATGAGACCGGGGAATGCACTATACGTTTTGATTTAACGGAGGATTGATCATGGCAACAACAGAAATGTTGAATAAAGTTTTATCAGATCTTATGAAGACCGGAGAGATCGAATCAAGCGTGATTGCGAGTCGGGACGGGTTGCTCATGGTATCGTGTATGCAGAAAGGCGATGACGAGACGTTTGCTGCCATGTCTGCAACGATGCTTGGCGCTGCGGAAACCGCGTCCGCAGAGCTGGAAAAAGGAATACCGGATCGAGTAATCGTTGAATCGAATAATGGAAAGTTGATTGCGATCGGTGCCGGACCAAAAGCACTGGTTGTGGTGCTCACCCCATCAGAGATCAGTCTCGGACTTGTGCTCGTGGAACTTGGCAAGGCAGCAGATGAGATCAAGAAGATTCTGACCTGAAGGCGATTATCTTGTGGATTGAACTGAACGGCTGGATGGCAAAACTCCGATTTTCTGCCTGTCATCTGATACCATACCATCAAAAATGCGGGAGACTGCACGGGCATACTTATGCGGTGAGCGTGAAGGTACACGGAACGCGGAGTGGTGAGTTCATCATCGATTTCGAACTCTTAAAGGAGGTGATTGCCGAGATATGCGGCAGTCTTGATCACCGCGTCGTCATCGCCAGAAGCGATCCCCGCATAAAGATCAGAACGGATGGCGACGGCGTAATCGTTGATATCGGTGAGAAAAACTACCGGTTTCCGGCAGATGATGTCGTCTTTATTCCGACCGATTCAACGAGCGCAGAGAGTCTGTGCGAGTATTTTGCATCCGAGATCGCATCCCGGATGGGTCCGAATGTCAACAGAATAGAGGTGCGGATCGATGAGGGGATCGGGCAGGGCGCAGGATGCATGTTGGATCTCGAGGCGGCATGAAGGCACAACAGATACTCTGTTGCTACAACGTTAACATCGATTCTGTGTGCACCGTCGATGGAGCAAAGATTACTGAATACTTAAGAGACCGCAAGATTGCGGATCCTCCGGAGCCAATTGATCTAATCCGCGACATGGATGATCTTCTTGCGCTCCTGCTTGCATGTATGAGACGCGGAACCGGCGGCGAGTACCAGCTTGAGACGCCTGCTGCCATCAGGGAGTCGTCATCTCTTGTAAAGGGTGGACCTGTGCTGCGTCTGGGTGGAAACGCCGGAATCGCTACGGACGTCCTCTCCAGTCTCGGAGCCGCGGTCGTAATCCCGAATGTGGCGTCCCTGTCAAGGAAACAGGCAGACCTGCTGGCAGGAGATACGATACGGATTCCAGTTTACATGGATAGCGACATCGCTTTATCAAAGCCGTGCGATGCGGTCAGGGACAAGAAGGATTCCATACATCATGTCTTCGATTTCAAAAAAGGACAGGAGGTTGCACTGCCCGACCGGACGATCAGAGCGCCGTGCGACAACCGGCTCATAGCAACGTATGATCCGAGAAACATAGCCATCTACGTCGATCCGGCATTCGAGGGTTTTTCTGATGCGCATATCAGAGAGATGGATGGCGTACTGGTTGCAGGGCTTCATCTGCTGCAGGGCAGATACCCGGACGGATCGACGTACCTCGATCGGATGCGGCGCATCACAGCGCAACTACATGGGTGGAAATCATCAAACCCGGATCTTTTGATGCATTTCGAATCAGGAGATTTTCTGGATGGCAGGATCCGGGATTATGTGATCGCAAGCATCTCCGGTATCGTGGACAGCATCGGCATGAATGAACAAGAGTTTCTCGGGGACGATGTCAACGTTTCAGGAAGAAACCTCATCGAAAAATCGGTAGAGACGATCGATGAACTCGGGATGTCGAGATTATGCATCCACGCCCGGGATTTTATCGTGAGCACCTTTGACCCTACCTATATCGATCCGGCATCCGAGATCGATGCGCTTACCGCGGGCGCAAGCGCGTCTGCCGTACGTGCAGAGAGAGGGTATGTGAACCGGGACATACTCCCTGATGCGGTTTTGGGAATGGTGCCGAACGATGCCGGGGTTCGTGAATGTTCGATGGTTCAGGAGTGTTTCGATGGAAAAAAGATCGGAAATGGGGTGCATCTGAAATTGGGTGGTTACTCGGTCTGTATTGTGCCGTCGCTCTGGTGCGAGCACCCGATAACCACGGTCGGTCTGGGCGATACCATGACCGCGGCTGTCTTCCTGCGGGAACTTGAACTTACGCACCGCAACCGGGGTTGATGGGTCTTTCGAATTCCGCGAAGATGGCTGGCACCACTCGTGAAACCCGCAGCCGGAGTTCGGGCATGCCGCCTCCATCGCACCCACACCGCGGCGGATGCCCGATTATCCTGATGCGCTCAGGTGTCACCCCAGCACCGAATTCACCCTCGGCGACATACAGTAATCGCACTTCGCGGGAAGATACCTGCTTGTGGCGCAGTTCTTGCACATCTGCACAGGCGCAAGCGCGACCTCGGGATTGAGCGCAACAGCATTGATCATCGCGGCGATGCTTGGAGGCTCCGGAGCAAGCAGGCATGGCTGGTCGATGAACCGCAGAAGCGCTGTTGCCCGCACCGTTATGGCTGTGAACGGATACGCATACGCCTCCGGATGTTTGAGTTCAGGATGATTCCTGACCGGTGAGAGATCGATAGGTATACCAGCAACCTTCCCGCCGTCCCCTCTTGGTTTCGGTGCATTCACTCGCTCGCCCCTGGTGATGAAGTCCAGAAAGTCATTGACATGAAGATCGCCGACCACCGATCTGTCGAACGGGTGCGTCAGAATGAAGTTCCTGAATCGCTTCTGCATCAGATCCTGGATATAATCGGGCGTGAACCCGTCCCATGCAAGGATATCTGCTGTCGCAGACGCACATGCGCCGGTTGCGATATATCCCACATCAAATGGGTTTTTGATCTTATCCTCAGATAGAGCGGTTTTGAGTGTGTTTTCCGCAACCTTTGAGACCGATCCAAGGATCGCCATGCACATATCGTCCCTGCACAGCTTGTAGTATGACGATCCGATGTGGTGACCGATATCACCAACGTGGGTCGGAAGCATCACGATATTTGCAGGGTGCACCCCGGAATTGTATGCTCTCTCGACATATCCGCGGAACTTCTCGCGATACAGATCAAAGTACCTGAACCGATCATACGATGTGTGACCAAGTTCTCCCATCAGCTGCAGCATCGACTGAACCGGCTTATCCCAGTTCAACTCGAGAGCCTTCTTCTCCTCTTCTATCGCCTCTGCGACGTTTCCGGTGCTGCCAAGAACTCTGGTGTAGGTGTCTCCGAAGACGTAGATTCCATTTAATCCCCACGATTTTGCGGCAAGGATTGTTTGCTTGTACTTCTTCTCAATAGGCGCCCTTTCTATGATCCTGGCAAGGACGTTGAAGACGCTTCCGGGGATCGCTGCAAAATCGCTGGATGATATGATCCCATAGAAGCCATTGTGTACTCGTGTTGCCTCAATTCCGATGATATCGTCTGCTTCATCGATCGTCTCGATGAACGTCTCGACAGCGCCCCGAAAGTCTCTGTCAAGTTCGTACATGATCTCAAGCGCGATCGGGGTCTGCTGCCACTCGAGAAACGCAGTATCAAGCGGCGTTATCGTGTCGGTGAGCGACGTCAAGATGTCGTAATGGAGGAGCAGTGACTGCTGGTAAAGGTCGATCGCCTCCTGTGACTGCTCGCTGTCACATTCCATCTTCCTTATGACCTCTACATAAGGTCTTGCGTGTTCAAGCAAGAAATCCTCGTATCGGTGGATTCTTATTGCGTCTACCGCAGCGTTCTGTGCTGCAATTGCATCGTTTACGGTTTTTTCGATCAGACTCATGTTATTTACCTCCAGTTAGGAATAATATCCTCTCCGATCAACCTGATCGCACGCACCCGGTCAGGTCCGATCGGAGAGCCCGGAATAATCTGCGTGACCCTGGCAGTCACGAGTTCTTCGATTCGGTCCATGCACTCCACAGGAGTTCCGCAGATTGCGAATGCATCGATCATGTCACCGGTGACCGCACGTATCGCGTCACTGAAACTCTTCTTAAAACCATTTCGCACCGCTTCGACATCATCCGGCGGGATGTCGTGGCGCTCAAGTACACCGGGCGGCGATCCCGCAACAATAAAGGCAACAACCGGCTTTGCAGCTGATATAGCATCGTCCTTACGATCCGCTATCGAAAAACTCGTATATGCAGCGACGTCAAACGTTGCAAGATCGGCACCTCCGGTCTTCAGCGCAGGTATCGCCTCTGCAAAGTCAAGCGGGTGCGATGCGTTCACGAGCACTCCGTCTCCAACTTCTCCGGCAAGATGTAACATCTTCGGACCCTGCGCTCCGATATAAACCGGTACATCGGGCAGATCTGACAGATCTGTTGCAAAATCGAGTTTCGCTTCCCTGGTCTTGAAGATCTCCCCGTTATACGAAACCTTTTTGCAGGCAAGCAGTTGCCGTATGATAGATACAGTCTCCCTGACCGTCCGGACAGGGCGCGTCCATTCGATTCCAAGCTTCTCAAACGTGATCCGATCGCCAGGTCCTATGCCAAGAACCGCACGTCCGTCCGATACCCCGTGCAGGGTTGCGATCGCTGATGCGAGTTGTGGCGCAGTTCTGGTATACGGGTTTGTAACGCCGGGTCCGAGTTTTATGGAGTCGGTCCTTGCTGCGATGTATGTCAGAAGTGAGAATGCGTCCCTGTTGTTGTAATGATCTGTTATCCATGCGTAGGATAATCCGTTCTCCTCTGATAGTCTCACAATCTCTGAGAGTTTTTCCGCTGGTTCGTTTGCCAGAAATTCGATTCCAAAGGTTACCATGATGCCCACCCCCTTCAAGCCAGCAGATATGGGTGTTTCTCTGCATGTTCGATTCCGAAGTCATTTACGGAATCAGCAGTGAGAATGTCAGCCATTGCAACGACCGGAGCGGCATACTTCGCACTCTCGATCGGTCCTATGAAGAGCGAGTTCGCGCCCATCACGATGCCGATGGCGTTTGCAGATATATCGCAGATCCTTCTGATCTCCGGGTCACGTTTCTTGAGATACGCCCATGATGACGGGACATTGTGGGCTCCGACACCGGTTGGAAGACCGTACAATGATTTTACTGCATAAAGCAACCTGAATGATGATCCTGCGCCCTGTCCGAACGGCTGCACTCCGGGATCGTACAGGATCTTCTCAAAGCCACACTCCTTTGCGATCTCGAGGAGTCCTTTATCAACAAACCCGCCGCCGTCTTCGAGCATCTCGATTCGCGCCTTAACTGACGGGTCCTGCATGTTGAAGCCGAGGATGACAACGCCCTCGATCTGTGATTCAGAGAGCGCATCGATCTCTGGCTTCTCGATCATCATGTTTATGGCGTTGTACATCGTCCTGCTGCCGAACTGCTCGCTTGCGTATGAGAGTCCTGCAAGCCTCGCCTCAAGATCCGCCGAATCAACGATGAGCGGCGCATCTGTACGGTCAGCCACAAAGTCGAGCCCTTTGATCATGAGATCAGAGGTCACACCAACCACCTGGAAGATATACGGGGTGTTTGTGGCGTCGCAGGCTTCTTCCACCTCTGCAATCAGGGATTCTGCCTTTTCTTTGTCGAATGTACCTGCATTCGCATCAACGATCTTCTGTCCGTCATAGAAGATTGTAGGAATGATTACGGTCGGGTTCTCGCCGATCTGCCCGCCGATCGTAACATTTCCGATCTCGATTATCTGCTGCTTTCGTGCGAATTTGAACATGCTACAATCATGATATGTTTCGGTGGATTATAATGTATCGATCTGCCGTGGAGCATATCAGTCATCCTGGTTGATGGCTGAGAATTGTGGTGGAAGTCGAACTGATTCACTGAATAGAAGTGATCTGACCGCCAGATCAAGATTTTGGGGGAGTTTGGTGTCATGTATGGGGGTTGTGTTTTTATAAAATAATCTGTCAAAATATCCCATGGTCTTTATACAAGATGAGTTCAAAGGTGGTGCGCATGGAGCGCCGAGAACTCCGCCATGATCGACACACGGTAGCACTTTCGACTGATCATACGGTCTTCTCGCCGAAGCAAACGCGGGAGATTCTGGCAGGTATTGTGGCTCTCTGGTAATTCGAGTTACACAACCTGATAAATCATGCATACAAAGAGTACCCCTCGAGGTCAAGATATATGCGCTGGAACAGATGTTTGACGTTTAGAATGCCATAACACCGCCGTTTAATCACTTTGATCTTATTATTCAGTCCTTCTACAAATCCACTTGTTTGCCGGTTGATAA
>DASC01000111.1 GCA_002503595.1 Candidatus Methanogaster sp. UBA203 | reverse complement strand
AGAGCTGTTGCGGAAGGAATTGAGGGCGGAGCACGGGACGAAGGCGTTGATACCGTTCTCTTAAATGTGGCAGACATTTCCAAGGAAGAGATCGTTGCAGAGATCACAGGTGCAGAGGGAGTCGCGATAGGCTCACCCACATACAACCGAAAGCCGATTCCTGCGATAGTAACGCTTGCAGAGATGCTAAAAGATGTCGATATGGAAGGGAAGGTCTGCGCAACCTTCGGAGCTTATGGGCACAGCGGAGAAGCTCCAAAGACGCTCAAGCGGGTGCTAAAAGACTGCAACATGAAGCAGATGGAGGTTCTGCGGATACTCGGAAAACCATCAGGTTCCACGCTGGATGAATGCCGGGAATATGGTGCGGAGATCGCCAGAAATATGCTTGAGAAATAATACTATTTATAGAATTGATATGGAGGAAAGTAATGTTAAGCGAAACGATGATGGAGCACCTGAATGAACAGATCAACAACGAGATCTATTCAGCGTATCTCTACATGTCGATGTCTGCCTACAGCACGTACACAGGACTGAAAGGCTTTGCCAACTGGTTCATGGTCCAGTATCAGGAGGAGATGGTACATGCGATGAAGATCTATGACTACATCAATGATCAGGGCGGGCGGGTGAATCTTGCTGCGATAAAAGAGCCTGCGACAGAGTTTGAGTCGCCTCTTGATATGTTTGAGAAGACCCTTACGCACGAGCGGTTCATCACAGGCTGCATCAACGATCTCGTGGATCTAGCGATCGCGGAGAAGGATCACGCCACAAACATCTTCCTCCAGTGGTTCATAACCGAACAGATCGAGGAGGAGGGGAACGACAACGATATCATCGCAAGGTTAAAGATCATTGGAGAGGACGGTAACGGACTCCTCATGCTTGATCGGGAACTTGCAACACGGGTATTTACACCGCAAGCGTCCGTCTGATACATGAAACTGAACTGCTCCATCGACGAAATAAAGAGATTTGCGCCCCATGAGGTTAAAAGGATCCTTGATAACGATGCGTTAGGCGCATTCCAACTGCTGGACGTGAGACAGCCCCGTGAATACGAGGCAGGGCACATTCCCGGAGCGAAATTGATCCCGCTCGGGGAACTTGAGTACAGGTACCGAGAACTTGACAATGACCAAGGAATCATCTCGTACTGCCGTTTTGGGCACAGGAGCATGGCTGCAAGCATCCTCCTATGCGGTCTCGGATTTGAGAATGTCTACAATCTCGACGGAGGGGTCCGTACATGGGACTACGAGGTCGTCAAGGGAACTGCCGAAGATAAACTAATAACAGGGGGCGAGGAGACTTTTGACGTGCTGATAGTTGCGCTCATGCTCGAGAAGGGCGCACTCGACTTCTATTCTAAAGCGCAAAGGCTGGTCAAAGACGAGAAAGCGGCGCAGGTCTTTCAGAGACTTGTTACGATGGAAGATACACATCTGCAGAGACTGTATATGCGGTATAGCCAGTTGCTCCGGGAGATGAAGTCGCTTCTCGGTGCTGCTGATGAGCTACCGTCGCTCGACCAGTTGAAGGCGGAACTCTCCACTGTCTACATGGAAGGCGGCATGAGGATCAATGAGGAACTGGTAAAGATCGAGGATCCGGAGTTTACGGACGACCTTGAAGCTCTCGAGATGGGTCTTGAGAAGGAGTATGCGGCTTATGACTTCTATATGAGGGTTGCAGATACAGTCGATGACCATAAAACCAGGAATCTGCTCCACGAACTTGCAGGAGAGGAGAGGGGCATATCAACCTCTTGCTCCGGGAGATGAGGGGGCGCGATGGGAATGCTTAAGCGCACTTGTTGTCAGTGGGGCGGGGACGATAGGGGGCGGCGCATAAGTGAAGTGTGATCTGCCAGTTCACATCCACATGCCCGGGCGCCCATGTTTGCCAACCTGCCGTCAGCGACCATCGGAAAACGCCAGAACCAGAAAAATTTGATAGTGTCAGAGTTAAGTAAGGTAACAAACAAATGAGAGTAAAGGAGATTACACATGGAAAGTTCAGGATTTGAAGATTTGCATTTATCAAAAGAGATGTATCGGGCAATCGCAGATATGGGTTTTGAAGAGCCCACCACTATTCAGAATCGATCCATTCCATATATGTTGGATGGAAAAGATGTGATTGGACAGGCGCAAACAGGTACAGGGAAGACTGCAGCTTTCGGAATTGCAACTTTAGAGAGGGTAGATCCGGAAAGTAAGAAATTACAGGCTGTGATTTTATGTCCCACAAGAGAGCTGGCAATTCAGGTATCAGAAGAACTGAAAAATCTTTCAAAGTATAAAAAACGCATCGGGATTTTACCCGTTTATGGTGGACAGCCTATAGGGCGCCAGATTAAAGCATTAAAAGCAGGTGTACAGATTATTATCGGCACTCCTGGCCGCGTCATGGATCATTTAAACCGCCGCACTTTGAAAATGGGTGATGTAAAGATGATCATACTGGATGAAGCAGATGAAATGCTGGACATGGGATTTAGAGACGACATCGAAACTGTTGTGAAGAAAATCCCAGAGCAAAGACAGACTATTCTCTTCTCTGCAACCATGTCAAAGGCAATTTTAAATTTAACGAAACGATATCAGAGCAACCCACAACTGATAAAATTGGTACATCGGGAGATGACCGTTCCCGATGTCGAACAATTTTTTGTTGAAGTCAAACAGCAAGCAAAAACAGAGGCCATGTCTCGTTTAATCGATCTTTACAATCTGAAATTATCGCTGGTCTTTTGTAATACAAAAAGACGTGTGGATGAATTGGTTGAAAGCCTCAAGGCAAGAGGATATCTGGCTGATGGGCTGCACGGGGGTCTGCAGCAGAAGCAAAGAGACAGCGTCATGTCTAAATTCAGGGGTGGCGAGATTGATATTTTAGTGGCAACTGATGTGGCAGCCCGGGGAATCGATGTAGGGGCTACAGACGCCGTGTTCAACTATGACATACCTACTGATGATGAGTATTACGTACATAGAATCGGAAGAACAGCCAGGGCAGGAAAAGCGGGGCGTGCATTTACATTTGTGACCGGCAAGGAGGCATATAGAATAAGGCAGATACAAAGATTCACAAAAACTAAAATTATAGCTCAGAAAGTTCCTTCTGTTAGTGATGTCGAAGAGATCAGGACGAACTTGCTTTTAGAAAAAGTTAAAGGGATTATTGATGCCGGGCACCTGGGAAAATGTAGTAATTTGGTTGAAAAACTTGTTCAGGAAGATTATACTTCTTTAGAAGTGGCTGCTGCTTTGCTAAAGATAGTGACTTATGAAGGGGGCAAAAAATAGGCGATATAAATAAAAAAAAAGAGGGTGTTTTCGTTCGAATATCGTCAAGAATTGATGAATTTAAGACGATGTTCGCAAAACTGCCATCCGGTGTCGATTGTGATGTGTGAACGAGCCACCAAAACGCTTATTATGGATCGGATAATTGAGTACCAGCAAGGTGATCAAAGTGGCAGAAGAACATAAACTTGCACACGAAGAACCAACACAAGGAGCGATTGGCGAGATTGAGGAACTCAAGATAGAGATCGTTGAGATGCTGAAAGATGCGGCGGTCAAGTTCCCGGTGAAGGACAAGAACGAGCTTGCGAACCTCTTCCCGCCTGGAACCATGATGGCGTGCAGGGTCGGTGGCAAAGAGACACACTTCGATGAACTCGCAGAGACGCTCGACACCGGTGACTTTCCGCTCGAAGATGCATCAGCGGTTGCATCAAAGATACTATCCAGATGCTCCATAACGTAAGTGTGGGGCATCTCTAATTTTTTTGTAACTACTCACCTACACCG
>DASC01000019.1:2837-11407 GCA_002503595.1 Candidatus Methanogaster sp. UBA203 | reverse complement strand
GCTCTGCGGTAAAATCCAAGGGTATGGCGATTTCACTTGAAAAAGCGACAGTGCCCTTAAATAGCATCTTAAAACAGGCGAAACTCAAATGAAAGAAGATAATCATGCACAGGTTTCCAATTGTCATTGAAAAGGCAAACGGGAACTACTCATCATATTCGCCAGACCTGCCTGGTTGTGTGGCAACCGGCAGTACACGCGAAGAAGTTGAGCAAAATATGTATGAAGCGATCGTAATGCATTTGGAGGGGTTGGCTGAAGACGGTGTACAAGTTCCTGCGTCAGAAGCCTTTTCAGAGTACCTTGGGATCAATGATCCGGTCACCGCCTGACCAACATTCCAGATGCGGAAAGTGTCCCGATGAGGTGGCGATAGGCACCGACCGCTCCGGTCCCGCTCTTCGGGCGCAAAGCTTTGTGCAGTCATGTAGCAGTGGGCTGACCCGCCACAAATAGGCGACCTCAACTCTGACGGCATCCTCACCCCCGCAGACGCCGCGATCGCGCTTGCAATCGCAGCCGGCGGCGGTTCCGCCTCGTGCGACCCCGCGATGCTCGCCACCGCTGACGTCAACCACGATGGACAGGTAATGTCGCTCGACGCGCTCATGATCCTGCAGGCGGCGGCAGGGGCGATAGAATTATAATAACCCAACACAAATTCACATCCATAGGAGAACTGATTAAAATGGACGATTTCGAGGCATTTAAGCGCATGGAGAGGGAATTGGAAGTAAAATACCCACATAAAGTCATCGGAATGCACAACGGAAAAGTTGTTTCCATCGGAGATACCTATGATGCGGTGGTGAAAAGGTTGTGTGAATTGGGGATCAAAGAACCGTTCATACACCGGCTTGGTCCATCAGAAGATACAATTGCAATATTGTAGGGCGTAACATGGAATTTCAATATCGAGATGGCAAACCGATACTTCCTGTGCAAATAAGCGGCAGTTCCGGGAGGATCAGTTTAATCGGAATTCTTGATTCTGGCGCAGATTATTGCACTGCACCGAGAGCAATATGCGAGGAATTGCTCGATACCGTGCGGGAACAGGAGATATTCATCCCCGGAGGAACGCTGATGTTACCTGTGTTCAAAGGAGCAGTAGCTGTAGGCGATATGGAGAAAGAAGTTGAGGTTATTGGAGTGGATATGCACCCAAGATTGAATATCGACTGTCTCGTTGGTAGAGTTTTTTTCGGAACAATGGATGTTCATCTGCTTGGAAAATCGGGTAAGTTGGTTTTGGATTGGTAGGGTCTGCCCTAATAGAATAACTCTAAATCCGTCACCCGATCCCGGGCGGCGGTGGCAGCGTGGAACAATTACCCACTCATGCATCCATCTCGCCGCAGAAAGGCGACCTCAACGGCGACGGTACCCTCACCCTCCCAGACGCCGCGATCGCGCTTGCATTCGCAGCCGGCGGTTCCGCCTCGTGCGACCCCGCGATGCTCGCCGCCGCTGATGTCAACCACGAGGGGCAGGTCACGTCCCTCGAAGTGCTCATAGGCACTGTCTAAAAATCCGGTGATTTATCACCGCAGAGGGCGCAGAGTTTTAAGACCGTTCCAACCTTCGCTGGGGTTTCTGATTCCTCTGCGTTCTCCGCGTACTCTGCGGTAAAACTTGAGGCTACAGTGATTTCAATAGATTTTCCGATTGTGCCGTGCTCATGATCCTGCAAGGCTGGCTGGGTGGCAGCCCCAATTGCAGGAAAACTATTAATACTTTTGAAGAAAGTTAGAAAAAAGCTAAAATAAGGTGATATTATGGTCTTTCACGTAATGCTAATCCCAACTCTGGGCTGTCCTTCCAATTGTAGTTACTGCTGGAGTTCCGAAGAAGGATCTCCGATAATGAGCATCGAAACCATCAAGGAAGTGGTTACATGGCTAAAAGATTTTCGGGATGATCAGGTTACCTTCACCTTCCATGGCGGGGAGCCGCTCCTTGCCGGCGCGGAGTTTTACCGGGAAGCGTTGCCATTGCTGGCAGAAGGTGCAAGTCATCTGAAACCAGCTTTTGCCCTGCAAACCAATCTCTGGAAGATGACCCCTGAATTAGCTCAGATTCTGGCTGCGTACAATATCCCAATCGGTTCCAGTCTGGATGGTCCAAAGGAACTTAACGACCTGCAGAGGGGAGAAGGATATTACGATAAGACCATGCGGGGCTATGAAATTGCCCGTGACAACGGTCTTGATGTGAGATTTATCTGCACCTTCACCGCACAATCTGTAAAGTTTAAAGAGGAGATCTTCAATTTTTTCCTGGAGAATGGCTTAACTCTTAAATTGCATCCTGCACTACCGTCGTTACGTGATGACAGCTCTAACGAATGGGTGCTTGACTCTGAAGAGTACGGGAACTTGTTGATTTACCTTCTGGATAAATATCTGGAAAATATGGACAAAATTGAAGTTATGAATATCGACCACCTGTGCAAAGGTGTGTTCACACGCAGGGGCACGGTCTGCACCTACGTGGATTGCATGGATAGCACGTTTGCGGTGGGACCTGATGGGAGCATATACCCCTGCTATCGCTTCGTGGGAATGCCAGAATATGTGATGGGTAGTGTCTATGACCATCCCAGCATGGACGATCTTTCCCGATCCGACGCATGGAAGCTTATGCACCAGTTCAAGGACTATGTAGACAGGGAATGCAAGGAATGCCCTTACATCGATTTTTGTCGAGGCGGATGCCCCTACAATGCTATAGTACCTAACAACGGTGAAGTAAAGGGAGTCGATCCACATTGTACTGCTTATAAGATGATATTCAAAGAAATAACCGACCGTATCAATCAGGATTTTATGGGATCCCCTAATATGGCGATGAACCCTTTCCAATCAGAACCCACGAAGGATGCAAAGCCAGGAATAATGTCATTAATATTTCGCATGATGTGAACGTTCATAATGCTAATCCGCATCAGTTTTTTGTAATTTCCGGCGGTGTCTGCGATGAACGTGTGTACAAGTCTTAAACACGAATGCACACGAATGGATGAACCGCGCGAATGTTATTCGGTATCGCGGCTCTGGTTTAAGAATATTCAATCTGACCAAGTTATTTCCTGACAGTCCTTAAAGACGCGGTTCAGAAACTCCTCCTGCCCGAGCCCCTGCCTGCGCGCCATCCTGTGGAGCGCATTCTGGACGCCTGTGCCGTACTGCGCTGCCTTCTTTGGCGCCCATGCCAGTCTGTGCGGGAGGTACTGTTCAGAAACTCTCCTGAGAATGTACTTTCTCACATATCCCCCCTCATCCTTCTGCATCTTGAGTCGGACATCGATACCGCATGCGATATCCACCACATCGCGATTATAGATCGGCAGGCAGAGTTCCACGCCGCACAGATCTGCAACCGCAACGTCTCGCCTGATCTGGGCAGGGAGTGCGAGCACATCCTTTTCGAGTTTGATGCCGAGCACCCCGTCATCGAATGCCTGCTCGTAACGCTTGTATCCGGCAAAGAGTTCGTCTGCTCCCTGCCCGGTCAGCAACAACCCGGTTCCATGCGCGTGCGCACACTTTGACACGAGATAGATGCACATTCCGATCCCTGCTGCAACAGGGTTCGTGGTTTTTATCGCATGAAGCACCTGCGGGATTGCTGATTCGATATCCGCTTCGGTGCACTCGCATATCCGCAGCCGATCCTCCATCCCGAGCAGTGCGGCTGCCTTCTCTGCATGGTTTAGGTCATGAGAGCCGTGCATCCCGACCGCGTACAACTCGATATCAGGATCTATCGATGCTGCGATGGCTGCGACTAATGAACTGTCGATGCCGCCTGAGAACGCAACTCCTATGCGACCCCGGTCCTGCATGCACGACCGCACAGCATCCTTAATACACGCTGTAAGGTAACGGACCGCTTCTGATTCACCGGTCTGCATTCTCACCACTCACGATCCTGATCGTGTTCATCCCAAAATCGTTCCTAAAGTTCAGCAGATGAGTTAGGCGGAGTAGTTCCTTGCTGAATCAAAATCCTTCGCTGTTGTTTGACAAACGCCTTCCCATTATGGTTTTCGATGATCTTTACCGCATTTGTTCCGTCAAAAGTATGAGTGGTTGCATGGAACACCGATAGTATAAGGTCCTGGAATTCCTGATCATCTTCGAGATCCTCGATGACTAAACCCATCTTTTTCGCTTTGTCACGACTTATGTGGCGTCCATGGCTTTTAAACTCTTTATGATCTGCAAGTTTGGCTGCAATTTCCTTGGAAATGTCTTCGGCATCTTCTCTGTCCGCAAACATATACGATTCAAGCCATTCCGAGACCAGTTGTTGAGATAATTCCAATGCATTTTTACATTGAATTAAAAGCGCTGGACCATATTGGCTTAGAACCGGAATCCATGAACCCAATATCTTCGGATCTTTACATTCAGACTTTGCTAATTCAAATTGATCCAATATGGCTTGTGCCGGAACCGCTTTAACTCCGACCTGGGTGTGAAGTATCAGTTGTGGGTCTATCGGACCAATAAACGAATGTTTTCCCATAACGATCCTGTTTGATGCGCAGGCAAGCATTGTTGCTGCCGACATTGCCAATTGTGGGATAATCACGCGGATGTCGCTGAACTTTGTTCGGAGATACGAAACAATCGCCTCAGTAGCTTCTGGAGAACCTCCCGGACTATGAACAATCAAATCGAGATTTGGACCTTTTAAGCCGCGAATTACCTCCATCAATCCTTGAACGTCTTCATCGGTAATACTGATAACTTCAGGATCGACATCACCTGCTTGAGTCCACTTTGTTGCGTAAAGTATGGTGTTACGTCCGGTATTTTTGTAGACAGTAGCCAGATATTTTCTCCGAACTGCATCAAACGGTGGTTTCACTCCTCGTTCTTCCGTATGTTTCAATTCGGCGAGAATCTCGCCCCATGTAGGCATAAAAGAGCCTCCATCTTACGATGAATTAGAACTAGCTGAGATAATAACTTTCGGTCTTACCCCCTCTAAATACTCCCGACTTTTCTGCATCATTTCATCATATTGACCATAAACGAACATCAGATCTGCGACACCCGGCTGCTTCTGCGCGCTTTTTATGAGTTCGTCAAGTTCCGATTCTATTTTTGGTTCGTCCATCTTTCATTTCACCCTTATTGTCCTGCACCGCTGCCCTTATTATATGTTTCTGCATTCTCGCCACTCACGATCTGGATCGTGTTCATCCAATAGACGTTTTGTTCGATCACATCGAATCCGGCATCCCGTATCATCGAAGATAGGTCCCTCCTGATGAAATCCCTTGCAGTCTCCCCTTCAACAAGCATCCATACCTTGAATAAAAGCACAGCCAGCGCGCGTTTGGGGTACGCATAATCAAGGACGGTAATCCTCCCGCCCGGCTTTAGCACCCTTCGCATCTCACAAAGCACATTCATCCGGACGGAATGCGGCATCTCATGCAAGCCAAAGGTCACGGATGCGCGGTCAAAGTATCCGTCAGCATACGGAATCTCCTCGGCATTGGCGTAACAGAATCGTATGTTGTCTTCTCCCTTGTTTTCTGCTTTTTTAAGCATATTTTCGGATAGATCAACTCCCACTACTGCTCCGTCACTCCCGATCGCCTCTGCAATCATCGCACACAACGTACCGGTCCCGCAGCCGACATCCAGAACCTTTTGGCCCGGCTTCAGATCCATTTTATCGATGGTAAGCCTTCTCAGGATCTCTTCTCCGCCGAAGAAGGAGGCGATGAATCTGACAAGAGGATCGTATATACACGCGATCCTGTTGCAATCATCCCTGTAATGCTCTGGCTTTTCCATACTCGGGATTATGTTTCCGGAAGATATATGGTTTGACGTCATCCGTTGCAGGGGCGTTCTCTGGTAAAACAATTTAAATATAAAGAAGTATAAGTGATAATCACTAACACGAGAGGGATGTTAATGGCAAAAATATTCGCAAAGAACCTATCAAAGAAGAACGTCATGAGCAGTGACGGATCGATACTTGGTGCACTGTACAACGTCGTGATAGACATCCGGACCGGCGAGTTGATCAATCTCGTGGTGAAGCCGGATATGTCTGTGGATCGGAGCCTGTACCGGTCGGAAGGGAATTACATGCTGATTCCTTTCGGCGCGGTTCGTGCCATCAAGGATGTCATGGTGGTAGATAAGACAGAAGCGTTGAAACGTTGAATCGGTAACGCCCTATTGCATCTTATCAGTCCTTAACTGGGGGGAGTGACTTTCCAGATGTGGATATGCACAAATCATAGCTGGAATGCTATTTTAGTACTCAGTACTCCCACAACCCTTTCTGCTTCTGCGGACTGGCTGGCAGGAGTTTGACCCTCTCTGCCTCCTTATCGCTCTCATAAATGTGCAGCGAATCGGCATAGTCGACCAGTTTCACGATCCTGCAACTGTTCGGGCGGATCACCTCCCGATTCAGCATATCGATGATCGCAATGATATTTACCTGCCACGCAGTGTATAGATCACGGCTCCGCCATGTCAGGTGCACTTCGACGCTATGGTCGCCAAGATACCTGATCCAGATGCGCTGCAGACACGGCGGGGACGCGCTCCCTAGATCGGTCTTTGCCTGCCACGTGATCGCCTGATCCCGGTTCGATCCGATCCCGGTATCCATCTGTGTGGCAAGATACTCGCGCAAGCAGCGTATCTGATCGAGGTCTCCGTACATCACAAGCCGCTCGAAATACAGGTACGAGAATCGCTCCTGATCCGGTTTTTCGATGTACTGTGAGAGATACTCTCTCGTAAACTCCTCGCAGTATGGATCGATGTGCTGGAACGGAAACTGCGGGTGCAGTTCACGATTCTCTATCTGCCGGATTGCGTCACCAGTGAGTTCGAAGAGCACACATGCATCTCGTATCGGCTTTGGTTCGGATGCGTCTCCGATTGTTATCTTGCGTCCGTCGCGCAGCACATACCGTACCGCCCGCGCCCACGCGTTATGGAAACTCTCTTCCTGTATCAGTATCGTTGGTGGTAGTTTCATGGATCTCCCGCGATCACTCTCTTGGATCGGTTTCGTAATTACTTAACCTTCCCTTTCGCCACTCATCACAGCCGCCGCCACTACCATCATACGTCTACGCAAGCATACAGGCAGTCTCCCTGTGCCTGAATACGAGGAATATCGCAGACTTCTGGCAGTTCGTCCTGTGCCTGACCCCTGCTGGCACCAGCACGCCAGTACCTGGCACAAGTTCGATGGTGGACTCATCCGACTCGATTATGACAACGCCGCCGCTGTAGTGCAGGAAGAACTCATCGTAATCATGGATGTACCACTTGCCCTCGCCCTCGCAGAGCACTGCACGAAGCAGCGAATCGCCCACAAAGACCATATCGTGGGGGCGTCTTGGCGATGTCAGTTGCTTTGTCTCTTCCTCAAGATCGATGGCTTTTATGTCTATAATCCCGGTCATGCAGGTCCTATAACCTCCTTTGCTCTTATAATCTTCACTACTGCATTGTTATAAGGTGTCGGGATCCCGCATTCCCTGCCCAGCTCCACCACCTTCCCGTTGATGTAGTCTATCTCGGTCCTCTTACCGCGAACGATGTCCTGCAGCATGGATGATCTGTGATCCCTTGTAGGGGGAAGTTTTCGGTTCCATAGTATCTCCAGATATTCGTCAGGAGAATCCATGCCCAGATCCACCCCCGCGGCTTCTGCCACCTGGAATGCTTCCGATATCATCTTACTGATGAGCCATCTGGTATCGGGGTTGTCTGCAATCTGACCGTAAGTTACCTGGAATATGGCAGACAGCGGGTTTAATGCGATATTGTAAAGAGCTTTGTGCCATATCTCCCGCATGATGTTATCGGATGGTTTTGTGGGGATTCCTGCGTCATCAAGCATCCTTGCAATGTCCATTGCCCGCGAGGTCGGGCGTCCGTCGATCTCACCTACGAGTGTCTCTGATGCGATGACCGTTACCTCGACACTACCCGGTTCCGGTACTGCTGCTCCGAATATCGCCATCGCGCCAACCGTCCGCGCATCGCCTACAATCCCTGCAAGCGTCTCCACGTTCCCGATCCCGTTCTGCATCGATACGACGGTGGTATCAGGTCCGATCATGGGAAGGGCATCTCTTGCGGCGGTATCTGTATCATACGACTTGACCGTTAAGAAGACGACATCCTGGTATTCATCAGGCGGCGATGTCATGGCACGCAAGTCCGTTACCATAGACTCGCCCCAGATGCCGGTGATATGAAGCCCGTTATTCGAGATCTCGCTGATATGGGGCTCCCTCCCTACCAGTGTCACGCGGTGCCCTGCTCTCGCAAGCATACCGCCGATGGCGGAACCGATGGCGCCTGCGCCCATTATTGCGATGCTAACGATGCGCTCTGGTCTGTTCATGTTTATGAGTCCTTATCCTGCCATGTCATATCTCATTTTCGATGCCAGCCGACCGCCACAATCGCGCGCGGATATGGCAGCGATCGCGGCTGGCGCCGAAACAAGTTGGGTCTTTGGTATCTCGCGTTGCAGTTACCAAAAACCCGGAGACTTTTTGA
>DASC01000019.1:1752-2791 GCA_002503595.1 Candidatus Methanogaster sp. UBA203 | reverse complement strand
ACAACTCTCTGTGATCCTCTGTGCTCTCCGTGGTTTAATCTTCCTTACCATAACCGGATCCTCCGGAAGAGTGAAAAAGTGCATGCACTCGCGAATTACCAAAGAGCCAACAAGTTGGCAGCCTGCGCATGGGGGATTTTATGTAGGATTGGTTCTAATGTATCTTGTACGGGATGTCGGTACATCCGGGATGAATGTGGAATGCGGAGCGGCGAAGTCAACAGCGACGGAGTCAAACTGGATTCGAAAACGTTGTGCGCAGGCTTTGGACTTAAGTCCGGGGTTTACTGACTGGGGGATGGCAAAAATAAATTAATGAGGTGTAAAAAAATGGCAGAGTTTTTAAGGACTAATGGAATATCCGATAATCTTGAAGAATTGATTGTAAATTCAAATGAAAAACTGTTTTTAGTGAGTCCCTATCTCCAAATTGCAGATACACTCAAAAGGCTGATCAAAGTGCGAGATTCACCATCAATCGACATGTGTGTAATTTATAGGAAAGATACTAAAATAAATGCCGAAGATACGAGCTTCTTGCAAGAATTAAACAATGTTAGAATTTTCGCTTGTGAAAATCTTCACGCTAAATGCTATTTGAATGAAAATACGGCAATTATCACTTCCATGAACTTGTATCAGCATTCCCAACAAAATAATCGAGAAATGGGTATTAAAGTTGAGAAAGAAAAAGAGCTTGACCTATATAATGCTATTTCCGACGAAGTGAGGACGCTCCTACAAATAAGTCAGCAACACGAGTTTCCAGCAGAAAAATTAAAAAAAGATGCCCCTACAGCATCCAAAAAAGTTCCTAAAACAATTAACAACAAACATCAGAAGAAAGATATGGGCTTTTGTATTCGCTGTGGAAATGACTTAAAATTCAATCCCGAAAAACCGCTTTGCTATAAATGTTTCAAGAGTTGGAAAAAATATAATAATCCTGAGTATACGGAGAAATTTTGTCATGCTTGTGGAACTGAATATAGTAGTACTGTAGCAAAACCCGTTTGCTACGCGTGTTATAAAAAATTGG
>DASC01000019.1:202-1627 GCA_002503595.1 Candidatus Methanogaster sp. UBA203 | reverse complement strand
TATATTACGATGATGATGCAGACCTTGGCGTCCTCGCTGGTAAGACGATCGCAGTGATTGGATATGGCAGCCAGGGGCACGCACAGGCACAGAATCTCAATGATTCGGGATTGGACGTGATAGTCGGCCTGAAAGATACCAGCAAGTCATGGGCGCAGGCAGAAAAAGATGGTTTGGAGGTGATGACCGTATCCGCGGCGTCTGCAAAGGCGGATATCGTCCAGATTCTCGTTCCGGATGAACTGCAATCGCAGATCTATGCAAATGAGATTGAGCCAGGGCTTACGGCTGGTAATGCGATTGCATTTTCCCATGGCTTCAACATCCATTTTGGCCAGATCGTACCGCCTGAGGGTGTCGATGTCTTCATGGTAGCGCCAAAGGCTCCAGGACACATGGTTCGCAGGACGTTTGTCGAGGGAAATGGCGTACCCGGCTTGATCGCAGTTCATCAGGATGCGACAGGGAAGGCAACGGAGATCGGCCTTGCCTACGCACGGGGGATTGGATGCACAAGAGCAGGAGTGATCGAGACCACGTTTGCTGAAGAGACCGAGACCGACCTCTTCGGGGAGCAGGTGGATCTCTGCGGAGGGGTCACCTGCATGATCAAGGCGGCATTCGAAACCCTCGTGGACGCTGGATACCAGCCAGAGATCGCATACTTCGAGACGCTGCATGAACTGAAACTGATCGTTGACCTGATCCACGAAGGCGGACTTGCAAAGATGTGGAACTCGGTCTCCAACACCGCTGAGTACGGCGGACTTACGGTTGGTCCGAAGATCATCAATGAGCAGTCGATAGATGCGATGTACGATGCACTGGAAAGGATCCAATCCGGCGAGTTTGCGCGGGAATGGGTTCTTGAGAGTCAGGCGAAGCGCCCAGTGCTAAATGCGCTCGAACGGATGGAGAGGGAACATCTGATCGAGGAGGTCGGTGCGGAACTCCGTGCGATGATGCCGTGGCTGGATTCTGAATAAAAGTGTGTCAGCACCAGAGACGTACATGTTCAATAAGTTGTGGCGATTTACCGCGGAGGACACTGTCGATTTTTCCAGTGAAATCGCCATGCCATTGAATTCTACCGCAGAGTGCGCAGAGCCACGCAGAGGACTTACACGGTCTCGAAACTCTGCGCCCTCCGCGTTCGGCCTTCNNTGATAAATCACTTGATTTTCAGACCGTGCCACCGCGGAGTACGCAGAGTCTCCGCGAACTCTCGCGCTCTCGGCGGTAATCCGGCGGCAAGAGTTTCAAACCTCCGGATCAATGCCAGAGGCGTTAATTCCGTGAAAACTCCAGCGATATTGAGCATCTTCTCAGAGACGCAGTTTAACCGGGCTGGATACAGCAGGCAAGATGAGAGACGAGTATGAAGCGACTGCATGTGTGTTCGGTTAAGCAACCCAGCCCTCCATT
>DASC01000019.1:0-133 GCA_002503595.1 Candidatus Methanogaster sp. UBA203 | reverse complement strand
TTTTCGGGATTGGCATTTCTGATCGATTGGAGCACTCTACGCGAGCACATCAGCGTTAAAACCGAAACCCAGATCAAAGACTTTATTATATCTGGATTTGCACTGTCTATCTGGTCCATACGATAGTAACTCT
>DASC01000006.1 GCA_002503595.1 Candidatus Methanogaster sp. UBA203 | reverse complement strand
GTGGTGGTATCTCCTTTCGTGTGCACCCCATCCGCCCCGTCTGAGGTGATCGTGACGTTTGTGAGACTTGTGTAGGAACCGGTAACATACACCCCATGGCTTAAAGAATAGATCGTGGTGCCGGTGATGGTGGTGTGATCTGATAAGGTTATGGACATTCCAGCACCACCCACTGTAGCTGCGAAACTGCTGTCTGTTATGTTGTTGTAATCCGAATTCAATCTGAACTGCGCTCCATCGCTTGGACTTATCGTATCGAGATCAGTGATGTTGTTGCTGGATGAACGCTGTAGCAGGATGCCATTGTAGTTATTCGATAGGGTGTTGTTGGTCAGGTTATTATTAGTTGAATTCCACAAAAACATGCCATAACCGGATCTAATATTATTCGAAAGTTCACTATCTCTCACGGTGATGTTGGTGCAACCTATAAGCGTGATCTTCCCGACATTGCTCACATTGTATGCAGAGAGATACTTAGAGTCGATGGTTAGGTCATGTTCATTGTAATAATAGTTCACTTCTTCGCCGTTTGCTGTGTTGTTGCGCCAGATAAAATTGTTATAATACGGTTTCATGAAGTATAATGCCCAGACAGAGTTATCTGATATTGTATTCTCGCTTAAATAATTAGTATTCGAATAGAAAGTAACTCCATTGCGGCCGTTTAAGAGTATTGTATTGTTTCGTATGATGTTATTGGCGTCTACAGTGCCGGAACCTATGTATATGCCGTCGCCACTATTATCTGATACATTGTTATCTGTGATATTATTATTTCCACTTCCTGATAAATAAATGCCGATACTGTTGTTGATGACGCTGTTGTTGATAATTCGATTGTTGTTGCTTGTTTCGATTGTGTAAATTCCTTCCTTGTTATTGTCCAGAATATGACTGTCGTTTATGGTGTTGTTGCTCGAATCAGCAAAGTAAACCGCTTGTTTTGTGTTATTCTTTATGGTGACGGATGTGATGTTATTCCAGCCGGCAGATTCAAAATTGATGCCGTACATCGTGTTGTTCTCGATAGTACTATCCCTGATGCTCACATTCGATGATACTCCCCTGATCCGAACGCCATCCCCATTGTGTATCGTGCAGCCCGTGAACCACAGATCGCTGCAATCAACGATGGTTACGTGCCCGATGTTGGTGTCGGTGATCGTGCCGCTGTCTGAGTAGTGGTAGTATATCTTGCCGCCATTCACGGTGTTTGAGGTGTCAATGTCCTGATCATAGTCCCCTGCGTCTCCTGTGACATAGAGGTGGTAGTAGTTGGTGCAGTTAGTGATGGCATTGGATCTGAGGGTGTTCTTCGCAGAGGCGGTGATGTTTATTCCATATTTGCTGCTGTCTACGACTGTGTTTCCGGTTAAGACGCTGTTTGGGGAAGAGTCGAGATATATTCCATCCCTGTTTCTGGCCAGGTTGTTGATGAGCAGAGTTGCATTGTCTGAGTTCTGCACAAAGATGCCATCGTCTACGCTGTCTGTGATGTTGTTTTCTGTTAGATTACAGAGTCTCGAGTTCTGGATGTAGATACCGTGATTTCTGACATCGTTGATCGTGCCGTTGATGATGCTCGTGTTGTTGGAAGAATATGCATAAATTCCGTGCTGATTAGCGCTTCCAGCGATGGTGAAATCCCGGAGCGTGTTGTTGAATGAGGAATCGATGTGTACGGCATTGTTATTGGTGTCTGAGTCCGATCCCCGCGTGATGCTGATATTATTTAGTGTGTTGTTGTTTGAATTCTGGATATAAACGCCGTGATAGTAGCTGCCCTTCTCTTCGATGGTATTGTCTGTGAGGTTGCAGAGTCCCGAGTCTTTGATGTAGATACCGTAGGTGTATCTATAAATAGAACCTGAATTCGACGATGAGGTCTTTATCGTGCATTCTCTGATGCTTGCGTTGCTTGCTGAGTTCAGATAGATGGCATAACAATCGGATGAATACGACGTATCTCCATGATCAAATGTAACATTGAAGAGAGAGGCGGTCTCATTCGTTTCTATCTTAAAACCATTATTATAAATACAGAATTCAACAGTACTGTTCGTGAGATTGCCGCGGCTCCCGCTCTCGTATCGCCAGCCGTAGTTGTAGTAGTTGTCTCGCGTGATCGTTGAGTTGTTCACGTTCAGCGTGCCGTTGTCGCGCACGATGATCGAGGGATATTTCCATACACCGGAATAGTACCGTTGCATCCGTACCGTCGCACCCTCGATATCGAGTACCGCACCATCATTCACGATGATATCCCCATCAACTTTGCTGTTGTTGTTGCTCAGATTCGTACTCCACTGATCACAGTTCGCAGAATTGACATCGATCGTGCCGTAGTCCACAGCCCCCGCGAGCCCACACGCCAGTCCAAGAATCAGGAGCGTACAGGCAGGGAGAAGAATCGCAGAAGTACACCTCGTAAGATGCGCTCGATAACATCTGTCCTGCTCGATCGTCTGACGCCGGATCGTAATCACCTTCGTTCCTATGCTACCATACAATTACCAGTCGTATGTGATATAACTTTTCCGATTTATTCGGGGTGTCGAGTCGCTCTTGGTGGCACCACCTGAAAAGCCAACCCCGAGCACCTGAATTGCAACCCCAGACGCCAACAGACCCTCTGACGCCAACAGACCCCATCGATACATGCTTATACCTCCGGCGCACCATGAGAATCATGCACTTCGATCTCCACATCCATTCCGTATATTCACGGGATTGCAGATCGCCGATCGATTCGATACTGAAACATGCTGTGGATATCGGTCTCGATGGGATTGCGATCTGCGACCATGACACCGTAAAAGGCGGAACCGTTGCCGAAGAGCGTGCAAAGGAACTGGATCTCCCTCTGATCGTGATTCCGGGAGTCGAGATAACGACAGCGAAAGGGCACTTGATCGCACTCGGGATACGGGAGGAGATTTCGCCAAAGAAGACGGTACCGGAGACGATTGCGCGCATCCGGGAACTTGGCGGCGTTGTTGTGGTGCCGCACCCGTTCAAGCGGTTGAGCCACGGCATCGGGGATTTCGCGGATCTGGATGTGGATGCGGTCGAGATCTTCAATTCGAGGTTTATCACAGGGGAAGCGAACAGAAAAGCAGAGCGAATGGCGCGGGAGATGGAGATTCCAGCAGTTGCAGGGAGCGATGCGCATATCGTGCCGATGATCGGGTATGCCGTGACCGAGATCTCGGCAGAGCGCAATCTGCAGGCGGTTCTGGATGCGATCCGCGATGGAAAGACCAGAGTTTACGGAAAGCGCACGCCTATCAAGATATTTGCATCGCAGATGGCGAGAGGATGCTTACGGCGGACGAAAGAGATAGTAGGAATCGAGGTGAAGTGAGTTTTATGAATGTTGCGATCATCGGAACCGGGTATGTCGGAACGGTCACAGGCGCGTGTTTCGCAGAGCTTGGGCATAACGTTGTCTGTGTCGATATCGATTCCAGGAAGGTCGATTTGATCAACGCGGGAATCCCGCCGATCCATGAACCGGAGCTTGCCGAACTTCTGAAGAAACATGCGAGGGCGGGGTTGCGGGCAACTGTAGATTACAACGATGCGATACCGAGTTCGGACATCGCTTTTATCTGTGTTGGCACGCCATCCGATGAAGACGGGCGCATCGATCTCTCTATCGTGCGTTCCGCATCGGAAAGCATCGGAGATGCGCTTAAACTGGCTGACCGGGACTCGTACCATGTCGTGGTGGTCAAGAGCACGGTCGTTCCCGGAACTACTGAGAATGTGGTCGCTCCGCTTGTCAGAGGAGAGCGGGATGATGTCGGGATTGCGATGAATCCTGAGTTTCTGAGGGAAGGAAAAGCGGTGTACGATTTTATGAATCCGGATAAGATTGTGATAGGCGGCGATCCCCGATCCGCAGGGATGGTAGCCCGTTTATACGAAAAAATTCCCTGTAAGGCAACGCTTACAGACATCAGAACCGCAGAGATGATCAAGTACGCAAACAACTCGTTCCTTGCCACGAAGATATCTTATGCAAACGAGATCGGGAATATCTGCAAGAAACTCGAGATCGATGTTTACGAGGTGATGTCTGCGATCGGGAAGGATTTCCGGATCTCTGAGCACTTCTTAAATGCAGGCGCAGGCTTTGGCGGGTCGTGCTTCCCAAAGGATGTCAAGGCGCTCATTGGCAAGGCAGAGGAACTCGGATACGACCCCCTCATCCTCCGTGCCGTTGTCCGGGTGAATGAAGAGCAGCCGATGCGCATGATAGAACTCCTTGTCAAGCAGATCGGAGACGTCCGCGGCAGGAGGATTGCGATTCTGGGACTTGCATTCAAGAACGACACCGACGACATACGCGAGGCAAGATCGATACCTGTGATACGGAAACTGCTTGGCATGGGCGCATCGGTTGCGGCGTATGATCCGCTTGCGGCAGAGAATATGCGTACGGTCTTTCCTGATGTCGAGTACTGCCAGAGCGCCGCAGATGCGTTAAGCGGTGCGGACGGGTGCCTGATCATGACCGAGTGGGATGAGTTTCGGTCGCTTGACCGGGAGTTTGATGCGATGAACGAGATCGTTGTGATCGATGGCAGGCGGGCGGTCTCTCTGGATCGCGGGGTTTATGAGGGGATCTGCTGGTAGCGAATGGTGTTTCCAGAAAATAATAAAAAATCTCCAGATCAACACTGATCCGTGTTATCAGAGACGGTGCATTCCCTGACATACCTGGTGATCTGATCAGCGCACCCGTCCGCATCCATAAGATCGCTCCGCACCACGACCTCCGGACGTAACGGCGCCTCGTACTCGACATCCACGCCAGGCACGGTTCCGCCTTTCCCCGCGCCCGCATATATCCTGGCTGGCGCATATCCTGCGTCCCTGACCCGCTCCCGCTCCATGCATACCTCGATCGGGCACTCGACATACACCTCGATAAATCGCGGGATCAGTTTTCGTGCAAGATCACGGTACTCGCGTCTGTTCGCGGTTGCATCGATGACCACCGAAACCCTCGAGTCCACGAGCAGGTATGCCATGTATGCAAGCGACGCATACACAATTCCGCGCTCCTTATCACTGTAGTCGGGATCGGGTGTCACGACCTTCCGCACCCGGTCCAGCTGGAGGTGCTTTGCACCGAGCGCTCCTGCCACTTTTTCCGCAATCGTGGTCTTTCCGCTTCCTGGAAGCCCTGTGATCCAGATCGCGCACGCATCAGCGTCTGTGCCGGCATCTTTCGCATCTGCCCCGTTTACCTGTACTCTACCGCCCATTTTAGAAACGCTCCTGTGGGAAACTCGTGTATCGTGGTTGCAACGATTATACCGTCCCCGTGCTCTTTTGCAACCAGAACCGGCATCCCAGCTCCTGTCAGAATAACATCGCCGTCGGTTTCTGTGAAATATCCGTCGCACTCTGCACGGGTGCCATCGAAGATGCATGAACACTCGTGACTCCGATCCGGATCCTCTGCCGCCTCGATATCGACTGCGCCATACTGCTCCCGGTATTCAAGCGTGAACGGAAGCCACCTGTACGTGTACTCAGGAACCAGCGCGCCATAGACGACGAGCACGCCGCCTTTTTTCACGAAACCGTCGAAGAAACTCTTGTTTGCCTCGATACCACGCAATATTTGGGTGTACTGCGGATTCGCAAATCCTGTCGGGACGATCATGACCCTGGACCCGGGCAGGAACGGGGTTCCGATCGCGCTTGACGGGGTGCGCTGATACGATAATCCGTGCTCGACAAAGAGTTTCTCGAAGAGCAGTTCACCATCCCAGATCAGTGTGATGTCAAGCATTGTTATCAAGTCCTTGTGTCTGCAAATCCGGACCGTTTCCGGCGCAAGCGCAGCATGTCTACCAAAACGCGCCGCGTTGCTTTGGAATATCCATTCTTTTGACCCCGCATTATTCTCATTTCTTCAAGTAAAAGTTCCTGGATTTTAATCATATCATCCCTTCTTTATTATTTCATCTGCTATTAATTCCGCCTGTTTTAATACTGTTTCTGTTGCGAGTGCCTGCATATCCGGGGGGTAACCATATTGCCTTAAAGTCCGTTTTACAATTACTTTTAATTTTGCCCTGACGCTTTCTTTTATCGTCCAGTCTATTGATGCGTTTTGTTTCACCTTCTCAAATAAAACAACAGCCAATTCCCGTAGTTTTTCTTTTTGCATCAATTCTCTTGCACTGTCATTATCCGCAATTGCCGTATAAAAAGCATATTCATATTCTGACAACCCCATTTCCTGTGGCTCTTTGTCCATCCTCTTTATCTCTTTACCAAGCTCGATCAGTTCTTCAATAACTTCTGCCGCTGTAACAACCTTGTTGTGATATTTCTTGATGGAATCTTCAAGCATTTCCATTAACGATCTGCTTTGAACCATGTTCTTTTTCATCCTGGCTTTTATTTCATCGTTGAGCAACTTTTTAAGAACTTCCAGAGCAATGTTTTTATGTTCCATGTTCCGGACTTCTAAAAGGAAATCTTCTGATAGAATGGAAATATCCGGTTTCTTAATGCCCGCAGCATCGAAAATGTCTATTACTTGTTCCGTAACAAGGGCTTTATCGATAACTTGCCTGATTGCGGTTTCAATCTCTTCGTCTGTTTTGCCTGTTCCCGTGCTGTCAAATTTTACCAGTCTGGCTTTTATCGCCTGATAAAACGAGACTTCGTCCTTTGCAGCCATTGCCTGCTCATGCGGAATAGCTATAGAGAACGCTCTTGATAATGCAGTCACTTCATCAATATACCGTTTCTTCCCGTTTTCAATGCCAATGATATGATCCTCTGCAGCAAGTATTATTGATAGCTTTGTTGAGGTATCCGCAACAAAATAATGTTTGTACGGAAATCCATGAAACATCTGGGAAACAATTTCGAGTTTCTCAAGCATCAACTGAACCGCCTGTTCCTGAAGAACGGCGGGATCGCCTTTTCCTCCGCTGTCAGAATAAAATGACAGGGCTTCTTTCAGATCAGAGGCGATTCCGAGATAATCAACCACTAAGCCACCGGGCTTGTCTTTATAGACCCGGTTCACCCTGGCAATCGCTTGCATAAGCGTATGACCTTTCATGGGTTTATCAATATACATCGTATGCAGCGAAGGAACGTCAAAACCGGTTAGCCACATATCCCGTACAATCACTATTTCTAATTCGTCTTCGGTGTCCTTCATTCTTTCTGCCAGAGCCCGTCTCTGATCTTTGGTGGTATGGTGTTTTGAGATCGTTGGACCATCAGAAGATGCTGAGGTCATTACCACCTTGATAACACCCTTTTTAAGATCGTCGTTGTGCCACCCGGGTTTGATTTTAATAATCTCGTCATACAGGTTGGCTGCTATCCTTCTTGACATTGACACGATCATCCCCTTCCCCTCAAACACTTCATGGCGCTGCTCAAAATGGGTTACAATATCCTGTGCAACCTGTCTTATCCGGTCTTCGCTGCCAATCAAAGCTTCAAGCTGTGTCCATTTCGCTTTGGCTTTTTGTGTCTCGGCAAGGTCTTCTTTTTCTAATTCCTCGTCCAGTTCTGCTACCAGTCTTTTACCTTCCTTACTGAGAGCGATTTTTGCCAGTCTGCTTTCGTAATAGATCCTCACAGTTGCGCCATCCTCGACCGCCTGGGAGATGTCGTAAACATCAACATAATTACCAAAAACAGCGGGCGTGTTCACGTCTGTTTTTTCGATGGGTGTACCGGTGAATCCGAGGTAGGTTGCATTAGGCAGGGCGTCACGCGTATATTTCGCAAAGCCGTAAACTATCTTTTTTCCGATTACGGTCCCCTGCTCATTTTTTGCATCGATGGTTTTTGCCTTGAATCCGTACTGCGTCCGGTGGGCTTCATCAGCAATTACAATGATGTTTCGCCTGTCTGAAAGCATCGGGTAAACATTCCCTTCTTCGGGCTGGAACTTCTGGATGGTGGTAAATACAACCCCGCCCGATGCGACGTTCAACAGTTCTTTCAAGTGCTCCCTGCTCTTCGCCTGGACAGGATCCTGCCTGAGAAGCTGCTTTGACGCGGCAAAGGTATCAAAAAGCTGGTCGTCCAGATCGTTTCTGTCGGTGATTACCAGGATGGTTGGATTGTCCATGGTGAGAACGATTATACCTGTGAAAAACACCATCGACAAGGATTTGCCGCTTCCCTGGGTGTGCCATACAACTCCGCCTTTGCGGTCTCCCACAGGTTGGGCATCTACGCTGGTTAGACCGTAGCTTTCGGGCGGTTCCGTCACCTTATAACCATGGAATGTTCCGTTTTTGTCAACGAAATAGCCTGATGCCCGCAAGGTAGATTCTACGGCTTTATTCACAGCATAGTATTGATGATACGCAGCCAATTTTTTAGTGGTCCGGATTGATGTAACGCCCGTTTCCCGGTCTTCCTTTTTCGATTTGTCAAAGACGGTAAAATGTCGGATAAGGTCCAGGAGGGTTCGTTCGTTGAGCATCCCGTTGATCAGCGTTTCCATTTGCCCTGTTAGATGCGACGCTTCAGTTTTGCCGTCAGATGATTTCCATGCCATGAAGCGGCTGAAACCGGCGGAAAGGGCGCCTGCCTTTGCCTCCAGACCATCGGAGATGACCATGAAGCCATTGTAGGTGAAGAGACCGGGTATTGCCTGTTTGTAGGTCTGCAACTGCTTGAATGCGGATTTTACGGTTGCGTTCTCATCAGCAGGGTTTTTAAGTTCGATAACAACCAGGGGCAAGCCGTTCACAAAAAGGATTGCATCAGGGCGCTTGTTCACCTCGTTTTCTATGACCGTGAACTGATTGGTTACAAGAAATTCGTTATTTTCGGGATTTTTAAAATCTACCAGCCAGACCAGGTCGCCCCTGGCGGCTCCGTCTTTGTGGTAGCTTACCTTGATACCATCGGTCAGCATTCGGTGAAATGCTTCATTGTTGGCGATCAGTTCGGGAGAGTTTAAGCGCTGTATCTGCTTGATGGCATCTTCCCTCACATCTGCCGGAATGTTGGGATTAATCCTGCCAACGGCTTTTCGCAGGCGCTCTAATAGGAGTACATCTTCAAATCTGTTCCGTTCTGGGGTGTCGCTATCTGGGGCAATATCGGGAGCGTAAACGTAGTGGTAGCCCTGTTTTTCGAGGAGTCCGATTGCTAATTCCTCTATTGCGGATTCGGTGATTTTATTTGGCGTCATCTTTTTCCCCCTCGATGCGCTTTATCTCTTTGTCAAAATCGGAGATGTAATTCTTATCCTGAATTTTCTTAAATATTTCATATTCTTTGCCTGCCAGAGCCAGAGCAATTTCATGACTGATTGAACCGGCATTGGTGAGTATTTCGTATTCACTGAACTTTAAAAAGGCGTTTAATTTTTCGATCCAATCTTTCATGTACATTGGCTTATTACGAACCGTCTGTAATTCCGCATAATCAAGATACATGGTAACTATACGGTTCAAATGATCAAGCTCCGGTTTGTCCAGATAGTTTTTTGCTATGGCAACATCACCTGGCAGGATTTTACCGCCAGATCCTTTTCGCCATGATGTCAATCCCATATTTTGTTTGTCGCTCCTGGCTCGTGCGGCTATAATTTCCGCGGCGGTCTGCCCGGTAATGGCAAAGTGCAGTTTGTTCTGTACTGTTGCGAAGAACTGTTTTGTGTCCTTTGCTTTTGGCGAATAGTCAATAGAAGTGGCGTAAATATCGGTAATTTTCTGATATGCCATCCGCTCACTGGAACGGATATCCCGGATCTCTTCGAGTAAGTCATCAAAATATCGTGTGCTGAAACGGGAACCGTACTTGAAACGGTCGCTGTCGATTGCAAAGCCTTTATGGATATATTGCTGAAGAATTGAAATTGCCCATTGCCGGAACTGTATGCCGCGTTCTGAGTTCACCCTATACCCCACCGCAATAATTGCTTCAAGCGAATAAAACTTTGTCTGATATTCCTTGCCATCTTCGGCAGTATGTGCAAAACTTGCACATACTGAATATTCCTGTAACTCGTTATCAGAAAAGATGTTCTTCAGGTGTTTGGTAACAACACTACGGTCTACATCGAACAGTTCCGCAATCCGCTTCTGGGGAAGCCAGATGTTTTCATTAGCGTATAGCACTTCAATATTGATTAGACTTGTTGCTAATTAGCGT
>DASC01000086.1 GCA_002503595.1 Candidatus Methanogaster sp. UBA203 | reverse complement strand
GGTGGCTCCTACTCCGGGACGGAAGATGTCGCCATCACCTTTGATGGGTCAGGTTCCTACGACTCGGATGGTGGCACGCTGACATATGCTTGGGACTTCGGTGATGGTTCAACTGGTACCGGTGTAAATTCAACCCATGCATATACCGCGGGTGGAAATTACACCGTCACTTTGGTTGTAAACGATGGCGAAGAGGACTCTGAACCGAACAACACAACTGCTGATATAACTGAAATCAATGATCCACCGGTAGCGGACGCAGGCCCAAACCAAACTGCTTTGGTGAACGAGAGTGTGACCTTCAATGGTTCGGGATCCTATGACATCGACAGCAACATAACTACTTATGAGTGGGAATTTGGTGACGGGACCACCGGAACGAATATGACAACGACCCACGCTTACGAAGCGGCAGGGACGTACACCGCTAACCTCACAGTCACCGACGATGGCGGATTAAATGACACAGATACAGTGATGGTCACAGTAACTGAAGAACCCGCTTACTCAACCATACACGTTGCCAGCATCGATATGTCGCTAAAAACAGCCGGACCGAACAGAAACGCCATAGCACTTGTAACGATTGTTGATGCGAATGATGCGCCGGTTGGAGGCGCAACCGTAGAAGGTAACTGGAGTAATGCAACCAACGATACCGATTCCGGTTTAACTGGCGCAAGCGGAGAGGTATCACTGAATTCTGACAAGGTGAGAAATGCTCTGATCGGAACAAACTTCACATTCACGGTGGGCAATGTTTCGCTTACCGGATGGACATACGACCAAGCAGCAAACGTGGAGACAAGCGACAGCATAACAACCATACCCTAATGAGGAGGTCCCCCTCCTCTCTTTTATCCGGATTCAACCATCCTGCAGATATGCACCTCCAGCCGCCTCCCCGCGCCCTCTTCATACATATCTTCGATCCTGCTTGTCCTGATTAACTCGTTTATGTCACAAAGTCGCTCTTTAAAGATCGTTTTCGCATCATAACCGTTATCCCCCATGATCGCATAGATAATATAATATTGAGCATATAAGTCGCTCTCCAGAAGGGAATATACTTCGCCCAGAAGGTTTTTCAGATCAGAATCCACCTTCAACTCGTAATAATCGTTCTCAACCATCATATCCGCATCCAGATATGTGACATTTATGATCGCCTCCTCCTCCGGACGCTTGAACACAAATTTTTCGATGATCTCTGCGGTATTTGCGCCCTGGTACCACTTCTCCTGCCATGCTCTGTAAATTGCAGCGCAGAGCCGCCATATCCATGGCGCATGTACGAATATGCGGTAATCATAGTACAGTTTATTGACCGTTGGATTATCCAGTGCCAGAATACCGTCGATGAGGATAACAAGGTCCTTATCCGGCTTTAACTTTATCTCTGCCTCTCCGGACCATTCAGTCATCCGGTTAACATTGCGAAAAAGTTCGGTATGACTTTCGGACAATCGGCTGCCGAACATTGTAGATTTCTCGTCCAGAAATCTCCCTAATTTGCTGTACCTCACACGGGATACCTGATCGAATACAGGATGACCGATAGTGTCTCCGTTATTGACAGCTACTATATCATCCCACAGCCGCGTAAGAGAATATTTCGCCCGTATTCCACCCCTTTCCCGCTTTTCTTTCGGTAGCAGATAATTGTCCATCGCTATAATCTCTGCGGTCGTCCGGTCCGAACTCGCCCTCCCGAGTTCCTCGATCCCGTTCTTCACGAGTCTGGCAAAGTACGTCTTCCCGCCTCCCGACGGTCCGGCAACACCGATGATCGTATGTGAGGATAGTTTTCTTCCTGTGCGGAGTATTCCGGCTATCTCGGAGATCGCAACCCCTTCTGCCTCATCTATCATCAATTTCGTGTCAGGCTCGATCCGCATCTTCATCTGCATCTCCTGGAGCGCACAGAGAGCCGCACCCACTGCGCCCTGCCACTTCCCTGAAATCCGCTCGTACCGGGTTATCTCTTCTTCGTCTTCATCTCCCCCCCTGCCTCTTGCCTCTTCGATCCCGCCGAGTATCTCTATCTTAAGCCCGGGGAATTTATCGTCGATCCCCTTAGCGATTCCCTGAATGATTATCGCCCTCTCGCCCTTCTGCCGCACCATGCCGCCGCTTAGCGCCACCCAGAACCCGGTAACACCCATCAGCCGCGCCAGTTCCCCGAAGAGAACCGAGAGATTCTCCCCGTACTCCATGAACACGTCCGATGCAACCTTCTGTAGCTCCAAATCGCGTCTTAAGAACGTGCCGACGTCTGCTGCCAGCAGGTCACACTTCTCGCCTGCGCACTCTACCTTCTCTGCAAAATCAGTCGGAAGTTTTACGCCCCTCTCCGATGCCAGATGCATGAACCTGTCAACCACCCACCTGGACGGAAGTTCAAGGCACCCCTTCATGCCGCAATTGCAGATAGGCGCATCCTCTGAGAAGTTCACCCTGAAATGAGCCTCCATCGGTGCCCCCACCCATGACAGGAGGTAACCCTCCACGAGAATTGCAAAACCAATCCCTTTTCGCAAGACAAGCGCCACAGTCGGCTGGTCGGTTGCGATATCTCCTGCCCAGACGATCCTGTGATACACCGCCTCCACATTGGCATCGTTGATGAACCTGATGGAGGGATACTTCCGCTGCAAATTTTCAAGTGACTCCCTGGTCACACCCTTCGCCTCTGCCATCCTTACGATATTCCCGTAAGGATCCACCGGTCCCGGAACGCCGATATAAACGTCCTCGTTTTCGCTGATACCAACCTCTGTAGCAGCCTTTGTGAGACACTCTTCAAGCACCTCTTCGATCGGGCTTCCTTCATCGATAGCAACCTCATTTCTGTATACGACGTTTCCGTTCTCGAGAGCGACAGTCTTGATATCGGTTCCTGTGATCACCATCCCGACCGACCTTCCGGAATCGTACCGTCCTGACCTGACCTGACCAATCCTGACCTCCCCCTGCTCGATTCTCCCTTTCCGCCACTGTATCGGCTTGCCAAAGTTTGCATCGAGGAGTGTTATGAAAAACTCGCGCTCAAAGTACTCTTTCACGTCGCTTATGAGCCGATCGGTAGCAAGTTCGGGGCTGGTCTCTATCCCGACCTGCTTTATTCCAAGCGTCTCCCCACGTATGTTCAGACAGACCGCGATATACTCAAGTAGTTTGGCATAACGATCCGTCCCCGGTATAAAGATCTGACCGGGCACCGTTATAATCTCGCATGAGACCTTCCCGTTGCCTTCTTCCGCCCAGAGTGCCACATCCACAAGATCTGCCCTGGGTGCCGTCTTTTTCAGTTCCTTCCTGAATACGGCATGATGGCTTTGCAGATCATCCCCGATCCTGCGTAGCAGCGCGTCTATCCGTTGAGCCACAGTTTCACTGGTAGAATCGGAAACCATCAATATCTGATATATAAACGGTTCATACCTAAAGTTTTGGATTGCACAAACGGTAGAAAAAAAGTAACTACTCAGGTATGTTGATTGGTCGCCCGATTGCGATTATGTACTTTCTGGCAAGAAAAATAACCGC
>DASC01000073.1 GCA_002503595.1 Candidatus Methanogaster sp. UBA203 | reverse complement strand
CTGTACGCGGTCATATCGGAATAACTCCACTCGAAAAGCAAGTTTATGCTCTGTTCAGCAAGTTCTCTGCTTTTAGGATCTGTAAATTCCTCGAGATCGAAGTAGAGCGGGATGATTTCGGCTCCCCGCCTCATCAGCATCCACGCGGCAACCGGTGAATCGATGCCCCCGGATACCAGCGCAATCATCTTCCCTTGCGTGCCGTACGGAAGCCCGCCAACGCCAGCAGCGATCCGTGTGTAGATATAGGCATGCTCCTGCCGCATATCAACAAATATCTCCCGATCCGGGCTTGTGAGATCAACCTTTGCCGAGGTGCACCCCACGACCGAATCCCCGCAAGCGATTGCAAGATCGATCGATGTGAAATCATGGACCCCTGATCTGGATGCGCGGATCGCAAAGGACTCACCGTCCTTGATCAGCTCCTTTCCGGTCTCTGCCGCGGTCTCTGCCGCGCTTATAAGCGTTGCGCCGGTCGTGATCGCAGGACTTGCCGAGGCCGTACCAAAGACGCGCGAGATCGCATCTGCGGCACCCCGATCGCTCGTATGCACAAATATCCTGCCCCATTCCCGCGTGACCCCTGAATATTCTATGTCGCGCCTCGAGAGTGCTGTTTTAATCCTGCCGATCAACACATCCTCAAACCGCCGCCTGACAGGAGGGCTCTTAAGTGCGATCTCATCGTACCTGACGATGGTCACGTCACAGGTATTATCGCTCACGGTAACCAAGCACCTCGATCGATCTTGTAAGATCGGTTCTGGACACAATGCCGGTGATCGACCCCTTATCCTGCACCAGCAGCTGCCCGACGTTTTCTGTGGACATAATATTAAGCGCATCCATGGCATCGGCATCCTCCGGGATGAAGATAACATTCCCGATCTGGATCGATGTTTTCATGATTGCTCCAAGTCTCTGTCTCTATTAATTGTCCGTATCACACAAAAGTATATATCCTTTTAGTTCATTCTACCACATACTATAACACTATAGGGAGGGATTGAATGCACGCAGAACTGACATCACTATTCGGGCTCAACGTATATACCGACAAGGGATTGTATGTAGGAAATGTGAACGATGTCGTAATCGAGACGGCTGATAGACTGGTAACCGGTCTTGCACTCATCAAAGTCAATCAAGAACTGTTCGATGTGAGCCGGGAGGGGGTCATCCTGCCGTACCGGTGGGTGCTTGCGATTGGCGATATTATCCTCGTGAAACAGGTCAATCGACTGGCAAAGAAGGATGAGAGTGAGTGATTTTGAGGATCACGAGATATATGCTGACCTGAGAGCAACTCCGCCAGTTATCATCAGGGTAGATGGTAGAAGCTTCAGGAACCTCCTCCGAAAACACAGGTTTGAGAAGCCCTTCGATCGCCGTTTTGCATCCGCGATGGCAGATGCAGCAGAATCATTCTTCCAGCAAAGCGGGCTCTATCCGGTAGTTGCGTACACCTTTTCAGACGAGATTAACATCATTTTTACGGATGCACTGCCGTTTGATGGCAGGATCGAGAAACTCGTCTCGGTCGTGCCGAGTTACATATCAAGCGTGCTTACCCGGTCCCTCGACTTGCCCCCTATCGCATTCGACGGGAGGGTGATACCGCTGCATCCTGAGCAGATCATCGAATATCTGGTCTGGCGGCAGGCAGAGGCGTGGCGGAATTGCATCAATGGTTACGGGTATTACACGCTCCGCTCAGCTGGCTTATCCGGAACGGAGGCTGCATCGAGGATGCTGGGTTTGCGCGCATCCGGTATCCACGAACTGTGCTTCCAGCACGGGATCAACCTCGACAAGGTGCCTCTCTGGCAGAGACGGGGTGTTCTGGTGTACTGGGAGGAATATACGAAGCCGGGCTATGATCCGGTGCGCGATATCGAGGTGGTCGTGAACCGGAAGAGAGTCACGCAGAACTGGGACCTGCCGATCTTTGCGTCTGAGGAAGGGGGCGTGATGGTGCGGGAGTTGGTCGGGGTGAGAAACGTGTATTTATCTGAAGTCACGACACCGGATTTAGGGCGCTAACGAAGATGAATGTAGAGGAGATCAAGAAGAAAGCCGTGCTGATACTCAAGAGATATGATGTAGCAAGAGCAGGGGTTTTTGGATCGGTGGCAAGAGGGGACGCGGGCGCGGGTAGTGATGTGGATATTCTGGTGGAACTGCCGAAGGGCGCAAGTCTGCTGGACCTTGTAGGGCTTAAAATAGACTTAGAGGGAATGTTGGGGCACGAAGTTGATGTTCTAACTTATAATTCGATCTACCCACTTCTTAAAGAACGAATATTGAGTGAAGAGGTGGCAATATTATGAAAAAGGATCCAAGAATACACGTATCATTTATTTTGGAGTGTATCGAGCTTGTTGAAGAATATTTAAAGGGGCTAACGGAAACGGAATTTTTAAACTCCACGCAACAGCAGGATGCCATTATCAGGAGAGTTGAGCTTATCGGTGAGGTGGGGAAATATTTCTCCAGAGGTGGTACCCGGAGATTCCATGGAAGCGTATAGCCGGAATGAGGGATATACTGGTTCATGATTACTTGGGACTTGATCTGGAAATAACATGGAAGGTGGCTCAGGTTGAGATCCCGGAGTTGAAGACGAAGATGCTGGAAGTGCGAAGGGATCTGGAGGCGGAAGATGCCTGCTAAATGATACGGCACGCCCACCCGATCCTTCGAACTGATGTGAGGGGTTGTGTGCAGATAGTGATGGACAATATAGATGAAAACACTGATTAGGGTTGAGGTTGTGGGTTGATACAAACAAGACGGAGATAAACGAGAGACCATGAAAGAGAATAGCCCGTTTACACCTGGCAATCCTGCGCCTGTCGAACTTTTTGTCGGCAGGGTTGAACAGATCGAAGAGATCCTCAAATATGTCAGACAGACCGCATCCGGACGGCAGGAGAACGTCTTTTTGTCAGGAGAACGAGGCATAGGAAAGAGTTCATTGGCTGCGTTCCTGCGTCATCTGGTTGATATGGATAATTTCCTCGCCATCCATGTGTTTGTGGGCGGAGTGACCGATCTGGAGGAATTGGTACGCCGTATATTCGAGCAAATTTTAAAAGAAACGAATAAACAGACGTGGTTCGATGAAATTTCAGGTTTCTTTGGAAAATATGTCAAACAAGTGGATCTTTTTGGTATTTCTGTCAGTTTCAATCCGCCACAAGAGGATTTGGAAGGTCTGGTCAGGAATTTTCCGGAAGCTCTTAAAAATATAATGGAAAAAATAAAGAATGAGAAGAAGGGACTGTTCATCGTTCTGGACGATATCAATGGGATATCCGGGACTCCTGAATTCGCAAACTGGTACAAGAGTTTTGTGGATGATGTAGCCACCCATTACACAGATTTCCCTGCTTTCATCATGCCAATCGGTATTCCGGAGATACGGGATGTGTTGAGTGCGCATCAACCATCTCTTATGAGAATCTTTAGAGTGGTGGACATCGATAAACTCTCTGATAAGGAGGTAAATGAGTTTTTCGAAAAAACATTCGGAAAAGTCAATATAGAAGTCAAATCTGAAGCAATGGAGCTCATGGTTGGATTTTCAAGTGGTTTACCGATTTTTATGCATGAAATAGGTGATGCAATCTTTTGGAGAGATGATGATGGGGCAATAAGTGAGGAGGATGCTGCATCAGGAATTTTTGATGCTGCAGAGAGGATCGGAAAAAAATATCTTGATCCGAAGGTGTATAGAGCGATCCGCAGCGAGCGATATCGATCGATCTTAAGGAGATTGGGCGAAAGAGCCATCAACCGGTTTAAAAAAAGTGAAATAGAAAGTAAACTAAATAAAGAAGAGAAAAAAGTGTTTAACAATTTTTTAGGTAAAATGAGAGAGTTGGGCATCATCGTCCCAGATATAGAGGGCGGAAGAGGATCTTACAAATTTGTAAATGAACTATATCCTGTTTATATTTGGATGGAAAGCCAAAACTTCAGAAAGAGAACGATCACGAAAAATAAAACCGGCGAAGCGTAGAACATCATGGACAAATACGAGAAGATAATCGGGCTGGCAAAGCGGAGAGGTTTCCTCTGGAACTCCTTTGAACTGTACGGTGGAACAGCAGGTTTTTACGATTACGGTCCTCTTGGCGCGATGTTGAAGCGCAGGATCGAGGAGATCTGGCGGAAGATGTACGTGATCGAAGAGGGTTTCTACGAGATCGAGACTCCAACCATCGGAATTGCGGCGATCTTCGACGCGTCCGGGCACACCAGAGGATTCTCAGACCCGATGATCGTCTGTTCCAAGTGCGATCACGCATTCCGTGCGGATCACCTGATTGAAGGCATCGTTGAAACTCCGGAGGTACTGTCCGCATCAGAGATCAAGCGGCTGATCGATGAACACGGCATAAAATGCCCGCAATGCGGCGGTGTTAGGACATTCGGGAATGTTTCCAGTTTTAATCTGATGTTCAAGACAACGATCGGACCGGGCACAGAGCGGGTTGGCTATCTCAGACCAGAGACCGCTCAGGGGATGTTTGTCGATTTTGAGCACCTTTTCAGGTTTTATCGGGAGAAGCTCCCGTTCGGCGTCACACAAATCGGAAAAGCATACCGAAATGAGATTTCTCCGCGTCAGGGCGTTATCCGGCTCAGGGAATTTACGCAGGCGGAAGCAGAAATTTTCATCAACCCAACTGAAAAAAAACATCCGAAATTCTCCATGATCGAGGGTACGGTTCTCCGGTATTACCCTGCCCCCCATCAGCGCGTCTCGCATCCGGCACACGAAGATGATGGCGGTCTCATCGAACTGACAGCGAGGGACGCGGTGGGCCGTGCAATCGTTGCGCACGAGTTTCTCGCTTACCACCTCGTGCTCACACACCTCTTCCTGGTGCGGGTTGGCATCGATCCTGCGCGCCTGCGGTTCAGGCAGCACCAGCCAGACGAGATGGCGCACTATGCTGCCGATTGCTGGGATGCCGAGGTTCTGACCGACCGGTTCGGCTGGGTCGAGATCGTCGGGATCGCGGACCGCACCGACTACGACCTGTCATCACACGCGGAGCACTCGAAGAAGGATCTTTCCGTTCTTATCGAGTACGCCACCCCAAAACAGGTCGAACGTATCGCGGTGAAGCCGGATATGAGCGTGATAGGTCCGCGCTACAAAGAAAAGGCAGGTAAGGTTCTTACAGCACTCATTGGTTTGGGAGAAGAGGATCTCAAGGGAGACGAGATCAAAATCGAGATCGATGGCGAGATGATCACGATCCCGCGGGATCTGGTCGAATACGAGACCGTACTCGAGGAGGTTCGCGGCGAGAGGGTCATTCCGCATGTGATCGAGCCGTCGTTCGGCATCGACCGGATCATCTATGCCGCGCTCGAACACTCATTTTCCGAGGAACTTGTGGCTGGCGTTACCCGAAACGTGCTCCATCTTCCGGCAGAGGTTGCGCCTGTGCAGGTTGCGGTGCTCCCGCTTCTCACGCGGGATGAATTGATCACACCTTCACTTGCGATCGCAGAGACGCTTCGGGAAAACGGGGTTTTCGTGAGTTATGATGATTCCGGGACGATCGGGCGGAGATACCGTAGAAACGATGAGATCGGGACGCCTTTTTCAGTAACAATCGATTACGAGACTCTGGATGATGACACCGTAACGATCCGAGATCGGGACAGCATGTTACAGATCCGGGTGCCGATTGGGGAACTTGCAGAGACGATCCGTGCGATGATCAGGCACGGCTTTTCGGACGCTGCTACTCAATCGTCTCAGTAAGCGAGATTCCAAGCACGCGTTCGAGTTTCTTACGAACACTGTCCTCGAGTCTTAAGTCTTCGCGCTCTATCTTCTTGATGAGCGACGATTTTTCCTTTATCGCAAGTGCCAGTTCTTCCTGAGACATGCCGCGCGCCTCACGAGCGCGCCTGATCGCAAAGCCATAATCAGAGAGCAGTTCGTCGGTCATCTGGTCAAACATATCCGGGCGCCTCCGCGACCCGGTACGAAACGTGATGCCTGCTGGAACCCTCCCTGCCGGCACCTTGCTTGCTGGCACTCTTCCAGTGGCAGTGGCCTTTGGTACCTGCTTGACCTCGTGCCCGTATTTTGCACAAGCGTCACAGACGTTTAACTCGGTACCCTCGAGGATCACCCGATGCGCTTTTCCGCGGATGTTGCTTCCGCATATTTCGCATTGCATAGGAATAGCGTATCATCCCATCGTCCATAAAGGTTTATGTGTTGTCAGGATATTCAGTCTTATAATGGATTTGGAAATGGACGCTGATGCGGATATAGATTCAACAGAGTTCTCCAAGTATGTCGTGGACCGCATGCAGCAACTCGAATTGAAAAATGACCTGCTCGAGAAGCAGTACCAGAAGGTTGAGACTGAAAAGCAGCTTGCTGAAGACCAGCGATTGAAGTACGAGCGTGAACTTAGGAAACTGCGGAGTGAACTCGATAAACTAAAAACAACACCGCAGTTGGTTGGAACGCTCGTAAACGTTCTTGATGAGGGTAAATCGATTGTGCGATCGAGCACAGGTCCCGAATTCATCGTCGGGAGTTCCCAGTTCATCAAAGATGGTGATCTCAAGCCCGGTGTGCAGGTTGCGCTTAACAAGGAGCATCTGTCGATCGTTGCGGTCATCCCCAGATCAGAAGACCCCCTGGTGCAGGCAATGGAGGTCATAGAATCACCTGACATCGATTACGACCAGATCGGGGGTCTTGATAAGCAGATTGAGGTGCTCAAGGGGGCTGTGGAATTTGCACTCACCAAACCCGAGATATTCGAACGCATCGGCATCGATCCGCCGAAAGGCGTTTTACTGTTCGGTCCGCCCGGCACAGGAAAGACCCTTCTTGCAAAAGCGGTTGCCACCCGGACTGATGCCACATTTATCCGTGTGGTCGGTTCGGAACTCGTTCAGAAGTATATCGGTGAGGGTGCACGTATGGTGCGTGACGTATTCGAGATGGCGCGGAAAAAAGCGCCCGCGATCATATTCATCGACGAACTGGACTCAATTGGCGCGGTGCGGCTCGATGATGCCAGTTCCGGTGGAAGGGAGGTCCAGCGCACACTCATGCAACTCCTATCAGAGATGGACGGATTCAATTCGAGAGGCGATGTCTGCATCCTTGCAGCAACCAACCGGTGGGATGTACTCGATCCCGCGCTGATCCGCCCAGGACGTTTCGACCGGCTGGTCTACGTACCCATACCGGATCGTGAAGCACGCGTCAAGATCCTGCTTATCCATACGGAAAAGATGCGGCTTGCAGACGATGTCGATTTTGATCGCATTGCGACACTGACCGAGGATGCGAATGGCGCTGCTTTACGGGCGATTGTGATGGAAGCGGGCATGTGTGCGGTGCGTGAGGAGAAGGATGCGGTACACCAGAAGGATTTCGAGGATGCGATCAAGCACATAATGAACCCCGAGGGCATGGTAGACCGGTATTCAGAAGGCATGTTTGCGTGAAAGAGGCGATATAAATGGGATTGATCTTAGAAAGAATGTTGAAGAGCGAGGGGGTCTTTGTGCCGGAGGGTGCGGTAAATATATTCCTGCGCGTACCCAAAAGTTTCTTATCAGCGCCTTATGAACTGCAAGACAATGCGGTCGTTCTTGGAGAGATATTAGGGGTTGAAGAGGTCGGGAGGGAGTTTGAAGCAGATGAAATGATCGGGAAAGAGATTGAGTTTGTATTGCGTCAAGGTTATCTTGGATCTGATGATTGGCTACATTTCTCAAGAAATTCATGGCCACTTCTGCGGGATTATGGGATATTTCCAGATTATTTCCAGATTACAGTGGTATTAAAAGAAATCAGAACTGATGGAGAAACCATACCAATTTACCCGAAGAGGGACGTTGTGGTATGAATGTTGATGACAGGGGCATATCGGAGATCAACAGAAGGAGAGAACTTGCAAATTACTATTATGACAATTTTAGAAAACATTATGAAACCAAAAAGTTCTCAAAAGCATCTGAATTTTTGTGGGGGACATTGAACGCATTGGTCTATGCCATAGGTCTGTTTTATGGCAGAAAATTAACGACACATAGAGCTGTTGTGCATTTTGTAAAGGAGTTGGCATCAGCATATAAAGATGAAGAGATGGGGGGGTGGATAACCGATGCAGAAACCATCCATGCAAATTTCTTTCACGACTTCATGAACAAATCGATGTTCGAAGATTATAGAAAAAAAACCGAAAAACTCTTGAAGCGGTTGGTTGAGATTCTTGATCATGAAATATACGCACAGTTTCAAGGACGATGAATGGGTGATCGATTGATCGATATAGGTGACCCTGTTGTGCACCAGTATCTGGTAAAGATCATCGGGGCAGACGGCGTAGAGATCCTCGAGAAACTGCCTGCCGGCGAGATCGTCGATGAGGTCGTTGCAGAAGAGATCGAGATGGATATAAACGTGATCAGGAAGACGCTCTTTAAACTGCACGAGAACCGGCTTGCGGGATACCGGAGGGAGCGTAACCCGGATACAGGCTGGCTAACATACCACTGGACGCTCTATCCGGAGAACCTCGATGACCGCATGGATATCGAGTTTGAGAGGTTGCTTGACAATTTAAAGGAGCGGCTCGAATTCGAGGTAAACGGTGTATTCTACATCTGCAACCACAAATGCGCGCGATTTCTCTTCGATACCGCATCCGAGACTGATTTTATCTGCCCGGTCTGCGGAGATGAGCTGTTTTACCAGGATAATGAGGAACTGGTGGATAAGTTGTCTGGGAGAATCTCAGAGATGGAATATGCTGTTCGGAAGTGATTTTTACAGATGTCTGATTATTTAGAAGAGACTGGAAAGACGAGAGATCGGTACAACCGCCTCGCATTGCTGTACGATCTCGATGATGTGTTGTGGCTCGGTTCAAAGCAGTATTCCCGGAAAAAATTGATAAAAGCTACGAATCTTGGCGATTCCGGCATGGTGCTCGATCTGACAAGCGGCACCGGAAGAAACGCAGGGCTTCTCGCCAGATGGGTCAAGAACGGGGCGGTTATCGGGATCGATATCTCCAGAAATGTGCTGAAAGTCAATCGATTGAGAAACAGTAAGTACAAGAATCTTCATCGCGTGCAGGGGATGGTCCAGTCGCTGCCTTTTGGTGATGAAACGTTCGACGCGGTATTCTGCACCTGCGGTATGGACACCATCGATGGACCTGAGATTGCGGTCTCTGAGGCACTCAGGGTTCTTAAAAAGAGCGGTACGATCAGTCTTCTCCACTTGAAGAGTAACAAAGGTCCGGTCGACGTTTTTAACTTTTTAAGCAGGTTTTATGCATGGGTCTGGCGTGCCGAGGGCGCAGACCTGCTCCCCTACATGCGGCAGCAGGACGTCGAGATGCAGGTGTACAAGGATTTCCAGATCGCAGAGGCGATCATTGCGAAGAAGTTGTGAATAGTTTGTACATGATGAGTATAACCAGCAGCAGGATAGCTGAGACTATGCCGACGTAACCGGGAACCATATCAAAGAGCTTTAAGATTACGAGAATGAATGCGAGCGCGGCAACCACTTTCAGTGCCGGATGGGCGGATATCTGCGACACTTCCTGGTATCCCCTCGTCCCCTCTCCCGGAACTGCGAGACCCGGGTCTGCATCGATCTCCTGATACGGTTCTGCTATCATGTCGATGTTGAAACCGTCGGTATTCGCGCCATATCCCACAGTCACGGCGATGCTTCCATGCCGCTGCGTCTGGATATGCACGATCGCATCCACGACCGTCTTGCCGACCGCGGCAAAATCATTGTGCATGAACCTGACACAATCTTCGATCTCGTTGCTGGCAGACAGATTTATCTGTGTTGGCGCGCCATAGTTGCTGATCTCAATCGGAAATTTAACGTCCCTGCCACGGGGCAGTACCAACTCAACGTGTTTGGTCTCGAATTCGATGGAATTGAATCGGGTTCGATTGAGGATGATCTGCTGTGAGGATTGTTTTGGCTGATCCATGTTACTCGCGGAGGTCTGGTGGGAGCATGTTTGGTATACCATCCTCGATCGGATAGTACTCATCACATTTCCCGCAATATAACGTGCCCGTGATAATCTCATCGGTCTCTTCGGTCACATCCAGTTCGAGGTCGCCCTTGCATATCGGGCAGGCAAGAATGTCCATCAGTTCCCGTTTCATTAGTAGTTCACCGATCAGAACTGCGCCCGCATTTATTAAATCTTTTCTGGTGCGGGAGGTTCTTATGTGCAGCAGGTTCTGATCAGTATATGAAAAGAACCGCAGTAGAACGGATTTTTAGTTGGATGGGGCGATATAAAGAGATGTCCTATGATAGGATCGGTTGGAAACTTCGTATTCAGGGGTAGCTCAGTTTATGAGAGATTTTTGGATGAGGTCAAACGTACTGACAGCGGGAGGGCTGCCGGAGCCTTATGGTGCGACAGCCTCCGAGCTATCAGATTCAGATATTCTTCCTTACGTAACCAATGCGCCCTGTCTGCCAGTCATCCCATCCCGGTGCACAGTCATAAAGTGTTCCGGTAATCTCTTCAAGCAGTTCTGCGGGTATCCCGACCACGAGTTCGTCATCGGCAAGTCCAGCGTTCTTTGCCGCACCATCGCACCCGATCGAGACGTTCACATTCCCTGAGATGTACGGATAGGCTGTGGCGTCTGCGCATGTCGATTGGATGCCCGCGAAGTTTGCGTTGAACCGTCCGCCGTGCTGGTAGATCACTGCCTGAACGATCCTTCGTGCTGCAAGTACGCCAGCCATGATCACGATCACGTCAGGTCTCGCGCCATCAGGATCGGTCGGCGCCTTGTCAAGCGGCGCGATCACGGTTGCGACGGTCGATCCGGGTGCTGGTCTTGGCATGTGATCGACCACACGCTTGGCAACACCGAGCGAGACCTCCTTGTTCAGTTTGTAATGGTACAGCGCGCCAGTCTTTAAGTTCGGACCGTAATCTATGAGCCCGATCGCTGCTGCACCGCCTTTACAGGCGTGGGTGTCTGCGGTTGCAAGACTTGTGATGCCCTCAAATCGGGCATCCTGAAGCATCTGACAGTACCGGCGAGGTTTCTCTACCTCGGTCAAGCCTTTTGGGATGTCTTCCTCCCTCTTTATCAGTGAAACCGCTATCGGCTTTCCCTTCAGTCCTAACAGGTCTACAAGTTTATCTGACATTTCTGCATAATCCATGCTAAAGCCTCCTCTGTGGATGTATGTGAATTTCAGTTCCCTGTCGGGATATAAATGTTGCCCGGAAATGTGGATGTGGGAAAAAGGCTCACCAGAAAAATTTATGAGAAGCCAACCATTCATTCATATAGGTTCATGTTTAAACGAGCATAAGACCGTTTTATGCTTCAACAGAGAGTAAATCGTATGACAAAACACTCAACGTGGCATCTGATATCCGTGCATTTCAGTCTGGAGGACATGTAGACTTTCATACACACCATGTTGCCACAATCGGAACACCGGAAGAGAAAGAGAGGCT
>DASC01000077.1 GCA_002503595.1 Candidatus Methanogaster sp. UBA203 | reverse complement strand
CTCTGTGATCCTCTGTGCTCTCTATGGTTTAATCTTCCTTACCATAAACGGACCCTCCGGAAGAGAGAAAAAGTGCATGCACTCGCGAATTAGCAGAGAGCCACTGATGTTCTGGTGGGGACTATGTGAAAATGGGCGACTGATATCGTTTTGAGCGGATCTTTGAAAGATGGGAAAAAGATCGCAAGCGGCATAAGCCGTGGCAGCCCCTCACAGCTCCAGCGTCACATGCACCATTTCATGCTCCCGCGCAGGCTCCATCGCAAAACCGCGGCTTTCGCATAACCCGAGCATGTTTTGGTTATCAGAGAGCACCTCGCCCCATATCCTGCGCAGCCGGAAGTCTCTTGCGACCTCGATCACCATATCCAGCAGTTTCCCGCCGACCCCGCGCCCCTGCCACCGGTCTGTGACCGCCTCCCCAAACTCAGCAGTCTCTTCGTCCGGCTCGGTTATCAGTCTTCCAACGCCGACCATCCGGGTCTCGCCATCCTCTTTTACGAACGCCGCAATTGCAATCTCACGGTCGTAGTCGATGTTGCAGAACCGCACAGCCATGCTGTGATCGAAGGACTGCGGTCCGAAGAACCGGTATCGCACAGTCTCCCTGGAAAACGAATTCACGAGATCGATCCAGAGCTTCTCATCCTCCGGGCGGATCACCCGGAGTAAGATCTCGATTCCTTCCTCATTGACCCACTTCTGCTGGTATTTCGTCGGGTACCTGCTGATGATGAGGTGCTTTCCCGGTGGTATCACAGGACCGACCTTCTTTGGGTCGATGATGATGCGTGCATCGAGCGCAATGATCGATTTATAGTCCACGTAGATCGGGTTGATATCCATCTCGACGATTTCCGGGAAGTCTATGAGCATGTACGATATTTTAACAAGCGTCTCCTCGATAAAAAGGATGTTCGCAGGAGGTTTATCGCGAAATCCCTTCAGAAGACTATAGATTTTGGTATCCTCGATCATGCGCCGTGCAAGAACCTGGTTCAGTGGCGGAAAGCCGAGTGTCAGATCCCTGAACAGTTCGACAGCGGTTCCACCCGCCCCAAAGAGGATCGCAGGACCGAATAAGGAATCGAACTTGGAGCCGATGATGATCTCGTAACCCTGATCCCTGTCGATCATCTTCTGGACTGTTGCGCCGGTGATCAGGGCATCGGGCTGGTTCGCTTTCGTATTTGCAACCACGCGCTCAAACGCGCTTACCCCCTCCTCTGGCGTTGCTACATCGAGGATCACACCGCCCACATCGGTCTTGTGCGTCACATCAGGCGAGAGGATCTTCACAGCCACCGGAAATCCGATCTCGCTTGCAAGACTGGCGCATTCCTCTGCGCTTTTCGCGACAAGCATCCTTGCGACCGGGATCTGGTACGCATCAAGCACGGCTTTTGCCTCAGTCTCGGTTAAGATGGTTCTCTTCTCGCTGGCAACCGCTCTGAAGAGATTCTCCACCTCCTCCCGTCGCGGGGTGAAAGTTCTCACGATGTCGCCGGGCGCCTCGTATAGGGCTGCGATGTTCTTGGTGTACTGGTACATCTGCAGGTAGACATCGACAGCCTGCTCAGGTGTTTCAAAATTCGGGATGCTGTTTCGTTCGAGGATGTCTCTTCCGGATTCCACCGCGTCCGCACCCATCCACGACGTAAGAAGTGGCTTGTAATGTGACATATTCCCGCTGGCGACCTCTGAAACGAGTTTTGCAGCACCGTCCGGATCGGTCATCGCCTGCGGTGTCAGAAGCACAATGATGCCATCGACATTCTTATCCTGAAGTAGATACGTAACCGCGTCCCGGTAGCGCTCAGGCGTTGCGTCACCAAGGATGTCGACAGGGTTCTCGCGGCTCCAGAACGGAGGAAGCACTTTATCCAGAGCTTCTACAGTCTCATCGGAGAGTTCTGCGATAACTCCGCCTTTATCGATCAGCCGGTCTGCCGCAAGAACGCCAGGACCGCCTGCGTTTGTGATGATGGCAAGACGCGGTCCACGCGGTCTCGTCTGGACTGCAAGTGCCGCCGAGCAGCCGAAGAGGTCCTCGATCTCAAGCACCCTTATTGCGCCGGCACGCTTGAATGCAGCATCGTAGAAGTTGTCATCGCCGGCGAGGGCGCCTGTGTGCGAGGCTGCTGCTTTTGCGGATCTTGCGAACCTGCCTGACTTGACAACGATGATCGGTTTATTCTTTGCAAAGTGCCTTGCCGCACTCATGAACTCGCGCACGTCTTTGAGGGACTCGATGTAGAGCATGATGCTGCCTGTTGCCGGATCCATCCCGAAGTAGTCGATCAGGTCGCCAAAGTCCACATCCAGCATCGAGCCGATCGATACGAACGCGCTAAACCCGATGTGCCTGTGGGCGCACATATCGAGCACTGCCGTGCACAGCGCACCGCTCTGAGATATAAACGCGACGCTTCCGTGCTCGGGCATCAGATGCGCGAAACTTGCGTTTAAGTTAAGGCGCGGCATGATGATTCCGAGACAGTTCGGCCCTATGATGCGGATGCCGTAACTTCTTGCGATTTTACCGATCCGTTCCTCAAGTTTCTTGCCCTCTTTCCCGATCTCCTTAAAACCCGCTGAGATTATGATGACGCCGCCGACCCCGGCAACTCCGCACTCCTCCAGAATATCGGGTACGTGCACCGCAGGGACTGCGATGATCGCAAGATCGATGCGCGCCGGGACCTGCGAGATGCTGTTGTACGCGTGTATCCCCTGAACGCTTGAGCGTCTGTTGTTCACGGGATATACAACGCCCTCGTAGCCCACGCCTATAAGATTGTGCAGCAGCATGTAACCGACAGAACCCTTTGTGTTACTTGCCCCGATCACTGCAATGCTCTTTGGCTTGAATATCTTGTCGAGACCTTTGACGCTCATCTGGTCGCCCCCGTTGTTTGTGTTAATTGTTAGGGGGCGGTTCTACTTAAGATGTTGGGATCAGTTTTTACCCGGGCACAGTATTTAGTCCCATACGATTCGTAACAAGTCTTAATAAAAACGTAACTACTCAGGTGTGTTGATTGGTCGCACGATTGCGATTCTGTACTTTCTGGCAAGAAAAATAACCGCGGAGGGCGCAGAGGAACGCNNTCCGCGTCCCTCTGCGCACTCTGCACACTCTGCGGTTAAATTCCCGGTTTGGTTACAGTATCCCCCATGTCCCGGGTAGCCCCTGCATAGTGAAGTCCCCCGATAGTGGTTTTAGGTACCTGAGTAGTTACGATTCTATGCAAACCCGGGTGCGGAATCAAAGGTTCACTCAATCACAAACTCGCAGTACGGATCGCCTGCGCACATCTTCTTTCGCCGGTCGATCGCAGATTTACGGTCGATTGCATGTACCGTGCCTGCAAGATGGCACTCGCAGATGGTATCTGGCAAGCACAGACCTGCAAGCACATCAGAGTATGGGCAGTCTATGAGTCTCAGCACAGGTTCTCCATTTATGTTACGCAGTTCAGCATGTTTGCCAGAGAGCAGGCACATCAGTTCGATCGTTGCCAGTGGTGTCGCAGTCGCACCACCCAGCTCATTCTGCAGCATTCCCCCATCCAGCAGTCCGGCTTCATAGCAGGCATTGCGGATGATTGCGTCCCCTTGCTCTGACTTACTGATCCTTTCGAGTACGCGCCAGAGTACCTTATCCTGAATACTGCTCTTCTGCCATTTTTTCCCGGATGTTATCCCGATCAGTTTCCAGTTTCTGGCAAACGCTGAGTACCGATCCGGTTTGTGGTAATCGCCGCCCATGATAGTCAGGACCTGATAGCCGAGTACAGCATAACCAGGATACCCGGTATTTCGATCAGTAATGCAATTGTGCGTGCCATCGGTTCCTCGATATAGTCAGATAGCACCAGTCCGGCAAATATGTCGAAATTGCTACCGAATATGAAGACGAACATTCCAATGGAAAGCATCAGAAGGTTTTTCTGGTGCGTATGGGTGTAAGCCTCATATATGAACAGTATAAACGCGCCCCCAAGCAGATACACGATTGCTGCCAGTATTGCCTCGATTGTTGTGATCATGTTAACCCCCCCTTATGATGGTTGAAGCTGTCTCTTTATGCCGTTTCGTGGTCAGGATGGTGCTCGAATCCAGAACCCCGTTGAGATCGTTGATCACATGTAGCACATGCTCCTTAAGCGAACTGATGTCATGGGTGCGCACCTTGATGAACAGGTCGTACGGCTCAAGCAGTTCGTATACCTCGACAACATCATCGATCTTCTGCAACTGGTTGATGACCGCGATCCTCTTCGTGGATTCGATATTGATCCCGATGTATGCTGTGACGTTCTGCCCGACAGCCGCCGGATCGAGGATGACTGTGAACCGCTCGATGGTTCCTGACTCTTTCAGTCGATTGATTCGATTATGCACCGTCGAAGGTGCAACCCCCAGTTTCTGCGCGATCTCTGTGGTACTTGCCCTGCTGTTCTTGCAGAGGTGACAGAGAATCGAGCAATCGAGATCGTCCATCATTATATAGTGGTTTGCCATACGTGATAAAAATTTCGGAATAATGCGACGAGTACACTTTATAATGAGGTATGCGATAAATAAAAGTGGTTATTAATTAATTTTTCTCAGACCTTACACAAAAAGAAGCGCACGATGGCGATTTGCTTGAGATTTTATAAACAGGTTTCATTACGCGGTTCGGTTCGGGGATACTGTCGCGAACCCAACACTGTCTAAAAACCCGGGTGTTTTTATCACCGCGGAGATCGCGGAGATCGCAGAGTTTTAAGACCGTTTCAACTCTCACTGGGTTTTGCGATGCCTCTGCGTACTCTACGTACTCTGCGGTAAAACTTAAGGATATAGTGATTTCACTGGGAAAATCGACAGTGCCCGCGAACCCTAACATTTATCTACCATTCGATACAGAACCATAATCATGGAATTCGGGAAATCGGTTACAGGTTGTTTGAATTCACTCAGCCATCCATCCCCTCAAAATACACCGTCTCGAATTCCATTTCTTATTTTTAAACCTTTAGATGGAGATTGACATATATGGCTATTCGATTGGGATTTGTAGTATCTGAGTTCAATCGTGACCTGACATACCAGATGGAACTCCTCGGGAGAGAACATGCAAAGTTTCTTGGTGCGGATGTCGTTGAGACGGTCATGGTTCCTGGAGTGTATGACATGCCGCTTGCGATCAAGAAACTTGTATCTGATGAGGGGATCGATGCGGTAGTGACGATCGGCTGTGTGATCGAAGGCGCAACCGGACACGATGAGATCGTAGTGCAACACGCTGCAAGGAAGATCATGGACCTCTCGCTTGAATCCGGTAAGCCGGTCACGCTCGGCATATCAGGTCCAAAGATGACCCGTATGGAGGCGCACCAGCGTGTGGATTATGCGAAACGTGCGGTCGAGGCTGCCGTAAAGATGGTGAGCCGGATCAGCGAGTAATTATAGACGCCAACCCCCCCGGTCGCTTACAGCCGCACCACCCGAGTCCGATAGGTATAACTGGACTTGAACCAGTATCTCTAATAAGTATGATAAGGTGATAATCAATGCACAACATCACACGTACAGGACTAATATTCACACTTGTTGGGACGATAGCCATTGCGGTTGCAAGTACCATCGCTATACAGGATACGATGGTGCAGCTCGGGATATGGCTGGTTACGCTGATTCTGGTCAGTTATGCCGGATTTAACATGGAGCGGCGCGCTCCCGACGAAGAATCCAGACTGATATCCGAGAACAGCGAACTAAAGGAGGCAGAAAGGGGGAAAAACGAGTTCTTTGCAAGAACCGTTGAGGAACTGCGCATCCCACTGACATCGATCGATGGGCATGTGGAACTACTTCTAGATGAGCATCTCGGCAAGATCACGAAACAGCAGAGGGATAGCCTGTATGCTGTAAAGCAGGAGATAAACCGCATCACACGGATGATCATCGATATCATCGAACTCGCAAATATCGAGACAGGGGATATTACGCTTAAAAAAGAGGAGATTTCATTTGGCGACATCATACACGATGTGACTGACCGGATGCAGCAGACGGTCGAACTCAAAGGATCCACGCTTACCATGGATGTACCGGAGGATCTTCCGGCGATCACCGGCGATCGCGATCGACTGACCCGCGCATTTACAAACATCCTCATCAATGCAATAAAATTCACGTCAGAAGGGCGCATCTCAGTAGCCGCGCAGGTCAGCGACGGCGAGTTGCTGACATCGGTCTCGGACACAGGCATAGGGATTCCTGATAGTGCGATCGATAAGATATTCGATCGGTTCTATAAGGTGGATACCGCGTCGCGTGGGACCGGTCTCGGGCTCCCGATGGCAAAGGAGATCGTCGAGATGCATGGCGGGAGAATCTGGGCAGAAAGTAAGGAAGGAAGGGGCAGCACCTTCTCGTTCACCATCCCGGTCAATGGGTTGTGAGGATGCTCTGACATTTTTACATTTTTTCGCAGATCAGAAATCGAAGAGAGTGGTCTGCGGCTTCTTCTC
>DASC01000204.1:2632-6916 GCA_002503595.1 Candidatus Methanogaster sp. UBA203 | reverse complement strand
CATTCGTGATGAATGGATAATTTCGCACGATGCAAACTGCAATGCATTGCAGTTCCCCCTTACCCAGATTTGTATGTTCCATGAATGAATGGTAGATGTTGAGTTCATCGCCCCTCATCGGGGTATTCTTGGCGAAAGTGAAAATTTGATCGACGAAACCATAACCAGATTCTTTTATGTACACCAGCTCTTCATAGACGCCGTTGGTAATCAGCATCTCTTCACTGGAGAACAGTTCATTTATCAGCCCGAGTCCGCCGATTTTCGCAAATCCGGACAGCACGTCCGTATCTAAAAGGATACTCAAACTCTTCGCTCCAGAATCATTCTCACATTCTCATCGATTCTCTCGTCGGGATATATTTCCCGTTTCACACTACGACTCACCAATATTTCTTTAAATTCTTCAATACTGACTCCAGCGATCTCTGACGCTTTTGAGATAGAAACTTCGTTATTTGCATATAAATATATTGCAGAAATTATTTTGAGAGCTGGCTTTGCTGCGAATAGTGATCTGAAGGCGTCTTTAACGGCTTCTGAGATTGAAGAGTAATATTTCGCCTCGACCAACGCATGAATTTCTTTTTCCACCGTTGTCGGTATCTGTATATCGGTCATAGTATGATAATATCTATAGCGGGTTAAAACATTGTCGATATACTTGCGCATCTACTTGATCTGATGCGGGGGACTATCAAGAGGGAGGATGCCGGGGGCGCAGGAGTTCGAAGGGGGCCGGGATACATACTTATGTGGTTGATAAGAATAGGGGTATAAGTAAGATTAAAAGTCCGCTGGATAATTCACAGATAAAGACCGGAGAAGATGGTTGAATATCCAGAAGTTCAATCAGAAGGACGTGTATGCGAAGTAGATTCAGATATGCCGCGTTAGGTGAAAAAGCAACAAGTAACATCAATCATAACAGGGGGCGTTTATGGAACTATATAATGCAATAGAAGAACTAAACAAGGTTTCAGTGAATCTTGAATTGCTCAAGAAGAAATGGACGGAGATCGAACAACTGCTTCCAGTTAGTGGTAATTGGATACAAGAGGATAAGTCGCAATATGAAATCAAGTGTTTCGAATTCAAGGATATATTAGAAACAATACCAAAAATTAGAGATATAAATATACGAAATCTTTTACCAGAGTATGATTGGGTGTCACAAGGTAGTAGAGATGTTTCGGATTGCATAATGGAATTTTATTCAGAAACGTTTGCACAGGATTCTGAAATTTCTAAATATGAACATGCACTTAAAAGAGAGCGCCGTAGACTTATCCGCAATCAGGTGCAACGATGTGTGAGGGATATCGATAAAATCTTAGATTTACTAAATGTAAATTTGGAAGGAAGAGATTCTTCAGACGCATTGAAACCAGAGGAGATAAATCCGTTAAAAGAGAGGATACGTCAACTTGATGGGTTAATGGGTGACAGTGTTTCGCGACCGCTCAGATGGTCGGATCTCAACAGACATATGCACTTTGGTTTGGTTCATGACCTATATGACATCATACGGTTAGATTGGTCTTCGATCAAACCATCCATAGCCTCATTCTTTTATGGTGATGACCCCCTCCCAATAATTACCCAAGATATCGGGGATTTAGTTGACAGTGCCGATAAAACTGGCATAATAGGAACAAGCTTAAACTGGGCGAGTATTACAGATGTACAATTCGAGCGGCTGTGTGCAGACTTATTAAAAGCATCCCCCAACTGGGAAAATGTTGAATGGTTGACCCCAACTCATGCATCAGACCGAGGAAAAGATCTTGAAGCTTTTTGGGTATATCAAGATGCGGCACGAGGTACAATTAGAGAACGGACTTTAGTACAATGCAAACATCGACCAAATAAAAGCGTATCGCCTAAAGATATCGAAACTTTACAGAATTTATCAGTAACTCATGGCAAAGCCGATCTTTATTTAGTAATAACAAGTGGAAAGTTTTCAGATCAAGTAACTCAGATTGTTGACGGATGGAACGAAAGCAATTCGAGATTAAAAGTCGAATTGTGGGAACACTGGAAGCTTGAACAATTATTGGCTTCGCACCCCTATATCATCAAACTCTATGGTCTTCGATAAGTATGTGATATTGCCTTGTTATCCATCGCCCAACCGAATGCACATGGCTTCATGCTTTCGGCGCTCCACCTAAATCCATCCGGATAATCGGATGTCACACGCATCAAAAAACAGCAATCACCTAATCAGGAGAACAACATCATGCCAACCCAACCATCAGTCCAATACATTGTAGCTGACCCCGACCATAGCGAGCCAACCTTTCGCGGCGCATGCAATCACGTTGCGGACGTGTTCAGATGACCAGATACTTCGAGGTAACAGACCGGGACTGCGCCGCAAGGATCGGCAGACTGATGCTGGACAAGCGAATCCGGACGCCAGCGATCCTGAACTCAGGATTGCTCAGGAAGCACCAGGGCAGCATCATCGATTGCGGGTGCGTGTGGGACCGGGACGAAAGCCCGGAAACATCGGCTGATCCTGGTAAACTGCTGATACTGCCGCACAGGTCGCTTCCGCTCCATGCGCCACCCGAGATCGTCAACCGCCCGGCGCAACCACTATCACTATCATCACAGCTATCCGGTCACGATGGCGCGGTCGGCGAGGTGATCCATCCGGCGCAGGCAGATATACCAGGCGGTCGCGACCTCTATGTGATCGGTGCGGCGGCACTCTTTGAGAACCGGGCAAGGGCACTCGTCGATGCCGTGCTGAGACTGAAGAATAACACGGTGCCAGACACCGCGGTGTATGCTCCCGCGCTTGCAACGCCAGAGAACCTCGCTGTGCTGATCTATCTCGGGATCGATCTCGTTGACGACACCGCTTGCACAATACGCGGGTATCAGGACCTGTATCTGACAAGAGAAGGTGCAAGATCGATCGACCGTCTGCGCGAGTTCCCGTGCTCGTGTGCGGTCTGCACAGAGATCAGGACTCCGGAAGAGTTGCGAAGCCTCCCGAGGTCAGAGCGTGCCAGACTGCTTGCGGATCATAACACCGCCAGATTGAGCGAAGAATTGAGAACCGTACGCGAATGCATCCGTGATGGAATCTTGCGCGAGTATGTAGAGAAGCAATGCAGATCCCAACCCTATTTAACAGCGGTGCTCCGGTTGCTGGACTCTGAGCACACGTATCTCGAGGAGCGCACCCCAACGGTGCGAAAAAGCGTTCTCGTTGCAAACACCGCGGAATCCCAGAATCGCGTCGAGGTCACAAGATTTGCAGAGCGTGTGCTTTCTCGATTCGCTCCGCCTGATGCCGATACCGATACCCTCGTGATACTCCCGTGTTCGGCAAAGAAACCATACTCGCTATCGAGGTCTCATGCGAAGTTCATCGATGCGCTCAAGGGGTACCGGCAGCAAATCCATGAGATCATACTGACATCGCCGCTCGGTGTTGTTCCAAGAGAACTCGAGACCGTGTACCCTGCAGCGCACTACGATATCGCTGTCACCGGGGAGTGGAGTCTCGATGAGACTGTGTGGGTAGCCGCGTGCCTGCGCACGTATCTTGCGAAACATGCGTACAAAAACATCATAGCGCACGTCAGCGGCGGATTTTTCGATGTCTGCAAGATAGTTGAGCGCGATCTCGGAATCGAGATTGTGTACTCTGCTGCCGCCACCGGAGGTCTGCTGTCCGATGATTCGCTTGCCAGCTTGCGGGAATCCGTTGCCGGGATCATGGCATCGCAATCGCGCGGCAGAAGCAAGAGACCCCCACTCGCCACGGTTCGGGCGATCGCTGACTACCAGTTCGGGCTGGGCGTTGGGGAACAACTGATCCCGGATCGCGCACGGGTAAAATCAGGTAGGTCCGGATTCAGGATATTCGCGGATCGTGAGCAGATCGCGTCATCCACCAGATACGGCACGATCGCACCGACGCTTGCAGGGGCAGCCAACATGCCACCTGACATATATCGGGTCGAGATCGATGATTTCCTGCCGAAAGGATCGATCCTTGCGCCCGGCGTAGTCAGCGCCGACCCGCAGATCAGACCGATGGACGAGGTGATCGTCGAAGGCGCAATGGCGTTTGGGGTTGGCAGGGCGATGATGAGCGGGCGCGAGATGGTCGAGTCGAGCCGCGGGGTTGCTGTAGATCCGCGATCGGTTAAGGGTGTGTGAGTTGTTTTGCTCTTCACAGCAACCGAAAATTCCCGTGAAATTGCTATATCCTCAAATTTTACCGCAGAGTGCGCGGAGGGACGCGGAGGATGATAC
>DASC01000204.1:0-2576 GCA_002503595.1 Candidatus Methanogaster sp. UBA203 | reverse complement strand
GGAGACCAATCAACATACCTGAGTAGTTACCTTTTGGGATTCTATTATGCTCCGAGTCAGGTAGTGCCTGTACGATGAAGTCTTATGACCGTGTTTTATGTACCTCGGGTAGTTACGTTCGTTTCACGTATCGACAAGCACCTGCACCGTATACCCTTCCCCGGTTTTCTCGATCACCATATCATGGAAGGTGACCGCCTTCACGCCAACCCCGAACCTGTGCCGCCCCCGATCGATCGGTTCGCCAGAGACGTGCGCCCTGAGGTGATACCCACCCCCCACCTGCTCGATCTGCTCCACATCGAACCTGCCAAATACGATCTCCTCGACTTCGAAGAGGTACAATAGTTCCGAAAGAAAGTCGTACAGCAGATCCTTACAGTCATCAGCAGAAAGATCGATCTCGATGGTTCGTACCGGTTCTATGGTTGTGACATCAGGATCGATCATCACGCCAAACATCGCACGAGCGGCGTACTCAAACGCCTCTTCGATCGTTCTTCCGTGCACCCTGAACTTCACATCGGCAGGATGGTCGAGATACTCGATATCGGGTGTTCGCATCTCGTGTGCACTCCTAAACATTCTTAAGCGCGGCTTTGATCAGTTCCCCGAGATCGAGGACCGATCCCGACTGGAGTGCCGCGTGGACGGCAGTCTCTGCCACGCTTCTCGTGTATCCAAGTGAGACCATGCCGGCGATGGCAGCACTTGCAGTATCTGCCGGATACCCGGTCTCTGCAGGAATATCTGTGATCTTATCCTTGAGTTCGAGAACGAGCCGCTTTGCGGTCTTTGTCCCGATGCCTGATATGCTGCTCAACCGGTTGATGTCCTCGTTGTACACGGCAGATTTGAATTCATCAAACGATATTCCGGACAGGATATTTAAGGCAACGCCCGGTCCGATCCTCGATGCTCCAAGCAGCAACCTGAAGAACTCGAGTTCCCTGACGCTTGAAAACCCATACAGCATGAGCGCATCCTCCCTTACGTGAAGGTGGGTATGCAGTTGCACAGGACTTCCCGGTTCTGGCAGCGCGCTATATGTGGACGTTGGGATGTGTAGCTCATATCCGATGCCGCCGACATCGACGACTGCGCGGTTCTGCGATTTCCGTTCAAGGATTCCTGTGATGTGTGCGATCATAATCCATCATCCTTCTGACTCACGTGTTAATTACTCCCTTTCAGGGTTATCGAACAAAACCATGACCCTGGCAATCTTATCCGGCGGTCCGATGACAACAAGCAGATCTCCGGCACAGAATTTCAGATCCCCTGACGGATTGGAGATCATCTGCGAGTTCCGGCGCACCGCAAGCACTGTGACACCACACTTCTTCCGAAGCCCGATCTGAGCCAACGTCCATCCAACCACGGGCGCTCGCTTAAAAACCCGCAGCGTGACGATCTCGACGTCGGGAAGATGGCATTTCAATCCCGGAAAAGATTCCGGCTCTTTTGAAAGGCTTCGAAACATCTCGTAACCATCTGACCGCACTTCAGCTATGAAGCTCTCGATCTCATCCCTGGGTATGAGGTATTTCACCAGAACCCGGGTGAATATCTCCACAGAGGTCTCAAACTCCTCCGGAATAACGTCGTCCGCCCCTAATTCATACAGGGGCTTCATTTCCTGAAGATAGTGCGTTCTTACAATGATATGAATCTTCGGGTTGAGTCTCCGGGCGATTTCGGTGATTCTGCGGGTTGCGGCTGGGTCGGAGATGGCTATCACCACAATTCTTGCATCTTTGATGTCTGCATGTTGGAATACCGCCTCATAAGTTGCATCGCCGTAATAAATCGGTTCACCCTTTGCTTGTTCAGCCCTCACCATCTCCGGGTCCATTTCAAGGATCGTGTATGGGATGCCCGATATCCTGGCAGCTCGAGCCACATTCCTGCCGTTTACCCCAAAGCCAATGATGATCAAGTGATCCTGTTTACGAACACGTTCCGTCCTTGGTACAGGATGCCAGCCTGATTTTAATACTCCCGGCAGTGGCAACCGCAATGCGATCTCCGCTATGCGAGGCGCCAGTGCTATAATAAACGGTGTCACTGCCATGGTCAGGACAGAGACGGTCAGGAAAAACTGGTATGCACCCCCGGCAAGCAAACCATGTTGGGCGCCGGTCTTTGAAAGGATAAAAGAAAATTCACCGACCTGACAGAGTGCGAGCCCCACTAAAATCGCAGTGCGAAGTGGAAATCCGAGTAAAAAAGCCACGAAACAAGCAATGACTGCTTTTAATGCCAGAAAGCAGAGAGCAATCAGCAAAATGAGTCCGGGCTGCTGAAAAAGAAAATCGAGATCCAGCAGCATCCCGATCGAGACGAAAAAGAAGCTCATAAAGACATCGCGGAAGGGCAAGACATTACCGAGCGCATGATGGCTGTATTCCGATTGGGAGATGATCAAGCCTGCCAGAAATGCACCCAGTGCGAGGGAGAGTCCCAAACTGGATGTCAGCCATACAACCGCGAGGCATATCATAAAAATGCTCAGCAGGAACAGCTCCCGGCTCCGCGTCCTGGCGATCTGGTACAGCGCCCGCGGCACGATCCAT
>DASC01000150.1:5166-8091 GCA_002503595.1 Candidatus Methanogaster sp. UBA203 | reverse complement strand
TGGCATAGAGAGCGACTGCGAAGCGGATGATCTGGATTCCGGGATGGCAATGGCTATGGATCTGACAGAGGCGGGCGATACGATCATATCGTGCGTCAAGTGTTTCAGGTGAATGCAGGCTTCGCCGACAGCAATATTTATATCGCTACAGACCCATTTCCAGACAACTCGATTATGGGCTCGTGGTCTAGTCGGTTATGACATCGCCTTCACACGGCGGGGATCCTGCGTTCGAATCGCAGCGAGCCCATTTCAGTAGCATCCGCGGACGGTGGTTAGCCAGTCGCGCGGGTGGCATCCCGGCTTCGCATCCTCTTCTTCGCCCACCTCAGGCTATCTCATCAAATCGTTTAACTGTGATTGGGGACAAGTACTGCATAATGAAGTTCGATCCGGATGCAATCAGGAAATCAGCAGCGCAGGACTTTGAAGGGACATGGAATCGTGGTAAGGATATAATCCCGGTTCCAGGGATCAATCAGGCATATCCCCACCTCAAATTCGATTACGGAAAGCCACACCCGATCTTTGAGATGGTACATCGTCTCAGGGAGGCATATCTCAGGATGGGATTTTCCGAGACGATGAACCCGCTCATAGTCGAGGATCGGGAGGTGTACCGCCAGTTCGGATCAGAGGCGCAAGCTGTTCTGGACCGGTGTTTCTATCTCGCAGGGCTGCCGCGTCCTGATGTCGGGCTATCCGATGAACGGATCGCAAAGATCGGTGAGATCATCGGCAGGAACGTAAGCGAAGACGACGCGACAACGGTCAAGCAGGTGCTTCACTCGTACAAGAAAGGAGTGATCGAGGGCGATGACCTGATCCCGGTGCTCGCAAGGGAGCTTGAGATCGATGATCCGAAGGTTGCGGTGATGATCGATCAGGTCTTTCCTGAGTTTCGGGAACTGGTTCCGGAACCAACAAGAAAGACGCTTCGCAGCCACATGACTTCCGGCTGGTTCATCACACTGTCAGCACTCATCGGTAAACAGGAGCTTCCGCTGAAACTCTTCTCGATAGACCGGTGCTTCAGAAGGGAGCAGTCAGAGGACGCTTCCAGGTTGATGACGTACCATTCAGCCTCATGCGTTGCGGTTGGAGAAGATGTTACGGTTGATTACGGAAAAGCGGTATCCCAGGCTCTGTTATCCCAATTCGGGTTCGAGGAATTCAGGTTCCAGCCAGATGAGAAACGGAGCAAGTACTATGTGCCAGATACCCAGATCGAGGTCTATGCGTACCATCCTGCCCTGCACGACTCGGATACGAAGTATGCGGACGGCTGGATCGAGATTGCGACCTTCGGCATGTACTCGCCGATCGCACTTTCTGCTTACGAGATCTCTTATCCTGTGATGAACCTCGGTCTTGGCGTGGAGCGGCTCGCAATGATCCTCTACGGCGCCAGCGATGTCAGATCGCTCTCGTACCCGCAGTTCGATCAACTCTCGATGACCGATCACGAACTCGCATCATCGGTCTGTGCCAGAGAGGCTCCCGATACCGATACCGGACTTGTGATAGCCCGCGCCATCGCACGTGTCGCTGAAGAGCACGGAAGCGATCCGAGTCCATGCGAGTATCTGGCGTGGGCGGGCGAGATGTTCGGGCATCATGTTCGGGTGACGGTTGTCGAACCGGAAGAGAAGACGAAACTCTGCGGTCCTGCAGCGATGAACGAGGTCATGGTTCACGATGGTAATGTTCTCGGGGTGCCGCGTATCGAGAAATGGGATGCTGTATTCAAGGAAGGCGTCTCTGCCGGTTTCAGGTTCATCGATGTGTTTGCAGCGCAGGCAGCACGCGAGATCGAGAACGCGGCAAGATGCGGTCTGGGGTGCGAGGTCAGGGTCAAGGGTGTCAAGGTTCCGTCAGAGATCAATATCGAGATAAAGCCCCATGCGAACCGGTGGATCACGTCCGGCAACAAGAAGATCGACATCCGGGGACCGGTCTTTACCATGGTGCGGATGGAAGTTGTGTGATGTGTCTCATATATTGCTTGATTTCTGCGTTGGATGTATGAGTTCGCCTATCGGAACGTAAAACAGACTCACTCTGGGAGTTTCATCCAGCCTTTTTGATGCAGGTAATATCCATTACCATCCAAAAGGTATGCAGAAACCGTAATTTTTTCCAAGATGATATATGTATCTTCGTTATTTCTAACTTTACCTTCCAGTTCTTGAAGATAAGTGCTTATTCTATCAAAGAAATTTTCTGGAGGTGTAATCATATGGTCTCCAGCCACAATTCGATCCATGGCTGCTTTCATTTGATTATGCGATGCAGTCAAAACCATGAACACAAAAATGAGTTGTCGATCGAAGGTAGGATCTATGTTAAAAATCCTCTGTATCATCGCAGGCACTGCGCTATAGTAATATACCTTTTTTCTGATGTCAGATTCTCCATCCATCTTTTCGCGAGCGAATGCTATTTCATCTGCCAATATAGTTTTGTGTGGCTCTGATATACTCAACATGTTACTCCCTCCAGTAAACTGTCCTTCTTTCCATACCACTGCCCTGTGATGATTGGCACGGGCAGTGGTTCTGACGTCCCCGATGCAGTTATATCTGCCGATTCAACGATAGGTTGATACGGTCTGGCAAGCACACTGAATGCGGCTTTCAGGATATCTACACCAAAGTTAGTAAGTTCGTAATAAGAGTGATCTCTCTTACCTTCGGTATATTCAGTATAGTGGGTGACAATGGCGCCGTTTCTTAATTTTTTCAACTCGTTTGTGAGTACCCTCGGGTCAAGTTCGAGAGCGATTTTAAGTCGGCTAAACGTGAGTCGCCCATCATGTTCATACAATGCAACAACTATTGCGCACCGATTATCACTGCCAAACGCTTTGAATGCCTGTCTGACTATCAGCGGCATTTGGCTGGAATACTCTTCTACCTTTGTCAC
>DASC01000150.1:0-4986 GCA_002503595.1 Candidatus Methanogaster sp. UBA203 | reverse complement strand
AATAAATCCGATGAAGATTGGAATATATATTGGGAAAGAAAATCTAATGAGTTGATGCTACATTCTGATTTGAATTTGTTTGTTTTCTTTGCAAACTGTAGCAATGAAGGGGTCACAGACGAACTTGCGCATTTCTGTAGCGAGATAAGGAAGTTCTCGGGATGCTATGTTATTTGCGAAGATAACTATGTGAGTAACATATCAACACGTATCAAAGCAAAGGTTAAGCGGTGCACTTTACCTAATACTGAGGTCGAAGATGGCAATGATGCTGAACTTTGTGATGCTGCATACGCTTTTGCCGAAATGATGATTGCCAGACACGTTAAAAATCTTTAAACTGCTGAGAGATAGCTTTTGAAGTCCACACCATCTAATCCAAAAGGAGAGTGAAAATTGCCGACTTTCGAGCGACCGATCACCCACTCTGTTAATATAACATTTCTCTGCGATCATGCCGCGATGAACGATGCCATGTTCACGTGACAATGTTCTCGGGGTGCCGCGCAGGCAGCACGCGAGATCGAGAACGCGGCACGATGCGGTGTGGGGTGCGAGGTCAGGGTCAAGGGTGCCAAGGTTCCGTCAGAGATCAATATCAAGATAAAGCCTCATGCGAACCGGTGGATCACGTCCGGCAACAAGAAGATCGACATCCGGGGACCGGTCTTCACCATGGTGCGTATGGAAGTCGATGGCTGATCAGAACTTCGATATCTCCTCGATATGCACGTAAAAGACCATGCCGCAGTTCCCGCATAGTCTGATGCTGACCGGATCCTTTCGGGTCACTCCAATCTCCAGATTTTTCTCACCGAGTTCAACAGTCTCTGATCCGCATCTCGGACATCTCGTATCCATGATGCATAAGTCCACACGATGACACTTTAAACCATCGGCAACATAGTATGGAGTTGAGATGTACCGGAGAATCCTCCTTGCTGTCGATGGCAGTTTCCATGCAGAAGCAGCGGCGAGGTATGCCATCCATCTGGCATGCGCATGTGGAGCAGAACTGTTTGTAGTTCATGTGGGCGAGTCTGCTGCTGGCAGAGAATCGGTCGACCGGGTGGTGTGGTATGCAGACTCACAGGGTCTGGCTGTGCATGGCATCGTTGAGACCGGGGCAGTCGTTCCTGCAATCGAAGCCATCGTCAGAAGGGAGCAGATCGATCTGACGGTCGCATCGCTCAGGCATTTCTTCAAAAAAACGATAATCAAGGATCTCATGGCATCTCTCCCATGTTCATTGCTTGCGATAAGAGTTGCCCATCTCGGGAGACTGACGCATCTTAAAAAAATTCTCGTTCCTGTAATCGGGGGTATGGAGTCTGACGAGCGTGCATACTTAACCTCAAAGCTCGCTAACGTTTTTAATGGGGCTGTTACGGCGCTGCATGTCCAAACGGTCTCGCGCTCCGGATTCATGGGACTTACTCATGAGAAGAAGAATATCGCACGGGTGCACGCGAGAAAAAGAGTAAAGGAGTTTGTGGATGCGCTTTCCTCGTACGGTGTAGCCGCTGAGATAAAAACAGCCATCGAGAGCGATGCAACCGATGCGATCGTCAGAGAGGCGGCATCAGGAAAGTATGATCTCATCATATTGGGAGCGACCAGAAGAGACTTCCTCAAACAACTTATCAGGGGCAATCCTGTCGAGAAAATCCTCGAAAAAGCACCATGCGACGTCGTCGTGTGGCGTCCGGTGAAGTGATTACAATGAGCATCAATGAACTGCCGATCGATGATGTCTATGTGCAACTCATGACATCGCCGGATGGGGTCGGTGACGATGAAGCAGACGCACGGATGCGCCAGTTCGGATACAACGAGATCAAGAAAGCCAGGAAAACCCCTCTAATATATCGATTTCTCGCCCAGTTCACCCATTTCTTTGCGCTGTTGCTCTGGATTGCCGCTGGGCTCGCGTTTCTCGGTGAATATCTCGATCCGGGACAGGGCATGTTCCATCTCGGCTGCTTCATCGTCGCAGTCATCATCGTCAATGCGGTTTTCACATTCATACAGGAATACCGTGCAGAACGTGCCGCAGAGGCGCTTCAGAGACTCCTTCCAAGTTTTGTCTCGGTGATTAGATCAGGGAGAGGGATGAAGGTCGATTCGAGAGATGTCGTGCCAGGCGATGTTGTGATACTCTCTGAAGGGGACCTTATTCCTGCCGATGCACGCGTAATCGAACAGTATGGGCTCAAAGTGAACAACACCCCCCTCACAGGCGAGTCGAAGGCTGTGAAACGATCTGCTGAGCCAACCTTCGAGGAGGAGTTCGTCGACAATCCAAATCTCGTCTTCGGCGGGACCACGGTTGCGGCAGGGTCCGGAAGGGCGGTCGTCTTCGCAACCGGCGCCAGCACCGAGTTTGGAAGGATCGCTCAACTAACACAGACCGTTCTGCCAGAACCAACCCCGCTCCAGAGAGAGATCCACAAGGTGACAAGGATCATCGCAGTCATCGCAACGATCATGGGGCTCGTTTTCTATATTCTCGGCGATATCAGGGGAAATGCTTTCTGGATCAACTTCAGTTTTGCGATCGGGATCATCGTTGCCAACGTTCCAGAAGGGCTTTTGCCAACGGTCACGCTCTCGCTTGCGATGGGAAGCCAGCGGATGGCGAAGCGGAATGCGCTTATCAAGAATCTGAACTCCGTCGAGACGCTCGGATGCACGACCGTCATCTGCACCGACAAGACAGGAACGCTTACAGAGAACCAGATGACCGCAAGGAAGATATATGCCAACCGTAAGGTGTTCGAGGTCAGCGGGACTGGATACGAGCCAGAAGGCAATTTTTATCGGGATGGAACGATACTCACAGATCAGGGGGTCAAAGAACTGACTCCCCTCCTGTCCACAGCCGCGCTCTGCAACGATGCGTCGCTTGTCGAAGATGATGGCACAAAGGGGATCCTCGGCGATCCGACAGAAGGTGCGCTCGCAGTGGCAGCGCAGAAGGCATTCGATATATGCGCGAGAAGAAGTGAGAATAAGCGGGTTTCCGTACTTCCATTCGACTCTGATCGGAAGAGGATGACCGTTGTAACCGAATCAGATGGGAAAAGGATAGCATGGGTAAAGGGAGCGCTTGACAGTCTGCTGCCGCGCTGTGACCGCATGATGGCAGGTGGCGAGACGATCGAGTTGACAGCAGAGCTGCGCGATGAGATCACAGGAATGAGTGAGTCATTTGCACGGGACGCGCTCAGGGTGCTTGCATTTGGATACAGAGAGGTTGGATCCGGGGATTATTCGGTTGAGGATACCGAAAAAGATCTGGTATTTCTGGGGCTTATCGGGATGATCGATCCGCCGCGCCCCGAAGTATCTGATGCGGTAAGAAAATGCAAGGATGCCGGAGTGAGGATCGTCATGATCACAGGCGATGACAGCGTCACAGCATCAGCGATCGCAAGGGACATCGGGATTATCAGCGATGATCCGGTCGTGATCACGGGCTCGCAACTGAAAAATATGAGCCATTCCGAACTGGTCGAAAAGCTTGAAGCGGAGGAGATCATCTTCTCCCGGATGACGCCTGAGCATAAGATGCGCATCGTAACAGCGCTTCAGGAGCGTGGCGAAATCGTTGCGGTCACAGGTGATGGTGTCAATGATGCGCCCGCGCTTGCAAAGGCAGACATCGGAATTGCGATGGGGATTGCCGGAACCGATGTTGCAAAGGAGTCGGCTGACATGATCCTGATCGATGATAACTTTGCATCGATCGTTTCTGCCATTGAGGAGGGAAGAGGCGTCTTTGATAACATCAAAAAGTTCGTAACATATATATTTGCAAGCAATATCCCAGAAATCATCCCCTATATTATATTCGTCATGTTCCCGGCATCGGTCGGTTATCTTGTCCCGCTTACGATCATGCAGATCCTTGCCATCGATCTTGGAACCGATATGCTCCCGGCACTCGCACTCGGAACCGAGAAGCCGGAACCGGATGTGATGAATAAGCCGCCAAGGTCTCCTGACAAGCGATTGCTCGATCGCGCACTGCTTGCAAGGGCGTATCTGTTTCTTGGACCGATCCAGGCGCTTGCAGCAATGTCTGGCTACTTCTGGATGCTCTCGAAGAGCGGATGGGTCTCTGGTGCCCTTTATGCATCCGATATTGCGTACCGGAAGGCAATAACCATGGCGCAGACCGCGATCGTGATCACGCAGGTTGCAAACGCTATGGTCTGCAGAACAGCAAGAGAAGCGGTACACAGGATCGGGTTCTTCACAAATCGATTGCTCTTGATAGGGATTGTTGCAGAGATCGCGCTCCAGATATGTATCGTCTACCATCCGATCGGAAATGCCATTCTAAATACCGCACCGATCGATATCTCGGACTGGCTCCTGCTTCTTCCGTTTGCGGTGTTCTTGTTTGTGGCTGAGGAGGCGAGAAAAGCGGTCATGAGGTCTGTCCGGAGAAGCGGTAACCGATGAGCATGGATTTGGTGGATATCCCTCGATCCGGCACCGGTGTCCGTGTCTCTGATCGATTTTATATGCGATGACCGTGCCAAAGCATAATTGATGTTCAGAACCATCCTCGTGCTGGATATATTCGATGGTGTTGTGGTACATGCGCTCAGGGGCAAGCGGGAAGAGTACCTGCCAGTAGCGGATTTTAGTTCGGTCTGCGAAACATCAGACGCAGCGGATATCGCAAGAACGCTACGCCCGACAGAGGTGTACGCTGCCGACCTCAACCGGATACGCGGAATTGGGGACAATTTCCAGGTCATAAAGGATGTCTCGGAATACTGCAGGACGATACTCAGTTGCGGTGTCAGGTCCGCGGAAGACGCGGCGCTTGGGCTTACAATCGCCGATACCGTCACCATCGGAACCGAGAATGCCGATTTCGGCGTGATCGGAGATGCGTGCGAGATGTGTGACGTAAGCCGGCTGCATGTTAACATCGACCTGATGGATGGCAGGATCCTCACAAACACCAGA
>DASC01000050.1 GCA_002503595.1 Candidatus Methanogaster sp. UBA203 | reverse complement strand
TATCGGCATCCTCCTTGAGGAGTACTCAACGAACACAACGATGATCGGAAATGATCTCACGCGCAACGGATCAGAGTTCGACATCAGGATCAACGACTCAAACGGCGCAGCCATCGCAAACAACGAATCGACAGCAGCGAATTACACCTTCTACCTGACAGGTAACACCAGCTTGTGCACGCTCGATACCGTCTTTGACAAAACAAAGGTCGGCTACGAGGATACATCGAATCTCACGCGGATGTGGCGGATCGATGTGCTCTGCTGGGATAACTACCATCAGGAGCCGATGTGGACGAACCTATCAGTGCGATATAGAGATATCAGCGATTATAACGAGTCGCTGTGCTGGGAAGGCGGGACTTCGGATGCAACTGGCAGATTGAGTAACAACGCCTTCGGCGATTATGGACCTCCCACCTCGAGCAGCAACTGGCTCCCTGTAATCGAGTACAAGCAGAACGCAAGCAAAAAGACGACCTACCAGCCGATGAATTGCACGGCAGTCAACAGGTGGGATGTGCTCAATAAGATATATGACAAGAGCTACAAGAACATCACGACCGCGATCTCAGGACCCGGGGTCACCATTCTCGTGAATGCAGGTTACACCCCGAACGGCAGGTGCTACTACTGTCATTATGACAAACTCAAGTATGCGGATGGCACATACAAGTTTCCGAATACGAAACACTGGACAGAGTATAACAAAACTATCAGGAACGGTACACTGGATGATCCTTACACTCCCGGGCGGTGCATCGACTGCCATGATAAGAATGATTCCAAAAACATACCGCACGGAAACACAAGCGGGAAGGATCTATTATACCAGCAAAGCCCGCAGCTCTGCTACAACGGCAAAGGCGATCAGACATGCCACAATTCAAGTGCGGTCAGAGCGACACTGAATCAGAAGGAGGAGTTCAACAAGACGACCCACCACCCGCTCGGGGATGGAAAGCTTGCGTGCAAGGCATGTCATGACAACCACGGGACAGAGCATCGGTTTGATCTGCTGAAGTATTATACGAATTCCACATCAGGGGGGTATAACTCAACCAACTATGCTCTCTGCCTCGTGTGTCATCTTGAGGAGAAACTCGTGGCGAAGATGTCGGGCGAGACCGGTCATCTTGAAAAATACACGAATCAGACGAACTTTCGGGACGAATATTATATTGTATTACCGAAGGGCTTCAGTTACGGAGGCACCGGAGGAACCCCAAAATTCAAGAACATCCACTCCCCACAGGGTAGTGATTATTATGACGATAAGCACCTCTCATATAACTGCTACTCCTGCCACAACCCGCACGGCAGCGATAATCCTGCGATGACGAATTATACAGAACGGTCTACGGGGAATGTTTTCAACTACACCTACATCACCAATGTCTCGCCTCCAGGCAACATATCATGGGATGTACTGGATTATGCGAACTGGAATAATACAACCGCGAACAGGGGCGGTGGACTTTATCTGACCGATAGCCAACCATGTGGCAGCGCCTGCCACACGCCGACGGCGAAATGCCTTCAGACCGATTATTTCACCTACCGCGAATTCATCGACTACGAACCCGCGGGCGGCGCGGGCTGCCTCGAGTGCCACGACAACGGTCGCTCTGATGCGATCCGCCCGATCGTGAACTTATCTGCGGTGAAGATTGCGATGCATCAGAACCTGAGCTGGTGGGCTGAAGAGGATGTGGACGCAGATCTTCCAGGAACCGATAAGAATTTCACAGAATGGCTCGGAGCTCGCGGGTACGCAGATACGAACCTTGACCGAAATAACTCGATCTGCTGGGCATGTCACTCTACAAACGGCACGCCACCGTCTCCGAATTTCCATCCGGACCGGGCGCTGAACCCGTACAAGTGTCCGAAGTGTCACGGACCAGAGGGCGGTCAGCCACCGCACACGAAAGGGGTTGTCAAGGCGATCGATAACCACGGTCCGACCACCAAGGGCATAGGATCGATATTCATCCAGACCGATGTCGGGAGCAACGGATCATGCGGGGACTGCCATGCACCAAGTCGTCTTTCGGATGGTGACATAGGTGATCTCAAGGTCTGGAAGTACACTAATGAAAATAAAAATGTAATCAAAAGATTTGTTGATTACACCGGCAGAACCACGATGGGCGATGTCTCACACTACGGACTGAATAGATCACAGGGAGATGCATTCAACATCGAAAATCCCCTATTTAACACCTCCGACTGCTTATTCTGCCACTGCAACTCCACAAATGGCGCGATCTGGGGCAATGCTCCGAATGTGACCGATAATATGTACGGCGCGGACACATCAAACCTCTCAGAGTGCTACACCTACTGCCATGTACTCCCTGACTACCTGTACAACGTAACAGCTGACAACATCCCGCATTTCCATAACAAGTCGCTCTATGCCGGCGGCGGGTTCGACTGCGTGATCTGCCACGACATCAACAGCAATTACGGAGTCCAGTCGCTCGTCGATGCAGACGCGATCGCTGCCGGCATTCACGGGAACGTCGCCAACAACACCCACACCGACATCCTTGAATGCGATTCGAGATCGAAGCCCTGCTGGGGCTGCCACAACAGCGACGGCATGCAGCCGGAGGGGATGGGGGACAGGAACTTTATTTACAAACCGCAGAAGAAGCCGTGGTCATGCGAGGACTGTCACGCACGAAGCGATGAATGGAACGCGGCAACGAGTTACGGCGAGACTTGGATCAGTGCGAGTTATCCACCGAACCGGTTGCCTCCACGGATATATACGCATTATCCGAACTCATCGACCCTCAAGACCAGTATGAGCCATGGGCGTTGTATGGACTGCCACAACAACAGCATCAACCAGAGCCACGTGGACACTTATGGGCAGATGCTTAAAAACACGGTCGCATCGAACGTCTCGCACTACGGCACAACGACACACTTAATCAATCCGACAGAGAGCTGTGGAATCTGCCACAACAACACAACGGACGGACTGATCTGGGGAAATGCTCCGCAGAACGAGCACGGCAACTTCACAAACTATTCAAACACGGAAGACGGGTGTTATATCTGCCATACAAATGACAATGAAACCCCGGTGGACTTCCATGCAGCGAATCTGTGGTCTGGAAAGGGTGGATTCGATTGTCTGAGATGCCACGACAAGGAAGGGTTTGCAAAGAACAAGCGGATAAACGGAAGCGCCTTTGGGGAGGCGATGCACTGGAACACGAACAATATCTTGCTTGAGTACGGCTTGAACCGATCATGCTGGGTCTGCCACTTTGAGAATGGCACGAACGCGGATAAGCACAGTACGAGGAAGGACCCGCCATATCTCTGCTACGACTGTCACAACAAGGCAGGACACCCATTCGACAATGTGAGCGATGCTCCGAATGTCTACAACCACTTCAAGAACGGAACCAACATCTCTGCGTACTGGAACCGCCCGGCAGACTCCGACTCGTGCATGGGCTGCCACAACCAGTCAGAGATGAAGTATCCATTCACAGAGAACGATACCTACCGCACGGCATTCTCGGTCGTATCCCACTACGGGAACAACCGGACCGATATCGCGGATCTGTTCGTGGAGAATAACAACACCGCGTACTGCTCATACTGCCACGTCAATCCATCGACTCCGTTCATGGAATTCGAAAACGACAAGAATATCCAGCACGCAGGAAGCCAGAACTGCAACGTCTGTCATGGTGATGGCAGGCTTCACAACGAGACCCTGACGCGGGCGCAGACGAGCGGGAACTGCACCGACTGCCACGCGCTCTACGGGGTTAACAAGACAGGCACAGTCTACGAGATCAATGTGACAGCGATGAATCTGGGCGTGCACGAGAATGTCAATGAGAATATGACCGACATCGCTCTGTCAGAGGTCCGTGATACGAACAACGCCAAATGCTGGGGCTGCCACGTACCTGACGGCGCATATCCCGAGAACGGGCACGAGGACACCTTCAATAACGAAGCATACCTCTGCTACGAGTGCCACAACGGCACTTATGCGTACCAGAACGTGAGCAGCGCAACCGCGGTCTACAACCACTTCAAGAGCGGCATCAATATCACAGCACGCCCGAATGCCACGACGAACTCATCCTCATGCGGATATGGGTGCCACAACTTAAGCACGATGAAGGTTCCGGGCTTCGATGCGGGCGGAAACGCATCGTACCGTGTGAACATGTCGCAGGCATCGCATTATCCGTGGAACCGCACCGACATCATTATAGACGACGACCTCTCTGACTGCGCATGGTGCCACCGGAACCCGACCAATGAGTTCATCGATATCTTCTTACATGCAGGATACCCGAACTACACCGCAAACATCCCACATGCGACAAAGACGTCTGGTTGCATCGTTTCGAAATGTCATGATAGAGGCAGGATACATGATTCAAGTCTCAAGATCCCAACGCTGAACTGGTCAGAAGCGTGCAAAAGCTGCCACTTCGAACTGAACGACTCTGATGCGTATGTGAACAAGACGATGTTTAATGCGAGTGTGCATGAGACTGTGGACTGCACGAAGTGCCATGTCAACACGCAGATGAATCATCCGATCGAGGAGTACACCTGGAAGTGGTGCGAGTGCTGTCACTCATACCAGTCAGATCCACTAAACGAGAGCGATCGGCATAACGTCACCGCGGATCCCGCGAACTATTCGGTGAAGGGCGTGAATGTGCTCACGATTACAGAATGCGCGGAATGCCACAATGCGACCGCTTACGATAATGCGAAGGCGAACTTCAATGCCAGCGCAGAGCACGAGTGCAGATGGTGCCACAGCTATCCTGACTGATGATGTACGGCATCATGCGATATCTGTTGAGGTATCGATCTGGATACCTTCATTAATCTTGAACTTGAGCATATCTGTGATTGGAGCCATTCCGCGAATCTTCGGGATGGACAGCCTACTCACGATCTCGTCGGAATTGCGGAGCAGTTCGATATCGAAGACCACATCACATGCGTTAATGATCTCATTCTCAAGCGCCCGGTCATGTGTGTTCTTCAATCCGTACAGGTAGGTCATCCCGTCGAGTTCCTTGGTCGTCTCATAGATAACGTTCATGAGTTTCTTGATCTGCCCGACATTGACATTGAGATTTAAGAAGAACGAGAATGTGTCAAATAGTATGTTTACATCGCTGCATTCATCTTCTGTCTCAATATTTTGTAGATTGTATATCATGAAATCTATGATCTGGTTGTCCACGTACTCGTTGCCCACGTTATCAACCAGTTCACCCTGGGCACTAAGATAATATTCACTATATATATCAATGAATGTTATTTCTGATATATCATACCCCATGCTCTGTATGTTCTGCGCAACATACTGCGGTTTCCGCCCGGTAACCACGTAATACGTCTTGCGTGTCTGTGTAAACTGGTGTAAAAATATCTCTGACATCGATTCCGGATCTCCTGTGAGATATACCACTGATCCGGACGGAAGACCCCCGCCAAGATTACGATCAAGGATGAAAATTCCAGTGGATTTGACATCTGAAGCAGAGGCCACATCCAACGGTTCCACGATCTTACCGATCGTGGCTACGGCAGGTGCCTGTGCCACCCTTCTGCGTGCACAATCCGCAACCGCATCTTGCAATACTGACATATTTTTCACTTCCTCCTATTAAGTAGGTTAGTTCTCACCCTATAAAAAGGTTCTCATTATTTACATAATAATGAGATTCTTTATGACGGGATACATAGTATTATTAATGTAGGGGGATATGTGTTGTTTAACACAGTACTGCACACTATAAGGGATGATTGAATGGAACCAGAACAGGAATTGATGAGAATTGGAGTATCGCTACCGGATAACCTGCTGACAAGGTTTGATGAAATACTTACGAAACGGGGATACTCGTCGAGATCCGAGGGCATCCGGGACGCAATCCGGAGTTATATCAGGTATTATGAATGGGCAAGCGAGGTCAAGGGGGAGCGGCTTGGCGTCATATCGCTGACTTACAACCACGAGCAGCACGGACTTACCGATGCGCTTGCCGATATCCAGCATGAGCATCTGGACGTGATCCAGTCCTCGATGCATTTCCATGCGGATGCGAAGACGTGTCTCGAGGTCATCACGCTGCACGGTGATGCGAAAGATCTCAAAAAGGTAGCAGAAGGTCTTATGGCGCTCAAGGGCGTGCAGCATCTGAAACTGACCACCATTTCGACTATAAAGTGAAATGGACGAGTCGAGACACTGGGCAGATGTCATCGCAGATACTGTAGCCGCAAAGAAGCACATCATCGCGACAGGGATCACCCCATCAGGGGAGATTCACATCGGAAACATGCGCGAGGTGGTGACAGCGGATGCGGCGTACCGTGCGCTCTGCGATGCAGGAATCGATGCAGAGTTGATCTATATCGCAGATACCTTAGATCCGCTTCGTAAGGTCTATCCGTTTCTCTCTGATGATTATAGCGAGCACGTCGGAAAACCGCTTTCTGCCATACCCTGCCCGTGCGGGGCTTGCGCGAACTATGCCGAGCATTACCTGACGCCGTTTCTCGAATCGCTTGAGCGGCTGGACATCAGTCCCACGATATACCGCGCGCACGAACTCTATGGGCGCGGGGATTTCGTGCCTGTCACCATGACCGCGCTTGCCAACCGGGACCGGATCGCTACGATCATCGAGGAGGTATCACACAGGGTGATGCCTGCTGGATGGAGTCCTTTCAATGTCGTATGCGAGGAATGCGGGAGGATTACGACCACAACAGTCTCTGGGTTCGATGAAAATGCAGGAACCGTTGATTACGCCTGCGAATGCGGACACTCTGGCACGGTGCCTGCGAAAGGGAACGGAAAGCTGACATGGAGGGTTGACTGGGCTTCCAGGTGGCGCGTTCTCGGCGTCACGATCGAGCCATTTGGAAAGGATCATGCGACAAGGGGCGGCTCGTACGACACAGGGACGAGGATATCGAGGGAGATCTACGGTTATGAGCCCCCGTATCCGATCATCTATGAGTGGATCCATCTGAAGGGAAAAGGCGCGATGTCGTCCTCGACCGGGGTTACGGTAACGATCGCGGATATGTTGCAGGTCATGCCGCCTGAGGTGCTCAGGTACTTAATCATCCGGACAAAGCCAGAGAAGCACATAGACTTCGATCCAGCCCGCATCATCGATCTGATAGATGAGTTTGACCGTGCGACCGGGAGGGAATGGGAACTGTCCAGGACAAAAGAGTACCTCAGGTCAGATATCCCGTTTACGCACCTCGTAACCGCTGTGCAGATCGCATCCGACTTTAGTGGCATTCGCGAGGTGCTCGACCGGAGCGGCTACGGTGGGTACGATGAGGCGTCTGTGAGACGGCGCGTCTTAAACGTCGAGAACTGGCTTACGTCGTACGCGCCCGACTCTGCTAAATTTGAGGTGCAGGAGATGCTGCCTGATGCTGTGAAGAATCTCTCTGATGAGCAGAGATCAGGGCTTGGGGAGCTTGCATCCCTCATTCAGGGGGGCGTGGCAGCCAAAGACCTGCACGATCTCGTGTATGCGGTCTCCGAAGAATCAGGCATCTCAGCAAGCAAGATGTTCCAGGCGATCTACATATCCCTACTTGGGAAGAAATCGGGTCCGAGAGCAGGATATTTCATGGCGTCCCTCGACCGGGAGTTTTTGGTGGACAGGCTGCGGGCGGCTGCTGAGAGCGCGGTGGTGGATGATCTGTGATGGGTTTAGCCGGCGACGTATGCGAAAGATTTATGACCGCCACCAAACAGTAGTTATACGTCTGGCGAATGATGCAAGCGGCACCGTCGTCAGGAGGTTAACAGATGTGCCTCGATAAGCTCTCAAAGATGGACTCCTTCCGGATTGCAAAACTCGGGAATGCCAGCAGGAACGATGTTTACAATTATTTAGGAATCCAATTCGAGGAAAGATTATAAATACGAGGAGAAGATATAACACAGTAACATTAAGGAGGATATAAGCTATGAGCAAAACCATGCTTAGGATTGTTGCAATCGTAATGATTGTGCTGATTGTCGCATTATCCGGATGCGTCGGGGGCGATAAAAAGCCCGCTGAAGTTGAGCCTACACCTGCAGCAACGCCTGCGGCAACGGCAACACCTGCGGCAACACCTGCGGCAACACCTGCGGCAACGCCGGCAGTTCAAGAAACAAAGATCGCTGATGCAGAAGAGGGGTTCACGCCAAAAATAAGTGATCTCCCAGGTCCTGAATCTTCGATCAGTGGGTGCGAGGAGCTTGATCAAAAGCTCTTGGCAAGGTACGATCACGACAAGAATGGACTGATCGACAAAAAAGAGATGGAAACTGCAAGTCTCGATTTCGAGAGTAACAGGATGAAGCCAGAAGAATTCGGACAGATTAAGTATGCATACGAGCACAACTGCCCGGTAGAACCAGCAGAGTGAGGGCGATTTTCGTATCCCCGCACTCTTTTTTTTTTTATTTTAGTCAAGACCGCTTATTTTGTCTGCCTTCTATTTCCCCAATCATCGCTTCAGCGCCAGCCAGCCCCGGAATGTTAGAAGCACGACCGCCGCCACAAGCCGTGTCAACGACTGCCGGAAGCGAAACTTAAATCTATCAGCTTCTGCAAAAGAGTAGCCATGCCGCGAGTAGCAGTTGGAGGAACGTTCGATCCGCTCCATGACGGTCACGAAGCACTCATCAGCCGTGCCTACGAACTCGGTGTGGATGGCGAGGTCGTCATCGGATTGGCATCGGACGATCTTGCGAGAAGGCGCGTCCAGCCGGTAGCTGATTACAGAGTCAGGGAGCGCGAACTAACGCGCTACGTGACCGACCGGTTCGGGATATCGCCAGAGATCACAACCCTGCACGATCCGTATGGCACCGCGCTCGAGGAATCCTTCGATTATATCGTGGTCTCTCCTGAGACGCATCCGGTTGCGGAAAAGATCAACGAACTCCGCAGGAAGCGCGGGATGTCCGAAATCGAGATCGTTCTGGTGCCTTTCGTACTGGCAGAGGATGGCATACCTATCTCGTCCACGCGCATCAAGAACGGTGAGATCGATCTACATGGGCGGCTGATAGGTTGATAAAAGATTACGAACAAAGGTGACCCGATGACTGAGATATTCAGCATGATCATCACGCATACGAAAGCGAGCATCGAGGACATTGAACATGCGTGGCACGGCACGGTCGAGGACCTGCTGCGCAGGCTGCACTCGCATGAACTGGTGCTCGAGTGTGCCGTGCTGATGACGTGCAACCGTGTCGAGGTGTATGTGGTCTCGCCGAAGGGTAGCAGAGTCTTGTTCGATTATGCAAAGAAGATGGGCGTGCCTGAAAGGATCGTCGAGTTCAACGACCACGAAGAGTCGGTGTTACATCTGATGAGGGTTGCATGTGGGCTCGAATCGATGATCGTTGGCGAGGATCAGATACTCGGGCAGGTCAAGGAACTGTACTATTCCGCACGACAGGCAGGTGTCACAGGAAAGGTGCTGGATACCGCTTTTGAGAAGGCGATCCACGTTGGGAAGAGGGTGCGGTCAGAGACGCGGATCAACAAGGGCTCGGTATCCATCGGATCGGCGGCAGTCGATCTCGCAGAGGATGTGCTTGGCACGCTTGAGGGAAAAACGGTTGTGATCATCGGCGCAGGCACGATGGGGACGCTCGTTGCACACGCGCTTGCGCACAAGAATGTTTCCGCGATATATGTCGCAAACCGCACCTTTGAGCGGGCAGAGGCACTTGCAGAGGAGTTGAATGGATTTGCAGTCAGGTACGGCGAGATGAATAAGTACATCGCATGTTCAGACGTCGTGATCAGCGCAACATCGGCACCTCATGCGGTTATAACCTCGGAGATGCTGCGGCAGATCATGGAGAACCGCGAGAATCGCAATCGCGATCTGCTCTTGATCGATATCGCCACCCCGCGGGACATCGAAGAGGCAGCGTCCGAACTACCGGATGTGAAACTCTACAACATCGACGGACTCAAGGAGCTCAGTGATAGAAATCTGCAAAAGCGGCTGCAAGAGGTAGGAATAGTCGAAAAGATAATAGGGGAGGAGTATGAGTTACTTCAATTGCAGTACAAGCGTCAGCGTGCAGATAAAATCATAGCAACGTTGTACAGCCAGATACAGGACTTAAGAATCCGCGAACGAGAACGTGCTGTCAACCGGCTCTCTGCAAAGCACACGCTCGGGGATTTTGAACGTCAGGTGCTCGACGATCTCACGCACGCCATCACCAACAAGGTGCTGGCAGAACCGACAAAGACGCTGCGCGATGCCGCGGCAGAGGAGGATCTCGATTTCCTTGAGACGACTGCTGCGCTCTTTAAGCTGGATATGAAATGAGAGACGGTTTTGTGCGGACCGGCTCTCAAGAACAGTGTAAAATGTAACGTGAGGACCTCGGATATCTTTCCTACACTATCAAATACAGACCGCAATCTTTATACATATATTGCGTACTATATTTGCATAATGGATAGAGAGTTCGTAATCGATTACCTGAAGACGAGAAACTACTGGTGGCGTACCGGAGATGTGTCACAGGCAGATAAGGGTATTATCAGAAAAGAATACATCGAAAAAATACAGGAAATCGAGGATTTAGAACGGATAACATGCCTTTCAGGAATACGGCGGAGCGGCAAGACGACAATACTGTATCAATACATCGATCATCTCTTAAAGACTATTGATCCGCAGAAGATCGTTTATGTGAGCGTGGACAACCTCCTCGGAAAAGTAGACTCCATTCATGAAATCTTAAACGCATACTTCGAACTCACGGGAATAGATCCGGTCAGGGAGGATGTGTACATATTCTTAGATGAGATACACGTCCGGAAAGGGTGGCAGACTCAGTTGAAATACTACCTCGATTCCCGTGCAGCGTGCAGATTTATCGTATCAGGATTGTCAAAAACTCTGCTGTACAAGGATGCCTCCGAGAGTCTTGTTGGAAGAATACGGTTTATAGATGTCTTTCCGCTGACATTCAAGGAATTCGTAGAGTTCAGTGGAGTATCCTTACCAGAGGAATTGCATGCAAGAATTGATGACTTTCAGGAACTTGAGAAGGCGTATTTCAGTGTGATTACAGAGAGACAACGTTTGTTGCATCTTATGAATCTTTATCTCGAGGTGGGTGGCTATCCTGAGTGGTTCAAGATCAGGGATGTTGAGCGATGGTACAGGGTTCTTAGCGAGGATTACTTTTCGCTGATACTGTTTCGGGACATCACGTGCGTGTTTCGGGTGAAGGATGGGATGCTTCTCGAAAGACTGGCAAGGGATATTGCGATGTTTTCTACCGAGCGATTCACATACCGGGGCTTATCCGAACGGCTGGGTGTGGACAGGGAGACGTTGAAACTGTATCTGTACTATCTTTCGAGTTCCATGCTCACATCCGTAGCTGATGTCTACACCCGCGCAGGGAAAGCGGTTAAGAAACGGGAGAAGAAGCTATACTTCTGCGAAGAGGGGCTGAGGAAATCTCTCACGCTCGATAAGGATAAGGGAAGATCGGCGGAGAACATCGTGGCATGGCACCTCATCAAGAGGGGGTATGGCTCAAAAGTATTTTTTAAGCCGTATTACTGGAAGAACAAGCATGAGGTCGATTTCATCTATGATGATGCCGCAATAGTTCTGCCGGTCGAGGTGAAGTACCGGGAACGTGTCAAATCAACCGACGCGAGAGGGCTTGTTGAATTTATGCACGTCTTTGATCAGAGCGCAGGCATCCTCGTAACCGCGGATGAGTTTGGGAAGGATGTGATAGACGGCAGAGATGTGCTCTTCATTCCGATCTGGCTCTTTTTGCTGGTTCTGTAGTTGCGTTTGACGCATATCCAAGCCTCAAGAACGTGGAGGTCGCCGATCCTGCCACCGCCATCTGAGATCCAAGGCGATGCCCACGTTTACGATTCACAGCAAGCGTTCTCGTGCGCCCGCCCTCGCAAGCCTTTCCGCGCCTACAAAACGAACATGCTCCGTCGGGTTGTGGTAAATCAGCACTGAACATGGAAGTGATTATATTGATGAAATCGGTGTAATCGGCGTTAATCAGTGGCTAAAAACAACATTAGCCACTGATTAACGCAGATGAACACAGATTATAGGTCGTTTGTACCGTTGGATTCATTTAAAGACCACACACAATATCGAGCATGTACTACAACACCACATCTAAGAGCATCGCAAGCAGCATCGTGATATAGACCGCATGAAAACTCCCTGCGCCGCCAAGACTGATCCTTGCGCACCCCTCCCGCTCAGCATCGATCGTGCCGAGCACGGTGCACAGTCCGATCAGGACTCCAGAGGCGCCTGCAACGAACATGACCATTGCAGCGTCATCTGGCGCCAGCAACAGCGCGAACAGAAGTGGTACGACTCCGATGCACTCCGGAATCTTGATCCCGAACCCGTCGTGGAATGTAGCCATGATATGGGTCACCGCTATCATAACGATGCAGATCTCAAGCGATGCGAGATTGGGATATGTCACGCCGAGGTAACAGGCACAAGCGAGCGGTATCACGAATCCGCCAAGATTAACAGTGATAGCGGTATCGAAAAAACGCTTCTTGTCAAAAAAATCCTCCAGTGAGACTGAAAATATCTTCTCGAGCAGATGCACGCCCTCCCAGGTGTAGGCTGGTTTTCGCATCCGTTTGTGCGCAATCGGGATATCGATGCCGCCTGTCAGGAGCACAAGAGCAAGCAGAAGCGGCGGCAGTACGCTTGCGTCGGCGCGGATCCTGATGCCGATCAGCGCGAGAAGAAGAAACCAGAAGAGAACCAATGTTTTACGGCTTGTACCCTGCATCTTTCTTCCCCGATTTGATCATTTATAAAGCGTGTTGCGGTAATGTGCCTGATGATGGGACAGCGCGGATTTGAACCGCGGTCCAAGCGTCCCAAACGCTCGAGGATCGACCAAGCTACCCTACTGTCCCGTG
>DASC01000079.1 GCA_002503595.1 Candidatus Methanogaster sp. UBA203 | reverse complement strand
GAGATACATGCCAGCACCGTATCCGCCCGCTGCCTTCACACCAGCGTCGACGATGGTTGCTCCGTTCTTTAACTCCGATACTCCAATATCGAGTTCCTCTGCGCAATCGAGCATCTCTTGAAATGCCCGGTATCCGTATTTATTTACACTGACCATTGGGAATCACCAACGTCACACAAGTTCTGCATCGTTATAAGATTATCGGGTAAGTGTGGATCAGGGGGTATTGGTCTCATTCCAAAACACGTCGTAACCACTCGAGGTACATAACAGCACTACTATCTGACTTCGCTATACCGGTACTACCTTACCCGGAACAATAGAATCCAAAAAGGATTCTATCGATGCTATGCCCGAAGGGCGGGCATTACCGGAACCAAACAGGGACTTTAACCGCAGAGAGTGCAGAAGAACTCGGAGAAGGGTAAAAAAAACTCTGCGAAGACGATCACCAAAAGATGATCCTGTCTTTCATCATCTCCGCACCAGCAGTTTGTTCAGATCCCCGCTCGTGACCATCCCGATGACCTTCCGGTTCGGATCGATCACAGGAAGTGCTGAAATCTTGTGCCGTTCCATCTTCCGCACCGCAATCTCGACAAACTCATCAGGGATGCTTGTGACCACGCGTTCGGTCATTGCGCTCCTGACGGTGCCAGCGTCCCCGCGTGCCACTGCTTTCGAGATATCCCACGAGGTGACGATTCCGACAAGGGCGCCGTCCTCTGATAGCACTGGCAGGTGATTGAATTTGCCCTCGATGATCAGTTCAGCCGCCTCTTTGATCTCTGCATGTGCGCTGACGGTGCGCACATCTTCTGACATCGCATCCCGCACCAGCAGTTGCCCATGGACCTCTCGCATCGGCTTTACTGTGCCGCGTCTTTGCAGCCGCTCTGCTGGACTGCTCACGAAGAACTCGCCATCCCTGATCCATCCTTTGAGTTCATCTGCGATCGTCCGTGCGATATGAAAACTCGAAAGCGGGGAAGTTCGAACCTCCTTTCCGCTAATGTCAACGATTCCGGACTTTAAATCCTCATACGTTACCTCTTGCACAGTGGGATGTCCTGATACCCCGTAGTCCAGAACATTCGTGGTGATCCCGGCATCGCTAATCCCTGTTGCGGCGGCGATCTCCTCGTTTAGGATCGGTATCGGGATGCCGATCCCGACATACATGCTGATCCCGTATCCGCGNNTGCTGGGTTCCGCTGCCGATCACATGCCCCTTCGCACCTCCCAGAAATATCCTTGTGCCGATACCGATCGTCCTGAACTCGGGATCATTGAAGATCGGCGAGAGCACGCCGGAACCGGAGTATGCGACATTGCCAAATCCTGGCAGGAGCGTTCCCATGTATGTGTACAGGGTGCGTTTTGTCGAGTTTGTTGCGGCAGCGTACCGCTGATACGCGTTTCTCGGGTTTAGCATCACCGCCTGATTCAGATCATCGATCGTGATGCTGGTATCCAGTATCTTGCGCGGATAGCAGTCAGTTCCGGACGATTCGGCGTGTACATCGATCTCCCGCCCTGCGATCAGATCCTCGATCACATGCCCGCCGCCATAAGATTCGTCCGAATCGGACGGCTGTGTTGCGCCGAGATATGCATCGACTGCGGCTATGCCTGAATACGCCTCGACGCCATTCAGATGCACGCGCTGCATCCGGATCGGCGGATCAGAGTGCCCGAAATTTAAGAACACGCCTGATGAGCACATCGCCCCGAATGTGCCTGTCGTGACCACATCGACTTCCTGCGCCGCTTTTCCTGCGCCGTACTCACGTATGTACTCGGTCATCTCCTCTGCCGTGAGGACGCAGACACTGCCATCCTGGATCCGTTCGTTGATCTCTGGTATCGTTTTCGCTGTCATGGATGATTATGTGATAATCGGGTTCATCATACTTATAGACATTCGCGGATACCCGCGAACGACCTGTATTCGCGGGAAGGTTCCCCATGCGGTGCTGGTGTGTTTGCGATTTGACCGGGGTCAGTCGCTCGCACCTGCTGGCAGGAGGTTTAATTTAGCCACCGCATCACCGACATCCTCTGCCCAGACGAAGAGCCGGTTGTACGGGGAAACCCGGTAATACGATCCCGGATAAGATATCTCTCGTGGTCATATCCGCGCAAAACCGGGACACGTAGCCATACTTCTCATATCCTGTCAGTTTTTTGCCTGCTACAAGTTTCTCTGTGATCCCGAAGAGTCGTATGCACATCCGAAACTCGTAGCCGGTGAGCGCAAGTGGATCAGCCCATGCGTCGATCCTGCTTTTGTAGGCGGTCTTTGCAGCCTCATGGAAGTCCACAAGATCAGGGTATGCAGGGATGCTCGGGAAGATTATGAACGGGGCAGCCCAGCCCGACTTGACTATGAGGAGGTTAGACGATGCCAACTCTTCCCGGGAGGCGTTCGTTCTTTTATTCGTTTATCGGCAAGATTTACAAGATCCCGTATGTTATTCAGATAATTGATCATCTCATAGATCTGCGCTTGATCATATTGTGCCCAGCCGGTTTTAACCGGATCCTTGCTATCGTATTCGAATGTTCCATCCCGGACACTCTTGACGATTTTTTTTAAGTTCTTCTCCGCGCTGTTTAGGGGGCATAAGATGGAATCGACCAACAAGTATATAAGCATAGTGGTACATACGCTCATATAATGTGTAGCTTATGCAATGTTTCCACGATGATCGTATGTAGAAATACGATTGTGTCAAGTGCATTGGTCAGAGCATTCTATGGCGGCACGTGGTCGAATTTGCAGAGATGGGTTGCGGAGTGATGGGTAGTTGGTTGGATAATAATGTCCCAAAGCCGATTGAGTGGGAGCTACCAATCCGGTTGTAACCCGAGTTCCTCGAGTTTCCAGCCGGCAGGCACCCCATCCAGCCCCCATCCGCGAAAGCGGTAGTACTCATCCAGCGCATCTTCGAATTCGCCGCGGTCGATGCCACCGTCTCCAAAGAAACGATTGGGAAGCGTATCGTCTGCACGTGTGAACCCTGCATGCAGGTTCCATATCCGCTCAAGGTTCCATATCCGCTCGCCCACCCGCAGCAGATCTTCTGTTGTGTACCTGATTCCTGTGACCGCACTCAGGATACCTGAGTACTCTTCTGCCGAGAGTGCGAAGGATGAGAAACGGCAGATTGTGAGCGAATCCATCGCAGCCGAGAGATTCTGGAAGATGCTTAGTATCCCCGCCTTTCCTGCAAAGGTGTGCCGGTCGATCAGTTTCGGCTTGCCGATGATCTCTGGCGCAATCATGTACGCCCGCATATGGCACGCACCGCGATTCGAGGTTGCGTACGCAAGCGACTGCCCGAGTGCGCCACGCGGGTCGTATCCCGGAATCTCCATCCCTTTCGAGTGCATGCTAACGTCTCCTGCGCCTGCCGCGTCCGCATACTCTCTTGATCCCGTGCTCAATTCGTCCCCGACTCCTTCCCGCTCCCCGATCATGGACGCCAGTTCGGATAATCCGTGCGTCTTTCCGCGCAGTTCCTGATGGCAGGCGATGGTTGAGCCACACGAGATCGTATCCATCCCGTAATCGTTGCACACCCGGTTTGCATCCATGATTTTATCGAAATCACTGTTATCACAATCAGGACCGAACATAGCGATCGTTTCATACTCAGGAATCTCGATATCTTCCTTTGTCCGGTGTTTGCATGCAACAAAACACTTGTGGCAGGAACGTCGCTTCAGTTCGTAATTCTCCTCGATGTAATCGCCGGATATCGACTCGACATCGAACCGGACGTCTCTGAAATTCCTGGTCGGCATCAATCCGAGATAATTGATCAGGTTCACAAGCGAGGGGGTCCCGTACGTTGAAAGACTTTTTAGCGCCGGGCTTGCATGAAGCAGCCGTAAAATCTCATTGTTCACATCTTCAAATCCTACTTCGTCTGCAATGCTCGGTTTGGTGCTTCCGTGCACCACAATTGCCTTTAATCTCTTGTTCCCCATCACAGCGCCGATGCCACCGCGTCCACATGCATGGACGTAATCGTTCATGATATTTGCGAAACGGACGCACTTCTCCCCGGCACGTCCGATGCACGCCACTTTGCCATGCGCTTCAAGTTTCTTCGTAGTCTCGCGTACGTTTAATCCCCAGAGATCGGATGCGTCCCCGATGCACACGTCACGATCATCGATGCTGAGATAGACCGGAGTCTCTGCCTGCCCGTTTATGACTACCGCATCGAATCCTGCGCGTTTTAATTCGTTTCCGAACCAGCCGCCACCGCTTGAATCGACAATCGTTCCGGTGAGCGGTGATTTCGTGACGAACGAATGCCTGCCCGACATCGGTGCGATGCCTGTGAGCGGACCCACTGCGAGTATGAGCGGGGCATCGAACGCGTCTGCTTTTGGGCCATGATCCATCGTTTCGCACAGGATGGATGCGCCAAGCCCTCTTCCACCGAGAAAGTCTCTTGCAACCTCCGGCGAGAGTTTCTCCTGCTTGACCGTCCCGCAATCAAGATCGATCGTTGCAATATTTCCGGTCCAGCCGTGCATCTTCNNTCTGCCGTGCGCTCTTTGCCGCGATAAACTCCCGCACCAGCCGTGCGCCGAGAATCGCACTCTCTCCGCGGTCGTACCCGGGACTGATCTCGACGATGTCAAATCCACATACATGCGGCGCAGCCATCCGTATCGCAGCACGCAGATCCCGCGGATCGAGCCCGAACGGCTCAGGATTTCCGACACCGGGCGCGTATCCGGGATCGATCACGTCGGAATCGATGGAGAGATATATCCTGCGGGCGCCTTGATCCGATAATGCATCGATCGCCTGCCCCATCACTGACTCCACGCCCGCATCACAAACCTCGTCTGCGGAATGCCACATAATCCCGTTCTCCTCTGCATACCGGTACTCCTCTGCCGATCCGCTTCTTACACCGATCAGAACGCACCGGTCGGTCAGATCGTCGATGATGTTCCTTGAAACGCAGGCATGGGACTGTTTGACCCCGAGATATTCATCACGCAGATCGAGATGCGCATCAAGGATAATGATCCCGATATCATCGTATACCTCGGAAAAAGCCCTTGTGCAGCCGTAGGTCAGCGTATGCTCGCCGCCGAGCACGATCGGAACTTTGGAGTCCCTGATAGCCCCCCTGACCGCGTCCCCTGTCATGCACAGCATATCATCGACACAACGATCAAGGTCGAGATAACCAAGATCGAGATTGCCGAGATCGTGCGTATGCACATCAGCAAGATCGACGCCGTAAAAATCGTTGTACGTCTCAAAGTTGTAGCTCGCCTTCCTCATGGCATCGGGCGCCTCGGCACTTCCGCGTCGAAACGAGGAGGTGGCATCGAAGGGCACGCCGAAAATCACGAAGCGAGCGTCTTCATAAGTAGAGACTGCATCCGCAAAGACGCAGCGTTCGAACATCAGCGCATATCGATTCGTATCTTGCCAAGCGCTGTGATGTACTGGATCTCGTTCCCTTCCACCACGCGATCCTTGTACTCCGCGGGAATCGGGAGTTCGAATGTGGTGTAATCAGTCATGTCCATCAACTGTGCGATATCGCCTGCGACCGAAAGAACCTGTGCATTCTTCCGCTCGACGATCGGCACGAATATCTTGGTTCCTACGGGGTGCACGATCGACCGCTTCTGTCCATCGAAAAGCCCGATAGTATCGACCCGTGCTTTGGCAGACCCGTGTTTTCCAGGCTTTGATTTCGAGATAGATTTGATCGTACATACTTCATCATCGATGATCACATATCTGCCCTCTTTGAGATTCCTGACTTCGGTCTGTTCTTTCATGGGTATGAATCCGCGGCAGAAGTACTTAAAATTATGCGATACGTTTGAGCCGCAGTCAATCACTGTAGAGCCCGCTCTCGGCAAGCAGCCCACGCGCTTGCTCGCACTCACTCTCTGTGAGCGATCTGGCGATCTCGGGATACCGGTACGCCAGATACGCGAGGCGGGACGTAATGGATCGCCAATAGCGATCCATCGATGCCACAGCCCGCAGGGCAGGGCATTACGCATGATGAAACTGAGGCAGAAGATATCAGGCACCGATCCGAACTACGGGGGGACAGATGTGTTTTGTAGTATTCGCGGGTATACATCCACAGCGCGGAAGAACAGGTATCGTATGCTTGATGCGACTTTGGGATACGCTTACAGGGGGTCCGTTTATTCATTCAGTCAGTTATGCGGAATAGTCATATAGGCGAGTAGTTACATCATCTTATTCTTTTTCGCATCTCTTTATAGACTCGCTTGCGGTTATCCACGATTATGAGCCATATAGTTTTGTTTCGGAGCGCATAGACAAGTCTGAAGTTGCTAAATCTTACGCGAAAACATTCCGGACAACCTTTGAGCGTCTTAAATCTATATGGATCTTCTTTTATTCTTAAAATCAGTTCTGCGAGTTGTTTTTTATCGGCTTTGCTCAATTTCTTTAAATCCCTCTCAAAGCGCGGGTGTGCCCTTAACGTCCATACCGCCATACTTCACCCTTCGAGAAGATCAAGAATCTCCGCCTCATTCAAGCCTGCTACCTCCCCACCCTCTATCTCATCAACTCGCATGTAAACTTCTTTTATAAAATCAGGATCTGTTATTGCCTCTAATTCATCGAGTTTATCTTCTATTTCCGCAATCAGATTCCCCAAAATATTCCTATCAACCAGAACTAAGCCATTTCCATGTTCATGGGGGACATTATAAATCCGCTTTTTTACACCTGTTACTTCGGTCATAATATCTAACTCATTCATTGTATGGGGCACTTAAGTACTTTTCGAACTTCTGCTCCCTCGAGAGTATCAAGACCCGGTACACCTCCGGCAATAGCAAGAAACAACACCCCACAACAGAAATCACCGGATTTTTCGACAGTGCTCACTTTCCGGAACTTGGATGTTGGAAAACCAGGGAACGTGACAGAGGGGTGCAAGAGTTGAACAACGGTATACGAGGTCTATCTGTGACCGCCCCCCTCCAGTCTCGCCCTGATACACACCGGCGCCGGAGGCATCGAGACCGAACCTTTGCCGCCCAGCTGCCGGGCGGGTTCTGGTGCGGGTCGTGCGGGCAGGGGCAATGCAGGCAGGAGTCAGCACGCTATCGCTGACATTGCCCACTGACATATTTCCGTTGCCGGTTGCGTTGTTACGTACGTGCAGTGATGTTTGCCGCCTGGACCAACCTTATTCAGGAACGTTGCCGTTCCGTTGCACCACGCGCCTTCATGCTCACGTTGAAGGAATCTGTCACGTTGTCGCCAAAAAAAGAAAGATGGTGAAGGGATCGCTCCCTTCGTTTGTCATCGCCTGTACTGCTGCCTACCCTCTGCGCCGCATCATCACGTAAGCGAGTGCAAGCATCCCTGCGATCGCAAAGACCGCAGTGAACCCGGGCGCACTCTTCTTCGCAGTCTCTGCTGCGGCCTCTCCCGCCGCCGGTGCTGCCGCCTTTGACGCAGCAGGTTTCGCCTTCGTCGGTGCTGGCGTCACGTGCTCGCGCTCGCGCTCACCCGGCGACGGTGCTGTCGCGGTCACGGTCGGCGACGGGGTTCCGAACCATCCTGGCGGATATGTGCCACCGCCGCCACCGCCTCCGCCGCCACGGCGGGATGGTAGTGCTGCAGTCTTGGTGCCCACGAGTGCGAAGATTGAGAACCCATCCATCTCGAAGGAGAGGGTGTAGGTGCCACTCGTCTCATTGTGGGAAACGCTATTTGGAGGCTTACGCTGCTTCTCAGTTCCATTTTCATAGAACTTGAATAGATAGACCTTGTCTTGGCTGTTGTACCAGTCCGCATCCACAGTCATCTCGATTGGCAGTGATTTGACATCTGATTCATCGATACCGGACAGCGTAGCCTGCATTACCATTGCAGTATCAGTTGTACCCTGCAATTCCAGTATAGCACTGGTTGCATTATCCAATGCATCATCACTCAATTCGTCCTTTATGTCGTTGAGTGGTTGTATGGTGAGCTTTGGAGTATTGCTTCCAGTCCATACACTATCATTCAGGTTCAGGTCAACATCCGCAGACTCGTTCTGCTCCCACGTTGTTCCTGACGCAGTAACTGCAGGAGTATCCAGTGTCACTGAAGCGACCGTACCAGTTGTGTTGTCTGTTGAGTTCACATTGATCTCAATCACCAGCTTACCATCACCCAAGTCTATCGAAACGGTATCATTGAGTGGATTGTCTGCTGTGATTGCACCGTTACCGGATATGGTTACATTGTTGCCATCTTCAGTAGGCGTATCGTTAACATCATAGGACGCCTCTTGTTCTGTGGGCAGTGGTATCACCGATATCTGCTTTGATGTGTCTGTCGCTTTGTTCGTATTCGGTGATGCGTCAGTCGCCACAACAGTTACGGTGTAGACGCCAGCTGTACTTGGCGCTGTGAGTGTGCCTTCCCAGTCGTCACCACCCATGCTCGTAAGTGTCACTATGCCTGTCGTTGCGTTTGCAGTCACATTCGCGATACCGGAAGCATCGGTTGCGTTGACAGTTACCAAGAACGTCTCGCTTGCATTCACGGTGGCTGGGTCGAGAATCACTGAACGGATGGTTGGGTTGGTAGTGTCTGCTACCTCAAGCACCACATTTACAGTCTGGCTTGCCATCAATGTAGTTCCGTATAAGACGGTGATGTTAAGCACCCCGGTCATCGAAGGTTTATACGGGTTAACGGTTTTCCCGTCTGAACCTACAGCAACAGGAATTGGATCACCGCCATCTGCAGGTAATATATACAGTACCCTGGCACTTTCAGCAACTCCGTTAATGTGAGCTCCTGCATCATCGGTAATCAACACTGTTAAGTTCTCATTAACAATGATGCTGGATGGAAGTGCATCTCCAGTCTCTGCCCTGATCTGTACTGCCTGCGCGCTTGAAGCAAATAGCGCAAGACACACAAGAGCCAATAATACAGAAACTGTTGCCTTTGTTATCGTTTGATTCATGGTTAACCTCTCTATAAAAGAAGTGATCAGGAGATCACTATCGAATCTCCTGAACCAGTTGCTTGTAGCGTACCTACATCTGGGTATCCATCAAACGTATAGACGTCTGGATACAGTGTGTACGTTCCAGCGGCATCTGCATCACCCGGTACTGGAATCTTGACATGCACATCATTGGTTGCACCAGCAGCCAGTTCTATCGTTCCAAGACCGACAATCGACTCGCCTGTTGTCGATGTGCCCGCTACCGAGACCACGAACCAGATGGTTTCAGTACCTGTGTTTGTGATGTTCACGGTTGCATCGATGGCTTTGCCACGGCTGCCTGTCGCGGGTAGGTCCCAGCTGTTGATCCGAACGATCTCCGGTGACACTGTGACCGTTGCCTCATTGCTCGTTATGCCCTCCGCACTTGCGTTGATGGTTGTCGTTCCCGCTACCGCTGCAGTGAACGCACCTTCTGATGTGATCGTTCCAACAGTCGTATTGCTGTATCCGCTTCAAATCAGAGGG
>DASC01000138.1 GCA_002503595.1 Candidatus Methanogaster sp. UBA203 | reverse complement strand
AACCGGGATTCCAATCCCGAACTCGGAAACAAATCTTCCGGTGATCCCTTCTTCCCGGTTAAGCGAGCAGAACGGCTTTGGGAATGCGGATTCGATCCCGAGATCGCTGCACCTCTCTCCCACCTGTTTCGCAAGCCCTGAAGAGACCTCTCTTGACTGCTCGACCGGAACGATCAAGCCTTTGATTCCGGCGTCATTCAGCCGCGGGGGCAGTTCCATCAGTATGTCGGGATGGATCTCTGTTGCGATCATGATATCCGCTGATGGCAGCACCGGGATGTATGGATCAGGATCGTCGATGAAATCAGGCAGCGTCTCGGGTGCAGGGAATCTGATCGTGCCAATGATACTTTCTGCGTAGCAATACCGCTCATACTTACAGTGTGTGCAGAGCGGGTCACAGGATTTGCAGAATTCGGAGTCGTTCACAAGGTTTCGTATCACTCGTTCCCCGAAGTTTCCTCCGTACAGGATTAGCAGTTTCATCAACTTGCGAAGTGTCGAAGACGTAATGCCAACATGTCAGGCGATGTGACTTGCGAGACCGACTGAAAGTGGTTTTTGCCCCTTGAGTGCACTCACCTTCAGGATGGAAAACCCGACGATGTTTCCACTTTCGTCGACTTTTTTCATCACGGAATCGTTCTCGGTCTCCTTGAAGTACCCGGCTTTCCGATCAAAGATAACTTCAAGGTAATCTCCTTCTTTATTATACCATATTTTTATTTCTTTTTCCATAATATCCTACCTCTTAATTTTCATTCACGGTAGCAGATGCCCGCTGCGTACCTTCCAGTTATCCATGATCACAGTCGGCGACACGCTCTTCACGCCGTCCAGCTTCTTGATATTCTCAGCGATGAATGTCCTGAGCGCACCCCCATCCGTAAGCCACACTTCGGTCATGATCATGTGATCTCCTGCCGAGGTCGCAACGAATTTCACCTCATGAAACTCGCTCAAACGCAGTGCAACATCGAGGAGGTGTGTTGGTTCAACGTCGATTCCGACGAGGGCGACTGAGTTGTACCCGAGCTTTGCCGGATCGGTTACGACGGTGTACTGTTGTATTACACCTTCTTCCTCGAGCACCTGCACACGGTGTCGTATCGTGGATTCGGCAACATCGAGTCTCGCAGCGATCTCGGTGTGCGGTGTGCGTGCGTTCTCACGAAGTATGTCTATGATCTTTAGGTCTCTTTCGTCAATCATTTGCATATCACCATATCGATTTTCGTACTTCTCGTACGATTTATGGACGATTTCCGCACCATAATGTTATATACTCGCAATACATATCACTGTAGCAGTAAACTATTAAAAGGTTTACGCGCATGAAGGTGGTATCCCATGACCAAAGAATGGGCCGATAAGAAGGAATCATTCGAAGTAGTAGATGGCAAAGGGCTTACAGGCAATTTCCTGTCTACGATTCTTGTGAAAGCAGAAGTTGTGGCTGCTGGCAGTGGAATCTGCGTGGTCCAGAGTTTCGAGCCGTTCCCGCTATATTCTACTATGGCAGACCTCGGATTTGAGCACCTCACAGAGAAGATCTCGGATACTGAATACCGGACGTACTTTTACCGGACAGAAGAGAAGAATACCGTCGGCGTCATGAATGTCCCGTTACACCCTGCAGCTCTTACCAATCTTGGTAAAACCGACAAAGCGCTCGGCAAGATTGTGTCGCAGTTCTGGCAACTCGTCTGGAAGAAAGAAGACCCTGCTATCGATATGAAGACCAAATACCTGCTCTCGCTTGCGAATGCGGTTGGTTCAGGTCGTCTTCGTCAGGCGACGCGGGAACTTGTGAAGTCGTACTACGCGGGCGTTACTGTTGCGGAACTTGACGAACTATTCACACTCCTTGTCTGGAATCAGGGCGTCGGCAACTTTGCGTCAGAGATAGGACCTTCGCCGCTCTTCGCCGCATATCAGTTGATAGGGAGGCTTGAGCACGAAGGAAAGTCAAGGGATGAGGTGCTGGCGGAACTCGCCGGGAAGTATGGAGAGAAGAATCCGAATGTGAGTGTTCTCGAACAGACATAATAACAACAAACGCACACAACAGGAGGCAAAAGACTATGAAGAGACTTTTTGTATTGCTGGTTCTGATACTCCTGACCCCATTTCTGGTGGGGTCAGCAGCAGCATCAATCTGTATAGACTGTCACAGCGAAATCACTCCCGAAATCGTCCGGGATTTCAAGAGTGGTGCGATGGGCGATGATGTCGATTGCTCAGACTGTCATGGATTTGCACACAGTTCGGCTGATACCGTTGATAAGGTAAAGATGCCGACACACGAGACGTGCGGTGCGTGCCACGCGGAGCAGGATTCCCAGTACATGGACGGAAAGCACAGCATCGCGTGGACTGCGCTCTTTGCGATGCCGACGACGAAAGACCAACCAAAAGAACTGATGGAAGGTCAGAAGGGCTGCGGAGGCTGCCACAAGATGGGAGCGAAGGATGAGACCGGATGGGATGAGTACCACTACGGTGTGGTAGGCTGTGACAACTGCCATACGAGACACAGTTTCTCAGTAGAGGAGGCGAGAAGACCCGAAGCATGTATGACATGCCATCAGGGCTTCGACCACGCCCAGTGGGAGATGTACTCGACCTCGAAGCACGGTGTGATCTACCTGACCGAGGGCGACGACTGGGACTGGAGCGCACCCCTCTCCGAGGCGAAAGAGAGTTACACCAGCCCCACATGCCAGATGTGCCATATAAGTGGCGGAGACCACAAGGTCATCACTTCATGGGGATTTCTTGGCGTCAGAGTCGAGGAGCCTGATGCGGAATGGGCAGAAGACCGAGCATCTGTCCTGAAGTCGTTCGGTGTCCTTGATGCAGACGGGAATCCGACTGCAAGGTTCGATCTCATAGGTCCTGCAAAGCTTGCAAGACTCACGATGGACGAGTGGAACGAACCTCGAGAGAAGATGATCACAGTATGTGGTGACTGCCACTCAGAGGAGTTCGCAAGAATCTCCCTTGAAGAAGGAGACCAGATGCTCCGAGAAGCTGACCGGGTCTATGCGGAGTCGGTCGAGACTGTGGCAGCACTACACCGCGACGGCATCCTCCCTGAGCCGGATTACATCGATGAACTTCAGTCCTATCCATATCCTGATGTTCTCAGGTTCTACGATCAGTCACATACGATCGAGGAGGATCTATGGGTCATGTGGATGAAGTACCGGATGCGTTGTTTCCAGAGCGCGTTCCATGCAAACGCGGATCAGGAACAGTGGTATGGATGGGGACCGCTCAAGGAGACCGCTGTGAAGATTAAGTCGGAAGACAAGAGGCTCCGGGCTGAAGCAGAGCTTGCAGAGGCTGTAGGGGCTGAAGGAACGAAGGAAACGACTGGAACAGCAGGAGCGGCAGAGGGTGAAGCAGATGCAGCGAACAGTCCCGGGTTCGGGGCAGTGGTCTCGTTTGCATCGATTCTTGCTCTCTTCGTTTGGCTTAGAAGAGGAGGCTAGGTGCCCCCTTTTCTTATTTTTTATTTGGAGGTCTAAAATGACAACGAAAGACGAACTCAAAGCGAATTTTAAGGGAGAGACAACAGAGGTCGGTCTCTACCTTGCGATGTCAAAGCAGGCGGAGCGCGAGGGACACTACACCGCAGCCATGTACTTCAGGCAGGTTGCGATGGATGAAGCATGGCATGCCGCAGAGGTTGCCGAACTTCTCGGCATGATCAAGGACACGAAAGCGAACATCGAGATGATGCTTGCAGGCGAGACGAAAGCCGAGGTCGAGAAGGCGGAAGCTGCAAAAGCAGCCGAAGCGGAAGGCATGATCGATGCGGCACGGTTCTTTGAGCGAGCATCAAAGGATGAGGCACGGCACAAAGCCGGTCTCAAAGGAATTCTCATGCGATTTGAAGCGCATTGGTGGTGATAGAAATGAAAGCAATAATTGAACAGACAAAGTGTACAATGCCGGGATTTAGGCAACAGAGGTGATAGGAATGGCTGATGAAAAGAAGAACGACATACCAGAGAAGGGAGCAGTCTTGCAACGAGACCGAGAGACGTACGCGATAGCGCCGGACACTCCGGCAGGCGTGGTATCGCCAGATACCTTGCGAAAGATTGCGGACGTTTCCGAGAAGTACGGAGCGGCCGCGATAAAGATAACAAGCGCACAGCGGATGGTTATTGTGGGACTCAAGGAAGCAGACATCGATTCCGCATGGAATGACCTTGAGATGAGCCCCGGCGCTGCAATCGGGCTATGCGTCCGGAGCGTCAAGATCTGTCCGGGAACGACATTCTGCAAGAAAGGCATATCAGACAGTCTCGGGCTCGGGATGGCTCTGCATGATGCGTATCACGGCATGAACCTCCCCGCGAAGTTCAAGATCGGCGTATCAGGATGTCCGAACTGCTGCGGCGAGTCGTGGATAAAAGACCTCGGATTCTTTGGCTTCAAGAAAGGCTTCAAGGTGGTCGTCGGAGGCGAGGCTGGCAAGAAGCCGAGGATCGCAAAGGAGTTGACCTACGTCGAGTCGATTGATGATGCGAAGAAGGTTGCACGAAGTGTCTTTGACTACTACATCGCGAATGCAAAGCCAAAGGAGCGGCTCGGCGACTTCATCGACCGGATCGGGTTTGAGGAGTTTACGAAAGGAGTGCTCTGATGAAGATCGTCGACGCAAGAAGCGCACCAGTATCCCCAAACCCGCACGGAGTCCATGCGTCGATGATTCATGACACCGAGCATGTCCAGGCGGTGCATATCACGTTGCAGCCGGGGGAGGCGTTGAAACTCCACGCAACCCCGGTTGACGTCTTTTTCTACATACTTGAGGGACGCGGCGTCGTTGAGATCGGCGGCGAGCGAGAGGAGGTCGTGGCAGATCAGCTCATCGAGAGCCCTGCACGAGTTCCGCACCGTCTGCTTAATGAGAGCGAGTCGGTGTTTCGTTTCCTCGTTGTGAAGACGCCAAGACCAAAGGAGAAGACGCGGGTGCTGTGAGGTCACGCATGAGACCGATCCATACGAATAGGAATGGACTATGAATACACAAAATGCGACCTCGCGCCTGCGCCACATTGCAGCGGTGAGATTTCTTATTGTTCTGCTTTTCTGCCTGCTGATTGCGTCAACCGCATCGGCCATTGAAGGGACACACGCCGGAATCGATGAGTATACCGGGGCAGAGACCTGTCTTGCATGCCATCAAAAGGAAGGCGAGGACTTCGTAACGTCCATCCATAATACGTGGAGGGGCGTGGCGACACACGTCGTCGGAAAGGAGGGCAACATGACCGGTAAAGTCCTGGGCGTGAATGATTTCTGCGTGGGCACCCAATCGAATGAAGCTATTGTGCGGCAAGTGCCACGCAGGAGCTGGTACCTGCTGCAAATGCGAATGTGATTGTGCGGTTAAGAAGATGGTCTGTCCGATCGAGAAGATCGACTGCCTGATCTGTCATGCACCGAACTACAAGAAGACCATGTCAGGTCCTGACCCATCGATCGATGCGACCGCAGCAGCTCGAAACGTCAGACTGCCCACGCGTGCGATGTGCCTGCGCTGCCATGCAACAGCCGGCGGTGGCGACAACAACAAGCGGGGCGATCTCGAACTTGCGATGGGTGCAGCCAATGTCTCACGAGACCTCGATGTCCACATGAGTGCGAACATGACCTGCCAGAACTGTCACGTCTTCATAGACCATCACGTATCAGGTAGGGGTATGGACCTGCGTGTCGATGACACCGATTTCCCGGTCACCTGTGACGACCGAAGATGTCACGGCAGTGAACCACATCCAGATGGGTCGATGTACAACAAGCACACAGACCGGATCTACTGCACAGCCTGCCACGTCACATCTTACGGCAAGGAGCAGACCGTTGAGATCTCCCGTAACTGGGAGACTCGACATCTCGAACATCTGGGTGCAAATGTCATGCACCACGAGATGATCGTGCGTGAGAGCAACCCTGCACCGATACATGTCTGGTGGAACAGGTGGTCTGAGATCATGGATCTCGCTGACCCTGCCGTGCTTGACGACGATGGGGTCGTTGTAATGGCAAAGCCAGTCGGGAGCATCAATAATTCCGCTTCAAAGATTTATGCGGCAAGACTGCATCTTGGCAGGCAGCCATGGAACGGCACATATATACTGCCGTTTAAGGTCATGACCGTTAAGACGACCGACAACATGACTCAGACAATCTTTGACGCAACAGGCAGGATATTCGATCCGGTCCAGTACGTGGATGCCAAGCGGTACATGGGGCTCTTCCATGGGGTCTCGCCAAAGGACGAAGCGTTGACCTGCACGGACTGTCACAAAGACCACGCGGTCGACTTTGAGGCGCTCGGATACGATGTCGAGGAGGACGCATCAGGAAACTTGATCAGCGCAACAAAGCCGGGCGAGAGTCTGAATCTTGTCAATTTCCCTGCGAATGGCGACACAGAGACCTGTGTATGTCCGGACGAATCAGCTGCATCTACGCCAGGTTTCGGGATTATTCCGGCACTCGGCGGGCTTATGGCTGTAGCGTATCTGCTGCGGAGGCGGAACTGAATCGATTGAGATTACGAGATGGATGGCTATGTCCATTCACTCTTTTTTATTTTAGTAGGTGGTAAATATGCAGGTGGTGCACATCACGTTGCATCCCGGTGAGTTGTTGAAACTTCACGCAACCCCGATTGACGTCTTTTTATATGCACTCGAAGGGCGTGGTATCGCTGAGATCGGCGGCGGGCGAGGGGAGATCGTGGCAGATAGGCTCATCGAGAGCTTTGCACGAGTTCCGCACCGTCTGCAGAATGCGAGTGACTCAATATTTCGATTCCTCGCCCGGGAAGACGCCGAAACGTTAAAGTAGGTTGTCGTAATATTGTTACGCATAACGTAGATGAATCGATTGAAATCGTAAAATCTATGTTGATATACCGAAGGAGGAATACACCATAAAGAATCGAAATACAAAAACCCCACTACGCAATACCAAAGCACTGTCGGTGGTAATTATTGCTCTACTTTTTTGTCTGTTGATCGCGTCGGCAGTATCGGCTGCATCTGAAGGGGTGCACGCCAGCATCCAGGAATATAAGGGTACTGAAACCTGTCTGATGTGTCACCAGCAGGAGGGCGAGGATTTCGCAACCTCGATTCATAACACGTGGATGGGCGAGGCAACACACGTTGTCGGAAAGGAAGGCAAGATGACGGGTAAACTCGTTGGTATAAACGATTTCTGCATTGCCGTGAAATCGAATGAAGCCCTATGTGGTAAGTGTCACGCTGGCTATGGCTTATCCGAACACGATTTTTCGGTTGAGAAGATCGACTGTCTGATCTGTCACGCACCGAATTACAAGAAGACCGCGTCAGGTCCTGATCCATCGATTGATGCGACGGCAGCAGCCCGGAATGTCGGACCGCCGACGCGTGAGATGTGTCTGCGCTGCCATGCACTGGCGAGTGGTGGAGACAACAACAAGCGGGGCAATCTCGAACTTGTGATGGGTGCAGCAGAGGTCCCACGAGACCTCGATGTTCACATGAGCACTGGCATGGCATGTCAGGACTGTCACACGTTCGTGAATCATCATGTATCAGGCAGGGGCATGGACCTGCGTGTCGATGATACCGATGTCCCGGTCACCTGCGATGACAGAAGATGTCACGGCAGAGAGCCTCACGCAGAGGGTTCGATGTACAACAAGCATACGGATCGGCTCTACTGCACCGCATGCCACGTCACAGCGTATGGCAAGGTGCAGACTGTCGAGATGTCCCGCGACTGGGAACACACGTATCTTGGCAAGGGAAACCTGTATCACCTGACGACCGTTCGCGAGAGCAATCCTGCACCGATTCATGTCTGGTGGAACCGGATGTCTGAGATCGTTGATCTCGCAGATCCGGTTGTGCGTGGTGATGATGGTGCCGTGATGATGGCAAAGCCGGTCGGCGGAATCGGCGATCCTGCATCAAAGATCTACGCAGCAAGGTTTCATCGGGGCAGACAGTCATGGGATGGTACGCACCTGCTGCCGTACAGGCACAAGACTGTTAAGGAGACCAACAACATGACCCAGGCGATCTTTGTGGCGACGGGCAAGATATACGACCCGGTCCAGTACGTGGACACCGCACGGTACCTGGGACTCTTCCACGGAGTGTCGCCGAAAGAGGATGCGCTGACATGCAAGGACTGCCACGAAGAGCACGTCATCGACTTTGAGGCGCTCGGATACGATGTCGAGAAGGACGCATCCGGAGACCTGATCAGTGCAACGAAGCCAGGCGAAAGTTTGAATCTCGCTGATTTCAACGCGAAGGCTGGAACAGCGACCGGAGCCGGCGAAGGCGCAGACGAACCAGTAGCAGCCACACCCGGTTTCGGGATTGTACCGGCACTCGGTGGGCTTATGGCTGTAGCGTATCTGCTGCGGATGCGGAACTGAATCGATTGAGATTACGAGATGGATGGCTATGTCCATTCACTCTTTTTTATTTTATTGATTCGTGATCTGAAACCAGAACCAGAAGATGGTTTCGCAGGCACGAATGACACAAATAACACGAATGAGATGATACAGGAGGAAAAACATGGATGATAATAGAGACCCAAACAACAATCGCCGCTCTCGGCGGATTCATTCTTGGACTCATAGTCCTTGCGCTCGTAATGAAGATGGCGGCGCCCGGGATGATGATTCACGAGGCGAAGAGCCCTTACGACTTCAACACAACCGTTGAGACGATCATCGCGAACGCGGAAAGTGAGGGCTGGACGGTTCCCAAGGTCTATGACTTCCGGAAATCTATCGTGGACGCTGGCAGCGACGATGTCGGCAGGATCAAGGTTATCGAGATGTGCCAGCCAGAGTATGCATCAGGGCTCCTCGGCGCGGACGATACCAAATTCGTTGCTGTGATGATGCCCTGCGCTGTTGCGGTTTATGAGAAGTCGGACGGCAACACGTACGTCGCGTCGATGAATGTCGGTATTATGGGCAAGGTCTTTGGTGGCGATGTCGATCAGACGATGTCGAAGGTTGCGGCTGACGACAAGAAGATACTTATGTTTGCAGAGTGATGGCTGCGGGCATGTTCCCGCATGCCCATGCCACTATGCCATGGGGGGTTCTCTGGCTCGCGTGGCAGTGAACCGGGAGCCCGGTTAGATCGATCGGGCACAATCGAAAATTCCAGTGA
>DASC01000088.1 GCA_002503595.1 Candidatus Methanogaster sp. UBA203 | reverse complement strand
TGCGGAACTTGCCATTGGCTTTATTCCGACTCAGAAACCACAGGCTGGCGGGTATCTGCGTGTTCAGGAAAAGTTTCGTAGGCAGGTTCACGATGCAGTCAACCAGTCTGGCTTCCACAAGCTCCTTCCTGATTTCGCCCTCTCCGGATGATTTGGAGGTGAGCGACCCCTTTGCCAGAACAAAACCGGTCTGTCCGCTTGGGCTGAGGTGGTAGAGGAAATGCTGTATCCAAGCGTAATTGGCGTTTCCGGTGGGTGGCACGCCGTATTTCCATCTGCCATCCTTACGGAGCAGATCACCGCTCCAGTCGCTGTCGTTAAACGGCGGATTGGCGATGACATAATCCGCTTTCAGGTCTTTGTGGGCATCGTTTAGGAAAGAGCCTTCGTTGTTCCATTTAACCTGCGAGCTGTCGATACCGCGAATGGCAAGGTTCATTTTACACAATCGCCAGGTAGTCTGGTTGCTCTCCTGACCATAAATGGAAATATCGTTTACTTTTCCCTGATGATCTCCTACAAACTTTTCCGACTGAACAAACATACCGCCAGAGCCGCAGCAAGGGTCAAAGACTCTGCCGTTGTAGGGTTCCAGCATCTCTACAAGTAATTGAACAACGCTTCGAGGGGTGTAGAACTGCCCGCCCTTTTTTCCTTCCGCAAGTGCGAACTCGCCAAGAAAATACTCGAAGACATGACCGAGAACATCGGCGCTTCTGGCTTTGGCATCGCCAAGAGCGACGTTGCCCACCAGATCGATCAAACCGCCAAGACTTGTCGGGTCAAGGTTGCCTCTTGCATAAACCTTAGGCAAAACCCCCTTGAGCAGGGGATTCTCTTTTTCGATCGCGTCCATCGCGTTATCAACGTCTTTACCGATTTCTGGCTGTTTGGCTCGTGCCTGTAAATATGACCAGCGGGCAATCGCAGGAACAAAAAAGACATTCTCGGCTTTATATTCGTCCCTGTCTTCAGGGTCAGCACTGGCGTAATCCCCTTCTCCTTTTTGCAGTCTTTGATACAATCCCTCAAAAGCATCTGAGATATATTTCAGGAAAATCAGACCCAGGACTATATGTTTGTACTCGGCAGCGTCAATATTCTTCCTGAGTTTATCCGCCGCTTTCCACAGTTGCTTCTCAAGAGGTTCTTCTTGAGTTTTGTTGTCATTCTTTGCCATTCTGCCAATCCTTCCCGATACTTATACCCCGGTCAGTAAGAGGTGTGCACGTTTCCAACAGGCACTTTTATATCATTCGTTATTGTGGGGTCAATTATTATAGTTTTTATATGTAAAACCTGTTTTAGTATCAGTATGTTGCATATACTCAGCACCGGCATAAACTGCGATTTTTTTATTGGTGGAACCAAACTGATACAACCCACAAACAAGGACTCAGCGCCTTGCTCACACTACGGTTTCAGAGATTTGAAAAAGCTCAAGTTGTGGCGGTGTGAAGTATAACTCCGCCATATCCGAACTCAAACACCAGATCTCACCCGTGATACATCGTCTCCACCTTCTCTGGTTTCCCCGCCTGCTTCTGCTGGAAATTGATCGCTGGAAGCGGCATCGCAGGCGGAAGCCCGAGCTTTGAAGAGAGCGTAACCGCGAGAGGGGCAAGGTTGGAAACCATCGTGTTTGCGATCTGGTTCTGGACATTGGACGGGGCTTTCCCCTGATCCCAGTCGCTTTTGATCTGAGTCAGATCGTCTTCGTCGGAATAATAGTCAGAATACCCCTCAAATCTGATGTGCCCGACATTCGGGCTCAAATAATTGATTGAGAATGCGTATTCAACCCTCAGAACCGTTTTTTCTCCGAACGGCGTCTGTTTTGGCACGAGTGCCGTGTTCTTCAGGTTGATGTCGTAGTTGATGTTGACGTTCTTCTGCCTTCTGACCTCTTCCGGATCCACATATATCTTAGATTCTACTTGTGTTACTCTGAAATTTACAATCATCTGTATTCTCCTCCAACTGTTTTTGTTCCCCTGTGCAATGCCACTCTTCCGGTTCTCACGACTTCTTTAATCCCGAATCTACCAAGCATATTCTCAATCGCCCCGATCTTGCCTTTATCGCCTGTGACCTCGATCACCAGTGTTTCTGCACCGATATCTATGATCTTTGCACGGAATATGCTTGCGATCTGCATGATCTCAGCTCTTGTGTCCGTATCGGCGGCAACCTTAAGGAGCGCAAGTCCCCTGTCAACCGATTCGGATGGCGGGAGATCGGATATCGAGATCACGTCGATCAGTTTGGAAAGCTGGCTCGTCACCTGTGCAAGCACCCGGTCATCGCCTTCCACAACGATCGTCATCCGCGATATCTCAGGATTCTCGGTCATGCCGACAGCGAGACTCTCGATGTTGTACCCGCGTCTGCTGAAGAGTCCTGAAACACGCGCAAGCACGCCTGGCTTGTTCTCAACAAGCACCGCAAGCGTATGCCTCATGCAACCGCCCCCTGTTCGAGGATCTCATTGATCGCAGCGCCAGCCGGAACCATCGGGAACACGTTCTCCATCGGATCGACCACGAAATCGATAACAACGGTCCGGTCTGCCGACAATGCCTCTGATATTGCGGACGGCACCTCTGATGGCTTTTCTGCGCGGATTCCGACAAGATTGTATGCCTCTGCCAGTTTCACGAAATCGACGCTCTGCGAGATATCCGTGTACGAGTATCTCTCATCAAAGAAGAGTTCCTGCCACTGCCGCACCATCCCGAGATAGCTGTTGTTAAGTATTGCAACGATCACCTTGATGTCGCTTTTGGAGACGGTCGCAAGTTCCTGCGAGGTCATCTGGAATGAGCCGTCGCCAGCGATATCGATGACGGTCCTGTCAGGGCACCCGACCTTTGCGCCTATTGCTGCAGGGAATCCATAGCCCATGGTGCCAAGTCCTCCTGACGTGATGAAGGTCCGGGGGTTTTCGAACTGGAAGTACTGGGCTGCCCACATCTGGTTCTGCCCGACCTCGGTAACGATGATCGCATCAGGACATGCCCTGTGTATCTCCTGAACCACATACTGCGGCTTGATCACCTCGTCGCTCTGAACGTAGCTCAGCGGGTGCTTCTTCTTCCATGCATCGATCTTCCCGAGCCATGCCCCGGATCGGCTTTGCATCTTCTGCAGGTTGGAGTTTAGCGACTGTAGAATCTTTTTAGCATCCCCGATGACCGGTAGATCGACCCTCACGTTCTTCCCGATCTCAGCCGGATCGATATCGATGTGGATGACCTTTGCATGTGGCGCGAACGCATCGACCTTTCCAGTAACCCGGTCATCGAACCGTGCGCCGATAGCGATCAGTAGATCGGACTCCTGCACTGCGTAATTGGCATATTTAGTGCCGTGCATGCCAAGCATTCGAAGCGACAGCGGATTGGACTGTGGAAAGGCACCTATTCCAAGCAGAGTCGTTGTCACAGGCGCCTGGATCGTTTCTGCAAGTTTGAGAAGCTCTGACGACGAATCCGAGATGATGACGCCGCCACCTGCATAGATGACCGGGCACTCGGAATCAAGGATCATCGATGCAGCACGTTTCACCGCGTCCTCGTCGATGCCGACATCCGGATGGTAACCGCGCAGGTACGTCCTTCCCGGATATATGAACTCGAATTCATCGGTCGTGATGTCCTTTGGCAGATCGATCAGAACCGGACCCGGTCTTCCAGTGGACGCTATATAAAACGCTTCTTTAACGATCCATGGAAGATCTTCTACGTCTCTCACCAGATAATTGTGTTTAGTGATAGGAAGCGTGATCCCTGTGATGTCAGCCTCCTGGAATGCATCGTTTCCGATCATGGGAGTTGGAACCTGTCCTGTTATCGCAACGACCGGTACCGAGTCCATGTAAGCGTTTGCGATGCCTGTGACGAGATTGGTTGCGCCCGGGCCTGACGTTGCCAGGCACACCCCGACCTTCCCGGTTGCACGCGCATATCCGTCTGCTGCATGTGCTCCCGCCTGCTCATGCCGCACAAGGATGTGGTTGATATCCGAGTCGTACAGTTCGTCGTACAGTGGAAGCAGCACACCTCCGGGATATCCGAAGATCGTGTCGACCCCTTCGCTTTTGAGGCAGTTAATCAATGCTTTTGCGCCGGAGATGGGTGTATCGGTCACGGTTGTTTCCTCCTCTTGATGGGATACTATTCGATAGTGAGATGAAATAAAGTATACGGTTTTCGGACAGTGTCTCATAAACCGGGAATTTAACCGCAGAGGACGCGGAGACCGCGGAGACCGATAAAAAAAGCTCTGCGCCCTCCGCGTTCTCTGCGGTTATTTTTCTTGCCAACACGGGGTTCACCCAATCCTCTTCTGCATCCCCTTAAGCAGCCTCTTCACAGCATCAGGGAGCTGCCCGCGCTGGATCGCTTTCATGTGCGCAGGCGATATCATGTTCATGACCGCGGTCATCATCGGATCAGACCGCATCATCCCGTCCATCAGCTTCCGCACATAGACCGAGGTCCCGATCTGCATCCCGATCTCGCTCTTCCATCTCGATTCGTAATCCTCGACTGCACATCTACCGTTCACAGCGTCCGCTGCTGTCTCGCCAGCGATCTTTCCTGCGACCATCGCAGTCGGTATCCCGCCGCCGTTGGTTGCGATCAGGTGCCCCGCGGCATCGCCCGCGATCATGACGTTTCCTGCACACGTCTTCTGGCGTGCGCCGCCGACCGGAACGATGCCCGCAATAAAGGACGTGACCTCGCCTCCTTTCAGTTTCCCGGATGCGATCGGATGCTCGTTGATGAACCGGTGCAGATAGTCCCTAAACGTCACACCCGGCTCGCACATCGCACTCCGAATACCCATCCCGACATTCGCAGAGCAGTCCCCGTGCGGGATGATCCATGCATACCCGCCCGGCACAAAGTTTCTGCCAAAGTACATCTCGACAGCGTCTTCGTCGATCGTAACTCCGGTCATGTCGTACGCCACCGCATGAGCGACGCCCATCGGATCGTCCTCGATTGTGGAAAGCCCGGCAGACCTTGCCACAAGCGAGCTCGGACCGTCCGCACCGATGATCACATCTGCCCGGATCGTGCGGCTGCCCCACATCCCTGAAATCTCAATCGACATACCGTCGATTGCGGATGCTCTCGTTCCGATGCAGAGGTCTGCGCCTGCTTCGACTGCTTTCTCTGCAAGGTAGAGGTCGAATCGCTTCCGGTCGAGCACATTGGCATCGACATCGAACTGCTTGGAGTCACCGGTCGGTGCGATGAACCGCTGGTACTTCGTCTCTGCATACACGCAACTATCCGGGTAGCGGAAGGTGTCAGGAAGATCGGAATCAGGCATCAGTTCCGCAAGTTCGTCGTACTTCGGGAGGAATCCTGCGCACTGCACAGGAACGCCGATCACTTTCTTCTTCTCGATTACGAGCACGCTTGCGTCTTCTGCGGCGTACCTTGCAGCGGTTGCGCCAGAGGGTCCTGCGCCGATGATTGCGACGTCGTAGTGGGGGTCAAGGTTCATTTTTCATCACCTCGAGCACCATCACCGGTCATATCATCACCGCCTCAGCCATCCCCTCGAAGTGCTGATCCCCGGTCAGAACCTTTGGATCGTGAAGTATTGCGGTTGCAAGAATCAGCGAGTCCACCGCGCCCATCTTATGATCCAATCGAATCCGAGCTCCTGCCAGCGCAATCTTTCCCCTATCTGATCCGTTAAGTATTTCAAGCCAGGCAAAACTATCAACAAAGATATTAGAAGCGTTCATTGTTAATCTCATCCTCATGCTCGTGTCGAATCCGTTCAATATTGAGATCAGGAAATGCACCAAACATGGATTCCAGTGATTTTACGGGCACAAATTCTATTTTATGCATCTTTCATCACCTCATGCAACGCAAGCAGATTCAGACGTGACTGTGGCTTTATGGTTCCCTGTGCCGGATCAAGGAACAATATATTATCCTTAATTAAAAAATACTTTGCCGGCCTGTTCAATCCTTCATCATTGATACATTCCACATCTGCAAACCTGCTGATGATGCTTATAACGTCTTCTTTTTCAACCGTGTATTCATCTTCCCCAATCGTTATTCTCGGCTTGGTATAATCCAGATAGTCGAGTAAATCCTTGAGCTGGGTTACTCGTATCCTCAGCATATCCTTTGCAATCTGTTCCCTGTTATCCGCATAGATCATCTCCACCAAACACACAGGCTTTCCGCCGCAGTATTCCCATGCAACCGCGGTCTCATCATCGGTAAAACCATGCCCCTCCAGAAGCGCGGCTGCAGTCTCATGATCAAAATCATCCACCAGCAGATACCTGCACCTCCCGCCGAGCATCGCCTCGCTGTAAACGTTCTCGATGAAGAGTGAATCAGACGAAACCGCGAAGATGTGGCAGAGATGCAACTCCTTTGTCAAACGTATAAAAAAGTTGAATAATTTGTACATCAGCAACCCATCGATCTTCAGATCTCCGACCACCTGCAATTCATCGATGATAAGCACAGGTCTCTTATTTTTAGCAATTGTTGTGAAGTACTCCTCAAGAAATTCAAATACATCTTCGTAAGATTTTTCCTTGAAAAGCGCATTCATAACGCTTTCAGCAACCGGGATTCCGCTGAATTTCAACGTCTCTGCTGATATTTCCGAGATTGTTTTCAGAACTTCCTTATAACTTTTTTCCTTCTCACTTTTGAATAAAACCTTGATAAAATCCCTGTAATCCGAAATAAATCTCCCTCTCAAGTTAATATAGAATACCACGTATTCTTCAGGCAGTCCTTCGATCAGATGGCTGACCAGTGTGGTTTTTCCGGAGTTTATCGGTCCATAGACGAAGGTGATCAAGGACGGTTCCACGTCCAGTATCTTCGTGATCTCTTTGAGTTCCCTAACCCTATTGTGAAATTCGATTCTTCTCATATTCGTATCCTCCTCAGATATGCCGCCAGCAGTCCGATGATCGCAACCATCGCCCCAAAGCCCGGCACCACGATCTCCCGCGCTTCGGATTCAGAATCCGTGGGACGAGTATCCTGCTCAACGATCAGGGTGAGCATATCATATCGTGTCGGGGACTTTGGGCTGCCCCTGAACTGGTAATACACCTCGCTTTCGATCTCATGCGTTCCGACCTCGTTGCCTGTGAGGCGCACCTCGATCGACCACACATTGTCGCCGGATTCGATGGTCGGTGCGATGAACCGTTGGTACTTCGCCTCTCTGTAGACGCAACTATCCGGGTAGCAGAAGGTGTCGGGAAGATCAGAGTCCGGCATCAGTTTCGCAAGTTCACCGTACTTCGGGAGAAATCCTGCGCACTGCACAGGAACACCGATCACCTTCTTCTCCTCGATTACGAGCACACTGGCGCTTTCTGCTGCGTACCTTGCCGCGGTTGCGCCGCATGGTCCCGCGCCGACGATTGCGACATCGTAATGGGAGTCAATGTTCACAGTCCATCACCAACTATATCTCTTTTGGTATGTAGTGTATCCACACTGTGAACAACTCCACCACCACCCAATTGTGATATCTTTGAGCTTGCCACCACCACTATCAATATCGATTCGTTTCTTAGTATCGGGTGTGCTACTCATCTCGTACCCGCACTTTTCACACTTCATTTATCTCACCTTTATAAATACTGGATGTCGCAAAAGGATATTATTTGCATTTCCAACTGTTTGGCTTGTATACGATCCTACACGAATGCCCCCATCGATACTGCGGTCGCACGATTTTTTTAACAACATTCAGTGAATGGATCAGGTACATTCACTTATATGTTTATCGCGAAATTGTCATACCTCATACTGCATTCGAGGGGCTGCCATCCCCTGAAGTGTCTGATAACACCCATATACATTTTCATTTAGCGCATACAAACTCACACATATCAGACAATCACTATCCTCTATGTCCCACCATTGACATTGCTCTCTAACACATGGTTTATCCCTTAATGGGCACAACTTATCTTCTGGTTTCTTTGCCATAATCTCACTTCGATATAATCATCAGTCTGCGGGCTAATAAATTTTTCTAGTTCAGGTGGTTGTAAAGTCGTTGGGTGCTGACGTTGTTTAGATATTGTTGCCAACATACAGTCGTTCCCACGCGATTTTAAGTTGCTGCTCTGTAATCTCGGATACTTCCATAAAGCGGCACCTCATCATTCAATATTTCTTCGATAAAAGGCGTCATAACTCGCAGACTTCTCACAATTTCGTCATGGGAATAAAATTTTGGTGATATATCAGTAAAATGACGGATCGACAGATCATACGCAACGCCGCAGATTTCTTTCATCGTCCCGATATCCTTTGTCTTGTGACCACCAGAACGTCGATATCACTATTTGTCCCGGACTCACCTCTTGCAACCGATCCGAACAGGATTATTTTCTCTATCCCGTCTTTGAACCTGCTCAAAATTCGGTCTGCGAACTCCTTTGCTATTTCTTTCCGATCCATCTAATATCACCTACCCAAGTGTTATTGCAGTCTTTGTCTTATGCCTTCCCTGATCCGCCCTACCAATCACCCCGTCATCACCTCGAGCACCCCGACCACCGAATGCGAGAGCGCATAAAGATCGTATCCGCCCTCAAGCGTAATCGCAAGTCTGCCCTCGCAGCACCGGTCAGCGATCGAACAAACGATCGACGCCATCTTCCCGAACCCCTCAGTCGTGACCGCCATCCCTGCCAGCGGGTCATCGATGTGCGCATCAAAGCCAGCCGATACAAGAACGATGTCCGGATCGAACCTGAGCGCTGCCGGTATCAGAATCTCTTCGAATGCGCGGGTATACTCGACATCGCCGGATCCTGCCGGAAGCGGCACGTTAAGCGTGTAACCCTGCCCTGCCCCGGTTCCGGTCTCGTCTGATGATCCGGTTCCAGGATAGTGCGGGTACTGGTGAACCGAGAAATAAAAGACCGATGGATCATCGTAGAATGTGTACTGTGTGCCGTTTCCGTGATGCACGTCCCAGTCCACAATGAGCACGCGGTCGTATCCGATCTTTTGGGCATGTCTCGCCCCGATCGCGATGTTATTGAAGAGACAGAACCCCATCCCGCTACAGGTGAGCGCATGATGCCCGGGCGGGCGGACCAGCGCGAACGCGTTCTCGCCCTCCGCGGCAAGATCGACGGCACGGATCATCCCGCCCGCGGCGAGCAGCGCGGCGCGGTACGAGTCCTTGCAGAGAACGGTGTCAGGATCGAGCGGGATTTCACGTTTCGAGTATTCTCTAACTTTTGTTATGTAATCCGGATCGTGGACATACCGGATCTCTTCGATGGATGCCGGCTCTGGCTTGATCTTACGCAGGTCGATCCCGGTATCCTCGATCAGTTGCATGATCGCGATCAACCGCTCCTTCCGCTCCGGATGGCTTCCGGTATCGTGCAGCAGGTAATCGGGATGGTAGACAATTGCAGTCATTCGGATGATGTCGCTTTAAGAGCCGCAATCTGAGCTATTAGATCTGCAATTTCATCTTCCAGCTTCTTGATTTTCTTTTTAAGACTTTCGATCTTATCCTTGTAGTTGTCAACGTCTTTCTCCAGAGAAAGTCTCTCCATCTCTGCTTTCTTATATTTCCTATCCAGAGTCTCGACATCTCTTTCAAGATCTTCTTTCTGCTTGTTCAGTGCTTTAATTGCCTCATTCGCCTCTGCAAGGTCGGTCTGGAGTCCTACCTTCTCGGTCTCGACCTTCTGATACTTACCTCCGAGCGCCTCCTCCCGCTCCTCCGAAAGACTCAGGTTCTGAAGAGCAGCGTCCAGAAACTTCTCCTTCATCTGATAGTCGACCATCGTCTTCTGCAAGGTATCGTTTGAGACTTCGTACTTTGATTGCAGATCGGTGTAGGTGTACTGGTAGTACACGCTGGCTGCTGCAATCCCCAGGCATAGCAGCAGGATGAGTCCGAGCAGCGAAAAACTGACATCTCTTTTCATCGGTTACGCTTTTGGTAAAACCCTTATAAATCACTTCGCATAGTCCTGCCGGGACTTTTTGATTTCTTGGTTGTATCGGTTTACCGCCGAGATCGCGAGAGTTTGGAGTCTTTTTAATTTCTTCTGGTCGGTTGAAAAACGTGACGCCAATCCTGCAAACACTGGTACGATTGGACTTCCGGAATCAGTGAAATCAGTGTTAATCTGTGGCTAAAAGTTTTATTTGCCACTGATTAACACGGATTACGCAGATTAACGGTTTAAATTATTTTTTAGATCGATAGTTCCACATTCCGGCAGTTGTGCTTACATATGACAATCCGACGTTCCCAGAAAATAATAAAAAGTCTCAGAGTTTGCGGAGATAAGGCAACTCCCAGCTCTCTGCGCCCTCTGCGATGCGGTTTGTGGGGTATAAAGAAGCCATGTTCGCCACCACGACCAACATCTTTTTGATCATGGCGCGGTCATTACGTAGATGAATAACAGAAGAAGATGATGTAAGATGCCATTTACAATACGTGAAAAGCAAGAACTCGTCCCGACGATCCACCAGATGGATGTCGCTGCCCCGCTGGTGGCAGAGAAAGCGATGCCCGGACAGTTCGTGATACTGCGAATCGATGAGTGTGGAGAGCGCATACCGCTCACAATCGCTGATTTCGACGCGGCAGACAAAACGGTCACGCTCATCTTCCAGGAGATCGGAAAGACGACCCGCCAGCTTGCGTCGCTTGATGCGGGCGATTCGATCGCTGACCTCGCAGGACCGCTCGGACGCGCGTCAGCGATTGAGAGGTTCGGAACCGTTGTCTGCGTGGGCGGTGGCGTCGGGATTGCGCCGATCTTTCCGATCGCACGGGGGCTTATGGAGGCGGGAAACAGGGTGATCTCGATAATCGGTGCGCGGAGTGCAGACATCCTGTTCTGGGAGGAACGGATGGAAGAAGCAAGCAGTAAACTCTATGTCACAACCGATGACGGCACGAAAGGGCATCACGGGTTTGTTACTGATATCGTGCAGAACGTGATCGAGAGCGGTGAGCGGATCGACAGGGTGATTGCGATCGGTCCGCCTGTGATGATGCGGGCGGTCGCTGGCGTCACGAAGCCGTTTGGTGTCAAGACCGTGGTCAGCTTAAACCCGATCATGGTGGACGGGACAGGTATGTGCGGCGCATGTCGGGTGCTTGTGGGTGGTGTTACGAAGTTTGCGTGCGTGGACGGACCCGAGTTCGATGCGCACGAGGTCGACTTTACGCTTCTAATGAGCAGGCTTGCCATGTATCTGCCAGAGGAGAAGGAGGCGCTTGACTACGAAGCAGCGGCGGAGCCAACGATATGACGACTGAGTCAAAACCAGAAAAAAGACCTGAAATGGCAAAACAGTTGCCATCCGAGCGCAGATCAAACTTCGAGGAGGTTGCACTTGGATACAACCGTCATGAGGCGGTGGCAGAGGCGAAGCGCTGCCTCGACTGTAAAAAACCTCCCTGCATCAAGGGCTGCCCTGTCGGCGTGGACATCCCGCGCTTCATACGCCAGATCGCAGAAGAGGATTTCGATTCGGCGGCTCTCACGCTTAAGAGCACGAACTCGCTGCCTGCCATCTGTGGACGCGTCTGCCCGCAGGAGACGCAGTGCGAGGCGGTCTGTGTGCTTGGGAAGAGTGGAAAAGGAGACCCGATCGCAATCGGCGGGCTTGAGCGGTTCGTGGCGGATTACGAGATGGAGAGTGGAGTTGCTGCCCCGGATCTCCCGGCACCCACAGGCAGACGCGTTGCGGTAGTCGGAGCAGGTCCTGCGGGCCTGACCGCGGCAGCTGAGCTTGCGAAGATGGGGCATGCTGTCACGGTCTTCGAGTCGCTGCACGCTGCTGGCGGCGTCCTCGTGTACGGAATTCCTGAGTTCAGGCTGCCAAAGTCGATCGTTGCTGCGGAGGTCGATTTCATACGGCGGTTGGGCGTTGATATGCTTCTTAACTCGGTCATCGGGAAGATTAGTACGGTGGATGAACTGCTTTTCCGGTACGACGCCGTCTTTCTGGGAACAGGCGCAGGGCTTCCTTCGTTTCTCGGAATCGATGGCGAGAACTTAAACGGCGTATACTCTGCAAACGAGTTCCTGACCCGTGTGAACCTGATGAAGGCGTACCTCTTTCCTGAATTCGACACGCCGGTTAAGAAGGGGCGCCGGACAATCGTTGTCGGTGGCGGCAATGTGGCGATGGATGCCGCGCGGTGTGCGCTCAGACTTGGCGCTGGGGAAGTGACTATCGTCTACCGCCGCGGCGAGGATGAGCTGCCAGCGCGGGTAGAAGAGGTTTTAAACGCAAAAGAAGAAGGGATCATCTTTCGTCTGCTCACAAACCCGATACGGATTCTTGGCGATGAGAATAATTGGGTAACAGGCATGGAATGCATCAATATGGAACTCTGCGAGCCAGACGAGTCAGGACGATGCCGACCTGTTCCTGTCCCTGAGACCGAGCACACCATCCCTGCCGATGTCGTGATAATCGCAATCGGCACATCCCCAAACCCGCTCGTGTCGATGACAACACCCGATCTAGAGACTGCGAGGTACGGAACAATCATGGCGGACGAGACCGGAGCAACATCAAAGCCCGGTGTATTTGCAGGAGGCGACATCGTAACAGGCTCTGCGACCGTTATCTCGGCTATGGGTGCAGGAAAGGTTGCGGCGAAGGCTATCGACGAGTATATTGGGGGTGCTGTCCGGTTGTGACGTATGACGTGACCTGCGACGGCTGATATGTGTGCAGCCACACTTTGCCGGAGTCGTCCCGAACCCCTGATGAACAACCCTTTTAGACCCTCGCCCCAAATCCCAGAACTCGAGGAGAGAATCATGCCAAAGAGAGAAGACCTACACAAGATCTTGATCATCGGATCGGGACCGATCGTCATCGGGCAGGCGTGCGAGTTCGATTATTCTGGCACACAGGCGTGCAAGGCTCTGCGGGAAGAGGGCTATGAGATCGTGCTCGTGAACTCAAACCCTGCGACCATCATGACAGACCCGGGGATGGCAGACATCACCTACATCGAACCATTAACGTTCGCAAATCTTGAGAGAATCATCGAACTGGAGTTGCCTGATGGGCTGCTGCCAAACCTCGGCGGGCAGACCGGGCTGAATCTCTCAGCAGCCCTCTACAAAGCAGGTGTTCTTGAAAAACACGGCGTTATCGTGATAGGAGTCCAGCCGGATGCAATCGAGCGGGGTGAGGACCGTATCGCGTTTAAAGAGACGATGGATAAGCTGGGAATCGAGATGCCGGAGAGCGAACCTGCGTACACGGTCGAAGAAGCCGAGAAGATCGCAGAGAAGCTCGGATACCCGGTGGTTGTGAGACCTGCGTACACGATGGGCGGCACTGGCGGCGGGCTTGTGTATAACCTGGAAGAACTCAGAACGATTGCGGCAAGGGGAATTGCCGCCTCTCTCGTAGGACAGGTCTTGATTGAGGAGTCGGTTCTCGGATGGGAGGAACTCGAACTCGAGGTTGTGCGGGATGCGAAGAACCAGATGATAACGGTCTGCTTCATCGAGAACTGCGACCCGATGGGTGTTCACACCGGCGACAGCTTCTGCGTTGCGCCGATGTTAACCGTGCCAGAAGAACTCCAGAAACGGATGCAGGACTACTCATACCGGATCGTTGAGGGTATCGGCGTGATCGGCGGAACAAACATCCAGTTCGCCCACGATCTTGAGACCGACCGGCTCGTCGTGATCGAGATCAATCCGCGAACGTCCAGGTCATCAGCACTTGCCTCGAAGGCGACAGGGTTTCCGATTGCAAGGATCTCGACAAAGCTTGCGTCCGGGATCACCATGGACGAGATTCCGTACTGGAGAGATGGCACACTCGAGAAGTACACGCCAGGCGGGGATTACGTCGTTGCAAAGTTTGCGCGCTGGGCGTTTGAGAAGTTCAAGGGCGTGGACGACGTTCTCGGGACGCAGATGCGAGCTGTTGGCGAGGTGATGTCGATTGGGAAGAACTTCAAGGAAACGTTCCAGAAGGCGATCCGGTCGCTTGAGACGAAACGGTATGGACTGGGAAGGATTAAGAAGTTCGAGAGCATGTCTCTTGAAGAGCTAAAGGATGCGATCGGAACGCCGAGCAGCGAACGGATCTTCCAGCTCTACGAAGCACTCAAGAAAGGACTCTCTGTTGAGGAGGGGTATGAGCGAACAAAGATCGGCAAATGGTTTATTCAGCAGATGAAAGAACTTTCCGACTTTGAAAAAGAGATGGAAGGATCAAAGGAGTTATCTGATGAAATGCTTATTGCGGCAAAGAAAAACGGCTTCTCTGACCGGTATATCAGTGAGATATTCGGAGTATCCGAAACCGAAATCAGGGAGAAGCGGCTCTCACTCGGTATGGCGCAGAGTCACCAGCCGGTTCCGGTGAGCGGTGCGGATGGTGCGTACTACTACTCCACGTACAACGGAGACGACCAGAACGAACCGGTAGAGGGGACAAAGATACTGATCCTTGGCGGCGGACCGAACAGGATCGGTCAGGGGATCGAGTTCGATTATACGTGCGTTCACACGACCTTTGCACTCCGTGACGCGGGGATAAAGACGGTGATGGTCAATTGCAATCCGGAGACCGTGTCAACCGACTATGACACCTCTGACAAGCTCTACTTCGAGCCGCTCACAGTCGAGGATGTGCTGAGCATCTACGAAAAGGAAAAGCCAGATGGTGCGATCGTCCAGTTCGGTGGACAGACCCCGCTAAACATCGCAAAGGAGTTACAGGATGCGGGCGTCACGATCCTTGGCACGTCTCCTGAGAGTATCGATGTTGCGGAGGACCGGGAGCAGTTCAAGGATTTGATGATAGAACTCGGGATACCGCAGCCAGAGAACGATATCGCACGGTCGTTTGAGGGGGCAATCGAGAAAGGCGAGAAGATCGGCTATCCGCTGATGGTACGTCCTTCGTATGTTCTTGGCGGACGCGGTATGGAGGTCGTCTATGACAAGGAGATGCTCATCAACTACGCAAGGATGGCTGTCGAGGTAACACCTGAGCACCCGATCTTAATCGACAAGTTCCTGGAGAATGCAACCGAGGTTGAGGTCGATGCAATCTCAGACGGCAAGGACACATTCACAGCCGCAGTGATGGAACATATCGAGCTTGCAGGAGTCCACTCCGGGGACAGCGCATGTGTGATGCCCTCACGAACGATAACTGATGCGAATATCAGGATAATCAAGGATTACACCGCAAAAATGGGGCGAGCGCTCGGTGTCGTCGGTCTCATGAACATACAGTACGCGATAGCCGATGATGTGGTCTACATCCTCGAGGCAAACCCGCGTGCATCACGCACCGTTCCGCTTGTGAGTAAGGTTACCGGAATTCCGCTTGCAAACATCGCAACACAGATCATTGCGCTTAAAAAGAAGATATCTGACTTCCCAGAACTAAAAGAGTATGATCTCCCGCACGTAGCAGTGAAAGAAGCAGTATTCCCGTTTAACATGTTCCCGGAGGTCGATCCTGTGCTCGGACCTGAGATGCGGGCGACCGGAGAGGTGATGGGAATCGCGGATAATTTTGGGATGGCGTTTTTTAAGGCGCAGGACGCAACAGGGACGCCGCTTCCAACAGATCCTAAGGAGGGGGGCGTTCTCGTGACCGTTCCTGAATGGGCGAGGGATAAAGTGGCGGATGCGGTGCGGAAACTCGCTGATCTTGGGTTTACGATATATGCGACCCGCGGGACAAAGGAGTTCCTTGATGGTGCGGGTGTGCAGTCTGAACTGCTGCTGAAGCTTCATGAAGGACGACCGAATATTGTGGACGCTATTGAGAACCGGAAGATCCGGCTCGTGTTTAATGTGCCGGTTGGGCGGAAAGGGAAGGAGGATGACAGTTATATCCGGAAGGCTGCGATAAAGCACAGGATTCCGTATATTACTTCAGCAGAGGCAGTTGTGGCAACGGTCGAGGGGATATGTGCTGCTATCAGGAGCGAGATTACGGTGAAGTCGCTGCAGGCGTATCACCGGGATATGGAGTGAGCGTACAAGGAGAATAGGGTTTCGAAGATGTGTCTCAACCCGGAAGGGGTGTCGATTTTCCCAGTGAAATCACTATATCCTTAAATTTTACCGCAGAGCACGNNACGGTATCGAAACTCTGCGCCCTCTGCACTTCTCCGCGGTGATAAAACACCCGGGTTTTTAGACAGTGTCGGTTTGCCCGCGCCTGACCAGACGATCACGACGACTCCAGAATATCCACGATAGCCCCCACTGTCTGGTTCCAGTCCGTGCTTTTGTTAAGCGTCCCTCGCGCTCCTGCTTTGAGCGCATCCTTCTCCACTTCTGTCTTGGTGTATGCTGTGAACAGGTAGATGTTTGCTCCCGGGTCGCTCTCGAGTATCTGTCCGGTAGCTTCAACGCCGTCCATCACAGGCATTCTAAGGTCCATCAGCACGATATCGGGTTTTCGCCCTTCCCCTGAGAGTTTACTGTACATTTCAACTCCAGTCTTACCATCTTCAGCAGAATCCATGATAAACGTGTGCCCATCATCCATCTGCAGAAACAGGGACATCAATTCATGAATATCTGCCTCATCATCCACGAGCAAGATATTATACTCCATTCTATCAATCACCTCTTTATTTTATGTCCGCTAAATACTTTTCCTCAAGCGCATCCCTAACAAGCGTCTGGACTTCCTCATTTTTCTTGCATATCACCCGGATTTTCTCTTTCTGATCCTTGTTGAGATTGTTGGACCTGAGCAACCATTTTGAATAGCCCCCAACGATCGTCACAGGTGTGATGATCCGGTGTGACGTCTCTTTTAAGAAGTACTCTCTCAAACGGGAAGCTTCTTCTGCCCTCTTATTCGACTCTTCCAGCAGCCCCACATGTTCTTGCAGCGAGAGAGTCGCCTGTCTCAATGCTTCCTCTGCCCTTCTTCGCTCGTCAGCTTCCATCGCCAGCGAGACATAGTCTGCAGGAGAGCGGGCGAAATTCTCCTCTTCCATAGTCCACCTGCGTACAGGTCCAACATGCTCGTAACATACGACCCCCATCACATCCCCTTTCATCCGGATCGGAACATCCAGCATCGATGTGATGCCGAACAGGGAAAGATATGAGTCGGAAAATTCCTTGGTCCTGGGATCGTTATGCGCATCATGCGCGGCAATGAACGCGCCTTCTTCCAGTGCCCCGAAATAGGATGGATAGTCTGCCGCGGCAAGCACCATGCCTTCCGAGTGGCTATCGGTACTCATAGTATACAGATCGATGCAGCGGATCATCGAGTGGTCATCTCCATATAGCCACACGCTTACCCGCTCGACCTCGACCGCGCGGGCTGTGGCTTCTGTGATGACCTGGAACGAGTCAGCCAGATCGCCACTGTACAACTCCTTGCATTTTGCCAGCCCCATAAGCATCTCGTTCTGCTTCCGCACGATCCGTTCCCTCTCGCGTAAAATCCCCATTATCTCTATATCATGGAGACCGATCGCTATATCGGAAGCCACCTCTGCAAGAAGACTCTTCTCCTCATCGTCTACTGCAACATCCGGTGCGAGCAGTACGACAAGCAGCCCGAAGAACCTGCCTGCATGTTCTACACGGAGGATCGTAACCTCTCTTCCGCGACACGCGTCTTTGAAGAAACAGTCGCTGCACTCTCTTGATTTATCCAGAATCAAAACAGTCTCTTCACAAGCGAGCGCGTCCCTGATGCAAGGAGGATTATTCCCCCTTACCAAATGTCTGCTAAAGCGCGAGACATCCTCTGGAAAACCGGATCCCACGACCTCAACAAATCCCTTAGTATCCTCAAATAAACTGATCCATGCAGCATCATAGCCCCGCGCATCTATGAGGGCATCACAGGATTTCCGAAGGAGTCGGCCCCTGTCCTTCTCTGTCACGAGCAATTCGTTTACATTTCTTATAGCTCTAAGGACGCTATTTAAGCGCGTGATCTGCTCCTCAGCAAGCTTGCGTTCGGTGATGTCTTCTGCTGCACAGATCACATATTCGACATCGCCATCATCGTTAAGTTTCGGCGTCTTTGTGATGGATAGTAAGCGCGGCTCCCCTCTACCGTTGTTGATCCACTCCTCATTCCGGATCTGTTTTTTCTTCTCGAATACTTCCCCGTTACCACCGATACAGACTTCGGCTTCTCCTCTGCAGAGAATGTCGCGTAGATTACTACCCTCCAAATCCTCCTTATCCGCCCCAAAAAATTCCGCGTGGGCTTTGTTTACGGCACCATACGTCCATATATCTGCCAGATACCATATATGAGTAGGTATATTGTCGAGCAGCAATCTCTGCTCTTCAGACTTCCTGTACTCCAGTTGAATCAGGAAGGTCTGCGCGACTATGCCGGTCAAGCCGCTTTCCTTTAACAATTCGTTGCATATCCTGATTATCTCTTCCTCTGTGTAGCTCTCCTTATCTTGCAGTGCGGCAGCGTCTATCTTTTTAGCGATCAGTTCTCTGGCTGCTTCTATGCCGATACTCTGGGCATACATCCCGGTCAGATCACTCTTCGCAGTCCTCATCGCAGATATTTACCTCTTCTTCGCATCGCTGTCTCTTGGCAGAAGCAGGACAACAGAGGTGGTATTGTGAAAGCCGCTGAACTGCCCTGGCTCCAGACGGATCTCACCGTAGGTCTCCCAGCCAATCAAAGGAACACCTGGCAGGACCTTCTTGAAGCGATCCACACTCTCAGGAAACCTGTCCCCCAGAATCAACTGCCTGTGTGCACAGTCAAAGACAAGGATGCCGGCAAATTCCGAGTACCCTGCACCCTCTGCCGATCGCTTTGCCACCATAATAGCCCCCTCTGCGGCGTTGATCTGGTCTTCCAGATTACTGCCGTCCATGATACGGAAGATTGCACCCTCCGCGATATCGCAGGCGAAATTGAGAGAACCGTCTTCGTTTGCACTTACAGGCCATCTTATCTTATACTCACCCTCTTTCTCGGTTGCCAGACCGAGCTGGGAATTGGCGCAGAACTGCGCAATCTCCACAGGCGTCTTGAGATGTTTCACATCGATACCTGCTTTTCTTGCAGTTTCCGCAGTCTCTTCCTTCCATGCATCCCATGCTGGCACATTATTTATCTCATAAAGCACATTACCTTCAGTCCTTGTTGCTTTCAGTTCTCTACTTACAGGGGCGTGTCCATGTTTTACGCCGGTAAAGAGAGGCATTTTCGAGGCAAGAAGGCAGACACCGATTGCATCGGTGCAGACATGGTCACCAGAGAAGACAAAAGTCTTCTCCATCTTGAAATCGTCACCAGCCATGCCCCCGACGATCCTCAGTCCCCTGCCAAAGAGATACGACGCCAGTAACGCAACCCTTTCACCCATACCTGATAAACCATCGGCAATGAGAATAGCAGTCAGGTTGGGGTACCCCTTCACCTTATCAGGCAGCTTTGCTATAACCTCTTTTATTGCTGCTTCAGGGTCTTCCTTTACGCCTTCGGAAATAGCAGTGAAGACCTTGATATCGTCTGAAGAGAGTAAGCCCACAGCTACGCTTCCTTTCTCAACCGCACCTTCCGTAAACTCTCCTGCCGTGGAGGCTCCGATCAAAGGTGCATTACCGGTGGCTTCTCTTACCGTATCTACGACTTCCTGATAATCGTACGCACTCGAAGAGTATACGATTGAAAGATCAACTCGGGCTCTGCCTAATTTCTCTTTCGCCTGCAAAACCGCGTCTTTAGCTGTCAAAGCGCCGTTTTCGCCATCACCTAAACCGGTTGCCAACGTTGTCACCATTGTACACACCACCTTCGCTCACTCTCGACCTCCATATAGCCATTTGGGACGTAGCCACTTAAAGGTTACTTAACACGCGTGAGAACTTTTCAAAGACTTGCCAATTCCTTCCGGTCGGGAAAGGTCCTATACCAAACAGCATTCTTAAACACGAATGCACACGTTTAAACGAATTCCGCGAACCTAAATTGAGTTATCGCGACTCTGACACCACCACAAAAAACAACTCTCCGGGATCTGTGATCCGGCGATCCAGTGACCTGGGTTATTTTGTTACAACGTCTTACCAGTATCTCCGCGACGGTGCGTTCGCATCGCTGTGATTATACACCGGATGCGGATTTAAGGTCACATCTGTCCCGACATCGGAGTGGCAGCCGACACAGCTCCAGTGCCCCCTCGATAGTGCAACTCCATAAGCATTGCCACATGAATGTCCGAACGGACCTCCGGCAGGGTATGTGGATGATTGATTGGACAGGTTGAGATAGAACGACTGGTGGACGTTCCCCCTGCTGATATTGTATCCGGCGGTTACCACATACGTGGCGTTCTCCGGATTGGCAAACAGGTCTGTCGCATCTCCCAGATACGTGTGGTTCCGGTTCCCGTGACAGCGGTCATCATCGCATACCCGCACGGTAATCGCATGTCCCTCGATACCGAAGAGCGATGAGTTGTGGCAGAGATGGCATATCTCTGCTCCACCGATCTCGCCGTCGCCGTTGAAATCGAGAGAAACCAGTTTATGTTCGCTGCCGTTCTGCCACGTACCGTTTCCACCGTTCCATACCCATTCCTTGCCACCGATCGTTAAGATCTTTGAATTCGATGAATCATATTTGATCCCGCCAACGGAGAGGAACGTGGTGTAATTCATATTATTCGCTGCCCGTTTGTGAACATCTATCGTGGTCGATTCGTAGAGTTCGCAATATTCTGCCACATGGCACTTCTGGCACTGCACACCTGCTTCGAATGTGTGCTGCCCCACAAACATCGATATCGTGTTCGGAAGTACGAATAATGCAAGAGATACGATTGCGATTGTGAGCAGTGTTATCTTGTTCATCCGTATTACCCTTTGCTCAGATACTCTTTTGCGTGATCGTAGATTGCAGTCTTGTCATCCTTGATCAGATAGTGCGCTGTCTGGTTCCTGCCGCTTATGTAGGGGCTTACCTGGATCGGTATGTCGCCGGTTTCGTTGGAATCGCTGTGGCAGTTGGTGCAGTAGGTATCCTTTGTGAGGTTGTGCTTTCGGTTTATGTCGTATGTGCCGTTGTCGTATGTGCTGTTGGTGAGGTATCCGTGGCAGATGCAGTTTGCAGGGTCGTGGATGCCAGCAGATACGTTTGTAGCCACGCAGGCATGACATTTGGTACAGAAGTTATCTTTGGTCTTGTAGGTGGTATGGCTCGTTGCAAGGAGCGCGTATGCTGTCAGCGAACTCACAAGAATGATTGCCGCTGCGAGCACTGCAATTCTTTTCTTTGTGGCGATCAACTTTGACATCTTCAACATCATTATGTCCGCAGCAGTATTTTACCTTTGTGATCTACCGCGGGAGTTCGCGGAGGGGTGACGGAAAAGATTCATTTAAGAATCGTGGAGCATCAGGGAACGTTACAGCCGACCAACCACCAACAGGGAAGATGCTGACATGCCAGAGTTCCACCTCGTCTCCGATTTCGCGCCCATGGGCTCGCAGCCCGATGCAATCGAGAGTCTCGTTTCGGGACTCAAACGCGGCAGCCAGTTCCAGACACTCCTTGGCGTCACTGGTTCGGGAAAGACGTTTACGATTGCAAACGTCATCGATGAAATCCGGAAGCCAACCCTCGTCATCGCCCACAACAAGACGCTTGCAGCCCAGCTCTACAACGAGTTTAAGGAGTTCTTCCCTGAAAACAGGGTTGAGTATTTCGTCTCCTATTACGATTATTACCAGCCCGAATCATATATCCCGAAGATTGACCAGTACATCGAGAAGGACGCCCGGATAAACCCCAAAATTGAGCAGATGCGCCTGTCCACCACTGCGTCCCTGCTCTCACGGGATGATGTGATCGTTGTCGCCTCGGTCTCCTGTATCTATGGTCTTGGCAATCCTGAGAACTTCCAGAAGATGGGGCTTGAATTAAACGTGCACGACAGGATTTGCAGAAACGAGATCCTCTCGCAACTGATTGATATCCAGTTCGAGAGAAACGATACCGAACTTGCGCCTGGTCGGTTCAGGGTGAAAGGGGACACGATCGACATCATCCCGATGTACTTTAATGACATCGTCAGAATCGAGATGTTCGGGGACGAGATCGACCGGATCAC
>DASC01000028.1 GCA_002503595.1 Candidatus Methanogaster sp. UBA203 | reverse complement strand
CGTACTGCCGCTTCGCCTAACACTGGCTTTACAGCTTCGCAAAGTCCGATACCGTTATCCACACTCGGCTTCGAAATATGAGATGTAAAAATAACCAGGTGATGAAACATGGAACCGACAAAAACCTAAAATAAAAAGTATAGGACTTAGCGAAGATTGTGTGATCCCTCACACAACAATCGTCGCTGCCGATGCGATCTTTGGATACCGTTCCGCTACTTCTCGCGCAATCGGTCCCTTGATCTCGGTGCCCTTTGGGATGCCATCGTCATCGGTGATCACCACTGCATTGTCCTCAAAGGATACACGCATCCCGTCAGGGCGTCTGTATTCCTTCTTCTGCCTGATCACCACAGCGCGCAAGATCTGCTTTCGCATCTCAGGAGTTCCTTTCTTTACAGATACGACCAGCATATCGCCGATCCCTGCTTTCGGGTACCTGTTCTTTACGCCGCGGTAACCCACCACAGAGATGACCCCGACAACCCGTGCGCCGGTGTTATCTACGCAATTTAATTTCGCTCCCGCGTTTAACGGGCGCGTCATCGCTGAACGGATGCCCTTCATGTCCGCGCCACCACCACAAATGACTTGGTTTTGCCAAGAGGACGGCACTCAGCAATCTTGACGACGTCGCCCTCCTTTGCATTGATGCATGGCGGGTTGTGGGCATGGATCCGTGATCTGCGCTTTTCATACCGCTCGTATTTGAATATCCTCTTCTCGTAAGTGCGCTCGACCACTACGGTTTTGTCCATCTTGGAACTGATAACAACTCCATCAAGCACCTGCCCCCTGACAGGGAGCGTGCCATGAAACGGGCAGTTTGGATCCTCGCATTCTGATAGCGGGATAGGTACATTCAATCCAATATTTCTTGCCATCGGTTATTCCTCTTCCTTTTTAGTTCCTTTCTGATTCTTCTTTAGTTCTTGTGCTTCTTTGAGATTCTGTCTTCGGGACGTGCAACAAGCAAATCCCCATCGACCCGGACCTTCCGGTCATCCGACAGACTGAAGATAAATGTGGAATGTGCTTTCGGGATGGTTTTATCGAGGAAATATTCACCCTCCCCATCTGGTTCACCACTGTGTGGAGCTGTGTTCCTGATTTCCGACCGAAAGGCAGCCGTTGCCTCTTTCATGGCGGAAAAATCGGAACAACCCGTAGTAATGAGTAGCGTGTTCTTTGTTTCGTCGACCACCACGCCCCTGATGCCGACCATATCAAGGTTTGTGCTCTCTGCAACCACGGTTTCAAGACCTATCAGGGTGTGGTACACCAGATTCTCAGGGGTGATCTCGTATGTCATAACCCTCTCTCTTTCTGGATCGTCTTGATCCGCGCAATGGTGCGTCTCAGTTCTCCGATCAATCCTGGGTTCTCTGGCGCGCCTCCTGCAGAGGAAAGCGCACGCTCCCTGATTAGATCCATCCGCAGCGATTCGAGTTCATCGAGCATCTCATGTGGACTCATATTCCTGATCTCTTCCGATTGAAGTTTCGTCATCTACTTTAAGCCCCCTTGTGCACCCTTGATATTGGATGCCAGTAATCGAAGCCAGTGTGCTTGTGCTCGGTGACCCCGTCCTTCACCCGACTCTCTTCCTCTATCTGGGTCGGCTCTTGCGGCTTGCCCGGTTTTGCCTGTTTGTGCGCGATCGCCATCGCATGCCAGTCGAGACCGTCGTGTCTGTGCTCCCAGATACCATTCGCATTACGGGTTTCGGGTTTGGTTGGGGTGCCCTCTGTTTCAACTGGAGATGGGGTTTTAGTAATAGGTTGAGTAATAGAGGGGGTTGGGGTTTGGATGGTGCCCGAAGTAGCTGAACCCTCTCCCATCGCTTCGGTAGCCACCTCAACTTCTGTGATCGCTACCTCCGCTCCGATCGTCTCTTCAGCAGTCGCGATTCCGGTCTCTTCCACAATCACATGTTCAGGCGGCTCGACCTCTACCAGACTGAACACATCCGGCAGCACGGTGCCAGGCAGCACGATCTGGACGCTACAGCCGATCGTGCCCAGTTTCCGAACCGCAGTCGCAAACCCGTGGTGCACGATCTCCTCTGCCGGCTTACCAGCATGTACGATGTAGCCCTCTACGACCTTCTCGATCCGCGATCTGGGACCTGTGAGTTTTCCGGAGAGCACGATCCTGCATCCGATTGCGCCTGCACCAATGATTCTTCGGAGCGTCGAGTGCGCTGCCTTTCGGAAATACCAGCCGCGCTCGAGCGCGCTTGCGATCCGTGATGCCATCAACTGCGCATTCAATTCAGGGATGCCCACGCTCTGCACATCGATCTGGGGATTGTCGAGATCATAATACTGATCCATGTCTTTTGTCAGCTTGCGAACCACTTTTCCGCCCTTTCCAATGACCATTCCAGGTTTCTCTGCAAAAATCGTGATTTGAGTTCCCATCGGGGTTCTGTTCATCTCCATACCGGCGTAACCAGCGCGTTCAAGTTCTCTGGCAAAATACTCATCCATTCTTGCCCTGTTGAGCCCCTGCTGCACAAATTTTCGCTCGACTGTCATCTATAACTCCTCCAAAATAATCTCGACCGTCACGGTCTCAGTATTCTTCGCAGTTGCGCGGCCCATGGCACGCGGTATGATTCCGCGGATGGTTCTGCCCTGTTTGGTCGCAGCATGTGATATTTTCATGCGGTCAGGTTCCAGACCTTTGTCCATAGCGCTGTTCTCGGCATTGACAAGTACCTTGAGAACCTCTGAGGATGCCCGCACCGGATACCTGCCTGCAGCCATCCTGCCGCGCCGGTGTCCGACACCGTCGGTGTAGCGCTTGAATGGGACTGCCCGCTTGAGCGCGATTACATCTGTAAGGTACTGCTTTGCCGCTGGTATGCGCATGTTCTTGATCGCAGTGCATATCTCTCTCGTATGTTTTGGCGAAACGTGCAGTTCGTAGCCCATCGCTCTTGATGATGTGTTCGGATTTGATTCACGTGAATAATTTACCCTTGCCATTGGTATCTCCTTGCTGATATATTATTCTGATATACTATTTTGCATCACTTGAGCGGCACGAATTTGCTGGATCTGGTTGCACCGACGCCTGCGCTGCCGTGCTTCACTATATTCCGGGTGAGCGCATACTCGCCAATGTAATGACCGATCATCTCTGGTTGCACCGTCACCCTACTAAACTTTTTACCGTTGTGGATCTCGAGATCGATTCCAATCATCTCCGGTAGAATGATCATATCCCGAAGATGGGTCCTGATCATGGTGCGCCCGTCCTTGACACGCTGGATCAGTTTCTTGTGATCTTCAGTAAAACCTCTATTGATCTTCCTGCGCTGGGATGCGGGAAGCAGATCTGTAAACTCCTGGAAAGACATCTTCTTCAGATCCGGGATAGTATATCCCCGATATGTAATCTCTCCCTTCCTTCGCGGTAGTTTCTTCTTCGTTTTCTTTGCCATTGTTTCACCTGTGAATTATTACGCGCGGTATTAAACGTGTCATGTATGTCATGAATTATCGTTTCCCTGTTCGTCTCGATGCGATGCTTCCGACCTTCCGCCCAGGCGGCGTGTTTCTGCTCACGCTCTTCGGCCTTCCTGGGTGTTTCCGGTTGCCGCCACCGAACGGATGGTCGATCACGTTCATTGCAACCCCGCTCACACGCGGGTATTTCGCCGCGCGGGTCTTTAATTTGTGGTATTTCTTTCCTGCCTTCATAAACGGCCTATCTGTGCGCCCGCCGCCAGCAATCAGACCGATCGCTGCTCTGCATCTCGGGGATAGCCATTTCATCGTACCGGAAGGCATCTGCACCAGTGTCTTGCCGACATCATGGGTGACCAGAAGCCCGTACACCCCGGACGCCCTTGCAAAATGCCCGCCATCGCCTGGATGGGATTCGATGTTGCAGATCGGAGTGCCCTCTGGAATGTCAGATAGCGGTAGTATGTTCCCGACCTTGATCTCAGCCCCTATACCACAGTCGACCTCCTGGCCAACAGACATCCCTTCACATACAAGGATCAGTCGTTCTTCGCCGTTCCCAAAGGAGATTCGTGCGATCGGTGCAGATCTGGCAGGATCGTGCAGGATCTCGATAATCTCTGCTCTGATAGTTGTATCGCTAATGTTTGGGTGGGACAGTTTTGCTTTGTATTTATGAGAGGGTGCTGTGTATGTCGGTCCTCCCCGCCCTCTGTTCTGCGATATGATTCGTTTTCCCATCTTCACTCACCTAAAATAATCCTATTCTGGTAGCGATCTCAGTTGCTGCATCGTCATCCGCAAACGTTACGATCGCCTTCTTCTTGCCCTTCGGCGTGATAAGTGTCCTGATTGCAGCAACGTCGAACCCATAGATATCCTCGATATCCTTCTTGACGTGGTTCTTGGTTGCGTTTATGTCCACGATCAACTGGAGTTTGTTCTGCTCTTCCAGTTGTATGGTTGCTTTTTCTGTGATGAACGGGTATCTGATTGACATGGTATCACTCTTGTGTTTTCATACATAGTGATCGCTGGGTACTTTAATATTTGTGAGGGCACTGTCGCTTTTTCAAGTGAAATCGCCATACCCTTGGATTTTACCGCAGAGCACGCGGAAGAACGCGGAGGGTTGAAGTGGTCTCGAAACTCTGCGCCCTCCGCGGTGATAAATCACTTGATTTTGTAATGGTCAGTTGGATGCACAACACCGCGACTGACGTAAATGGCATCAATAGGTAATACAACCACAGAGAGCACAGAGGGACACAGAGGATCGATTTAAAAACTCTGTGCTCTCTGTGTCCTCTGTGGTTAAATCCGGTGGTTTTTACCGCATGTGTGGGATCGATTCGACCACAACATAAATCACTTGATTTTCAGACAGTGCCCCATTTACCATATGTCCGCGATCGTTGAAACTGAATTAATCAAAGAATTGAAGATTAT
>DASC01000174.1:2617-4583 GCA_002503595.1 Candidatus Methanogaster sp. UBA203 | reverse complement strand
GGGATCGGGAGTTTCGGATGAACCTGACTTGATCCGGATCGGACTGGGTCTTTGGTATCTCGCGTTGCAGTGACTAAAACCTCGGAGACTTTTTGATATTTTCGAAATAAGGTTTGGAAAACCACAGAGGACACAGAGTGACACAGAGGGGGCGAAAGATAAAAATAACAACTCTCTGTGGTCCTCTGTGCTCTCTGTGGTTTAATCTTCCTTACCATAAGCAGATCCTCCGGAAGAGTGAAAAAGTGCATGCACTCGCATTACCAGAGAGCCTAAAAACTCTGGTTTCTTGGTACGCAAGGAAACAAAAGACTAATGTAACCCGCCCGCCCCATGCTTACTGAGGCGTTTTATGAGCGATGTTACCGTAGCCGTAAAGCGGGTTGGAATCGTCTCTCGGTACGATGAACCCGGCGCAATCAGACTGGCAGAACTCGTATCCCGCCATCTCGAATCGAAATCCGGAATCGAGGAGGTTGTATTCGAGCAGGATACCGCATCCGGGATCGGAACCCGTGGCAGAGGCGTTCCGATCGAGGATTTGGATGCTGACCTGCTGATCATTATCGGAGGCGACGGCACGATCCTGCGCACCATCCAGAAACTTGAGAGCCAGATACCGATTCTCGGAATCAATTTTGGCAGGGTCGGCTTCCTCGCTGATGCCACGCCCGAAAATGCGCTTTCCATGATCGATGAGGTTCTTGCCGATCTTACGGTCGAGGCGCGGATGCGGCTTACGGTCCGCATCAACGGGGATACGCTCCCGCATGCAACCAATGAAGCCGTGATCGTCACGACGCGCCCTGCCAAGATGTTTGCGTTCCGAATTCTTGTGGATGACTGCGAACTCGACTGCCTGCGTGCGGACGGTATCGTCTTTGCGACGCCGACTGGCTCCACCGCTTATGCGATGAGCGCAGGAGGTCCGATCGTCGATCCGAAGGTGGGCGGCATCGTCATCGTGCCGCTTGCGCCGTACAAGCTCTCATCGAGACCGTGGGTGGTCTCTGCTGATAGCAGGATCACTGTTGAGCCGATACCCGCGTTTAAGGATGCTGCTATCGTCCTCGATGGACATCACACACAGCCGGTGCGGGCTGGCGATATTATTACGATTACAAGGGCGGATGAGCCCGCGCTATTCGCGAAGACCGGATGGCGGTTTTACGAGAAGGTGCGGAGCAAGCTTTGAAACGTTGTTCGGATTCTCCCCAAAAACCTAATTTTTTTAGGGCAGGTTACTTATATACCTAAATGATACATCTGAACGTATAAATCAGGATAACCTGATACAGGGGGTAACATGGATCATCTGGTTCAAAGAATCGTGAGATGCACCGCAGCCACCATCGCAGGCAGGAAACCGGCAACGTTGATGAACCTCTCGAATGCCAATGGTGGGCTTCTGGACGCATGGGACCTTTGCAAGGCAGACATCTTCGCAGGGTCTGAAATCGAGTATTATGAACTCAAACGGACAGAGAGGAATGCGATCGTCCTGTTTTTCAGCCGCAACCGGTTAAGCGAGGTCTTGAAGAAGCGATCAGTGAAGCGATTCCTGCAGGGATGCGGATATGAGTCCGGTTCCATCGAATATGCACTGCGGATGCTTGAGCACAGGTATGCCGCCAGTGGATGCCCTCCCGAGATCGGGATCTTTCTTGGCATTCCATTAAAGGACGTTATGGGGTTTATGGGGCTAAGTTCCCTTGAAAATACAAAATGCGGGATGTGGCGGGTGTATGGAGACCCCGCGGCATCCGAACGGAGGATGGATGAATACCGCAGTGCCAAAAGCGCAATCTCCGGACGGCTCTTTGCAGGAGAGGACCCCGCGAGCATCATCAGGGGTGGCGGGATCGGGAGTTTCGGATGAACCTGACTTGATCCGGATCGGACTGGGTCTTTGGTATCTCGCGTTGCAGTGACTAAAACCTCGGAGACTTTTTGATATTTTCGAAAT
>DASC01000174.1:233-2580 GCA_002503595.1 Candidatus Methanogaster sp. UBA203 | reverse complement strand
TGTGCTCTCTGTGGTTTAATCTTCCTTACCATAACTGGATCCTTAGGAAGTGAAAAAGTGCATGCACTCGCGAATTACCAGAGAACCATCGGACTTTCCTAAACAGAGGCCCACAGAACCAGAACAAGAACCGCTCCAAAGCCTGCGAGCAGAAGGTAATCCTTCCCTGCCAGCGCACCGCCGTAATAATAGTACTCCCGGTCCCGATGGTAGCATCTCGACTCCAGGGCATCAGAGAGTTCATCCGCTTTCCTGAATGATCTGCGCAGCAGCGGGACGATCAGCGCGACAAACCCCCGCAATCGGGCAGGTTTGCATCCTCTCGCTGCCTGCGCTCTCGCAATCGTCTCTTTATCACGCATCAGTCCGGGTATGAGCGCCATCGCCACGCCAACCATGAATGCCAGCTCCCTGCCAAAACCCCCGAGCGGCTTCATGATGGAGACGAGAGCGGTCTTTAACTCCGATTGCGAGGTCGTGTGGAGCAGTACTGTGGTGAAGAGTATCAGGAGAACGAACCTTGCGACCGGAATTGCGGCAGCAACGACGCCACCGCCCTGCACCAGCAGATGCGTCAGGAATATCAGAGCAAAGAATACCGCCATCGGTCGAAGTCCATTTACGAGACTTGAGGCAGGGATGCCTGCGACGCATATCAGCAAGAATAGGGCGATCGATAGCAGCCCAAGCCCCAGCGGATCTGCCAGATACACGAGAATGCCGGTTCCAGCGGTCAGCAGCAACTTCGTCCGCGGGTCGATCCTGTGGAGAAGCGAATTCCCTTTCCGGTACGTGGCAAACATCGCTTCTCACATCCGGTCCCGGTACATGGCGTTCGTGCCCTCAAACGTCAGGTTTCCAGCGTCCAGCACCGCGATCCGATCTGCGACACCGAGAACTTCCCTGATCCGGTGGGAGATGTAGATTACGGTTGCGCCGCAGCCAGCCCCCTCACCGCCGGTCATCCGCCTGATGGCATCCAGAACCAGTCTCCTTGATCTCTGGTCAAGTCCCGCGGTGGGCTCATCGAAGATCACGTATCCTGGCTTCACGGCGATCGAGATTGCGAAAGCAGCGAGTCTCTGCTCCCCTGAACTGATCTGGAACGGCGACTCTCCAAGAATACTCCTGTCAAGACCGACCTCATCTATCGCAGAGAGAACCCTCTGCTCTACCGCATCTTCCGGTAATCCCGCCTTCGAAAGTCCGAAAGCCACCGCCTCCCGGACGGTTTTCTCGAAAAAGAACTCTTCTGGATGCTGGAAAAGAATTCTCACGTTCCTGCCCGGTTCCGGAGGTCTTCCGTCGATTGCGATACTGCCGGAAGTGGGCGTGTCAAGTCCCGCGATGAGGCAGGCAAGCGTTGACTTTCCTGAACCGATCCCGCCGACGATGCCCGTGATCCCGCCCTTTCCGATGGTGAGGCTGACATCTATGAGAGCAGGAATCTCCCATTCTGTGCCAGGACTATATGTGTGGGATAAGTGCCGTATCTCAATCCCACCACCCTCCCAAACCGCTGATCCGGGACCGGTTCTATGGTCTCTAACTTCTCCGCCTCTTTTTCCTTTTTTTTGTTGTGGTCGAATTGATCCCACACAAGCGGTAAAAGCCACCGGATTGTATTCCCTACCGATGTCGTTTGTGTCAATCGCGTTGTTATGCATCCGGCTGACCATTACACTTTTTCCTTCTTTTCCTTCTTTTCCTTCGTTTGCACCATCTACTGATCCCTGCGGCGATACTAACTTCGCCGCTGCTTTACAGATCGCAGATCGCAGATCATATTCTGCACACTCTGCGGTAACGGCTCTGCCGTCGACGCTTGCGTTAGAATCTAATGGCATGGGGGTCTCACTGGAAAAATCAACGGTGCCCGATATCCTGCCTTCCGAGATCGCAATCACCCTGTGGCAGTTGCCGAGATCCGCAGGGTTATGCGTGATCTGTATGACCGAGGTGCCGCGCCTGTTCAGTCGAGATATCATCAGAAGCACGTTTCTTCGATTATCAGCATCCAGCATCGAGAGAGCCTCGTCAAAAACGATACACGCAGGCTCCATCGCCATGACCGCGGCGATATTCACCAGTTGCTTCTGACCGCCGCTTAAAAGACTGATATTCCGGTCCCGAAGTTCCTTTATTCCAAGCATCCCCAGATATCTCTCGATCCGGCGGTCGATCTCAGATGCGGGAACCCTGATATTCTCAAGCCCGAAGACGATGTCCTCTTCCACGGTTTCGCCGACCGCCTGCGCATCCGGGTTCTGGAACACGATGCCCACAGACCGTCTGATCGCAAGCAGGCTCCCGCGGTCGCTCGTGGATGCGCCATTTACCATGACAC
>DASC01000174.1:0-215 GCA_002503595.1 Candidatus Methanogaster sp. UBA203 | reverse complement strand
GTCGTCTTCCCGGATCCATTGTCTCCGGTGACGCCAAGATACTCGCCTCGTCTGATACGGAGGTTTACATCCCTTAAAACAGGTCTTTCCGGATACGAGAAGTTAATATTGGCAAGTTCAATCATCGGATCACCGGACCTGTCAGCCTTGATACGATCAATGCGGCAACCAGTTTGATAGAGTCCCCGATCAGGAAAGGCAGAACGCCGATCACA
>DASC01000142.1 GCA_002503595.1 Candidatus Methanogaster sp. UBA203 | reverse complement strand
GGACTTGCAAAAGCTCTTCCTATCAATGCAGCCGCATACCACGCGGGTCTTCCGCAGAAGGAGCGAAGACGCATAACACGGGCATTTGCAGACGGCAGACTCGAGGTCGTCGTTACGACTGCGGCACTCGCGGCAGGTGTCGATTTCCCTGCCTCTCAGGTGATATTCGAGTCACTTGCCATGGGCATCGACTGGCTGACCGGACATGCGTTTCACCAGATGCTCGGGCGGGCTGGAAGACCTGATTACCACGATCTCGGGAAAGTGGTACTGCTTGCCGAGCCAGACCGGAAATATCACGGCGGCTCAGAGACTGAGGATGAGATCGCATTCAAGCTCCTCAAGCACGAGATTGAACCCGTCGATGTCATGTATGAGGAGCCCGCTCAGATGGAGGAACTGCTCGCATCATCCGCACTCGCACGAAATAAGGTTGAACTGCATCATCTGAACGATCTCCTGATCGGCGGTGGCGATTTCGGCTACCTCTTTGGACGATTGGTCAAATACGGACTCCTGACACGTTCTGCCATGCCAACTGAGTTTGGCAGGATCGTTGCAACACACTTCTTGAGTGTAGAGCAGGCGTTTCTGATCAAAGATGCGATCGAAAAGGACGTTTCCCCGCTTGATACTGCGGTATCGCTCGAGACGTTCGATTCGGTCTATTTCAAGAATGCTGCAAGGATCTCCGCCGCCTTAAAGATGCACATACCCTCAAGGGTCTTTCAGGGCGCGGCGTACGACATCGTCTTTTCAGGAGACGGGGTTTCCGCTCTCGATAAGGACATCCGCGAACAGATTCTCGCATTCATCACCGACTTCATGGTCTGCAAGCACAAGGATGCGCCGCACTGCGGGTGCGCCGAACTTGCTTTCTCGAAGCGGTTGGTTGAAATGCGGTGCGAGGGGCTCGATCCCGGGGGAATCGTGCGCGAGATCGGCGATTATGGGGTTTATGCTTATGGGGGGGACGTTCTGGAGTATCTGGATCATGTCGCACGCAATCTTGAGGCGATCGAGATGATTGCGCGGGTGTTTGGGAACGAGGCGGTCGGGCAGGATGCGAAGAAGGTCAGGAAGGCGGTGGAGGGGTGATGCAATGGACACTTCTCGCATTTGGGATTATCAGGGTCTGCGGTACCATCTGCATGAAGCTATCCGCGGGTCTCTTATCATCAGGCGGTCTCGCCAGTTATCCGACCTTTGCTGCCGTCCGGGGGCGGTGCGAGGCGATCTAGCAGGTTTGTGGTATCGTTGTTGCGGTGCGGCGGTGAGATGCGCGGCATGAAAACGCTATGTGCAGGCTCTGTACTTAAGTGCGGGGTTTGGGTGACTTTTGTCGATGCGCTGGCAATTTCTGGATGGGCTTGTCATAGAGGGAAGTCTTATATAGCAATCGCAAGACAATCATCAACATACGAGTAATCAAATCGATTAAGATGGTTGAAGGGTAATAGATGCCAAAATATAAGAGAGATTATCTAACAAATGTAATTTGCAGGATTGACTTCATAGATAGGCTAAACTTCTCCACTGATCAAATAAATCGTTTAAAAGATGATATAAGCGGAGACTTCCCGAACATGGATGATATAGATGTATCTTTTATAGAAGTTATGATGAGTCCAGAAGAAGATCGCACTATACGTAAAAAAGAAAAAGTCTATGAATTTGCACACGAAGGTAAGCTTGTTCGCATTGAACCAGAATTTATTGTATTTGAATTCAAGCAGTACACCGGGTTTGATCAATTCAAAAAACTCGTTAAAAAAGTGCTCAACAATTTGGATTTGTCAAATAATAGTGTGAGAAGTAAAAGGATGGGATTGAGGTACATAAACCAGATACACCTTGACGAGGGGGATCCTTTTGATTGGAGTGGGTTAATTGTAGATTCGTTGGTACCAAACACAGTCTACATAGAAAATAAGAATGTTCTGTCAAGGTCTCTGGGTTGGGTTGACCTCACCTATGACGAGTTCTATGTAAGATTTCATTACGGCATGTTTAATAGTGAGCATCCGAATCCAATAGCAAGAAAAGAATTTGTATTAGATTTTGATTGCTATACCAAAGATGAACAGGATCTTTCCGATGTTTTAACGTTGTTAGATCGTTTCCATGAAAAAATTAAGGAGATGTTTGAATGTAGTATTCTGGATGATCTCAGACAAATTATGGGAGTAGAATGAAATGTTTGAGAAGAAAACAGGTGATATTCAATATTTCGAGGAATCGAAGACTACATTGCCGCCCATAATGGAAAGTAGAAAACCTGAAAAAGGATATGACCCAAACACTATTTCTGTAGATTATAGAGAATACGAGAAGAAATATAAGAAATATGGAATCGAGAGAAAAGTTGTTGGACACATTTCAGAGAACGATTGATTCCCCGTATTGCAAGTACTCGAAGACGCGAGTGTGTCAGGGCGATATATTACGAGATTCTCCTATTATAGAATGGGAATTTACTGATAGTAGTTATAAAAAATATAATATTATTAAAAATACGTTACCATACATCGTCGTGATGACACAAGATTGTGACCTGGAACAAGATTACAAGAACAGGAATGAGGAGGTGTGTGAGAAGCATGACAAACATATGCAATCTATTCTGGTATGCCCAGCATATCCTGCAGAGAAATTTCGGATCGGAGAACATCTGGAACATACAGGTCGTGTGATGGAAAAATGGAATAGTGAACGGTTTAAAAAAATAAAAGACCAGAAATACGAACGTTTTCATTTTCTTGTAGCGGATTCGAAGATGCAAGTCCCAGAATTAGTGATCGACTTTAAGCATTACTATACGATGCCAAGAAACGCCATTTATATGGTGGTGGGTGAGCATTACTTGGTAACGATCCGAGAGTTATTTAGAGAAAGTCTATCCCAGCGTTTTTCATACTTTCTAAGTAGAATAGGATTACCTGAAATCAAGGAGATGTAAAAAGTGCCAAAACCATCTCCGTGCCTCAGCTTCGAATATCCAGAAACACACGCGTGAACCAGAGCCAGCCCGAATTGCCACCCCCTCAGAAATCGTTAAAAAGCCACCAAGCATACTCTTCACACATGGATAGTAGACTCCCCGACCGGATCGACCCAAATGCCAGCGACACCCTGCGCATTCTCACCGATCTCGTCAGGATGCCGACAGCGGTCCCTCCCGGTGATAATTACGAGGAGATCGTCGATTACCTGATGCCAAAATTCGCCGATCTTGGATTTGAGGTTGAGAAGGTATGCATTCCTGAAGAGATATTCAAACAGAAGATGAAAAACCCGGAACTGCACGGAAAACGGGCAAATCTGCACGCGTATCTCGATGTCGGCGCTGACCGGACGCTTGTGATCTATACGCACCTCGATGTGGTTCCTGTAGGCGATGGATGGACATTCCCGCCGTACGAGGGCACGATTGCGGACGGCAGATTCTATGCACGAGGATCTGCGGATTCGAAGGCAGCGATTGCGGCACTCTTAACCGCGCTCACCCTGATCAGGGAACTCGGCATCACGCCAGCATACAATCTCAATATCGCACTGACAACGGACGAGGAGATCGGTCCGTATTCAGGACTTTGTTATTTCGCTGACATTGGTCTCCTGTCAGGGGATTATTTCCTGTGCATGGATGGCGAGGGCGATGACGTCATCATCGGCACAAACGGGATACTCACATGGCGGGTCGACGTTTTCGGAAGGACGTACCACAGCGGCAGCAGTTTTTTAGGCGTAAACGCACTCGAAAAATCGGTTGCGCTGATGAATGGGATACTTGCACTGAAGAGCAAGGTCGAGGACAGGCGGTCAGAGATGCCGAGCAGTCCCGTAATCGCTGAGAAGATGGGTTTTTTAAATGTGAAACCGGTTCTGAATATCACGATGATCGAGAGCGGCGTAAAGGAGAACGTGGTTCCCGGGAGATGCACCATCCGTGGCGACCGCAGGGTGATGCCTGAAGAGACATTCGATGACGCAATCGATGAGATCGAAAGAGCGCTTGCGAGTGCCGCAGATGCAGACACGAGATACGATTTCACTTATGAGATCGGATATCCGCCGATGTTTACCGATGCGAGTCATCCATGGATCGGGCGGGTTCTGGCTGTTGCAAACGAGGTATCCGACCGCAAGATCGATATCGCCGGAGCGCAGGGCAGTCTCGACGTCGCTTATGTAATCGGGATCACAGGGCAGCCGGTCTGCTGCCACGGTGTCGGGAGGGTGCTTGAGAGCCGGGCACATGCTGAGGATGAGAATGTGCGGGTCGAGGACCTGGTGCGGTACACAAAGTTTTTGGGGCTGCTCCTGACAGAGTGATACCATGAACTCCAAAAAACCCTTCGAATTCATAAATTCCCGCAACGCTATGCTTGCGGCGATAATCATGTTCAGCGTGCTGTTCCTGACCCTAATCATCGGGATGCTCATACCGCTATTCACAGACGCTACCCTCGATGCCGGATGGTTCAATGACCGGACGATGTTTCCAACCCTTCTTCTGGCACTGCTTCTTGGCGTATGCCTGCTTCTGCCAGATGTCTCGCCGACAAAAATTCTTATAATAGTCGCGATTGTGCTTGTAACAACCGTGCTCTTTGTGTACCTATCACCATTTCATAACGCTGCGATCGATGTATCGGTGCCGGTACTGCTCTTTGCCACGCTTGCGATCGTATACCGGATCATTCGGCTGCCCAAACTGACACTCCACAGCGTAAGCCCGCATATCATCCATATCGGCATCGTTCTGATCCTGATCGGCATCGTCGTGAGCACAAACACGCGGATCGACGGATCCACGGTCATACATGACGGAGAACTTGGCGTCTACGAAGGGCAGCCGTACGCCATAAAGATCACAGGAATCTCGGATCGATACGAGGGCGCGCCTTATGATGAGTACCCGGGCTCATCCTACGTTACCCGGATCGATTTCGAACTCTATCAGGGGGGCACGCTGATCGATCGCGATGATGTCAAATTCATCACGGACTTCAAGTGGGGGCAGTCGTATGCCACGAACTATGTCCACCGATCGCTCACAAAAGAGGTGTTCATCACCACGAAGATGGTCGAAGGCGACTACGCCAATATCTACATGCGCACAGCACCGTGGATTACAGCAGTCTGGGGCGGGATCGTCCTGATGTCTCTCGGAATCGTCCTGCTCATGTACGCGGTTAGAACTGGGAAAGAAGGGGCGAAAGCAGCAGAAACAATAAAAGAAAGGAAAAAAGAGAAGAGAGAGAAATCAGGGAAGGGGGAGGAGAAAGAGGATATCGACAGAAGATACGAAGAGTTGCTGCAGAAGGAACTGTCTGAACTGAAGGCGAGATAGGGAAGAAAAGAAGAACGGAAGAAAAGGAAGAGATGAAGACGATCATCATCGGCGGCGGGCTCTCAGGACTTGCATCCGCGTACAGGATGCTAAAAGAGGACATATCCGATGTAACCATCCTTGAAAAGGGTTCCGAAGTCGGCGGAATGGCTGCGAGTTACCACATCGGCAACTATCACATCGAGAAGTATTACCACCACATCTTCGAGAGTGATTCCGAACTGATAGGTCTCATCGGGAGCATGGGTCTCGGTGCTGACCTGCAATGGCTCAAAGGAACCACCGGATACCATATCAATGGGAAGATATACCCGATGAACACGCCGATCGAACTGCTCAAGTCACCGCTCTCGGTTCCGGACCTGATACGGCTTGCACGCATCGTCCTTGTGATCAGGCGGGCAAAGGAGGAGGAGATCTACAAACTCGATTGCGTCACCGCAAAGGAGTGGATCCTTAAGAATGCCGGAAGATCGGTCTACGAGCGGTTCTTTGAGCCGCTCTTGCGGAGCAAGTTCGGTAGCAGCCACGACCGGGTATCTGCTGCATGGCTCTTCGGGCGCATCAGGATCAGATCGAACCGGTCCACGAGTGGAGAGCGGCTCGGATACCTGCGCGGAGGTTTTCATCGCCTCATTAAACGTCTGGCAGAATCGATCGTTGCGATGGGCGGGGAGATCAGGACGAACTGCGAGGTGTCAGAGATCGGAATTGTTGATGGAAGTGTCTCCGGTGTTACCGCTGGCGGACGCATGGACTGCGATTCCGTGATCTCGACGGCGTCTCCTTATGCGCTTTTAAAAATGATTGCGGATGCGCCTGATATCCCGTATCAGGGGACCGCGTGCGCGCTCTTTGGCATGAACCGGTCACTGATGAAGGATATGTACTGGTTAAACATAAAATCAAGCGTGCCTTTTGGTGCGGTAATCGAGCATACTAACTTCATTCCGGTCTCGGATTACGGAGAGCATCTGATATACGTGACCGCGTACTTCCAGGACAATTCCGATCCGAGATGGCGGTCTTCGGAGCAGGAACTGATCGATTCGTATCTGGGCGGGCTTCTGGAGTTGTTTCCGGATTTCCACCGCGATGACGTCTCGTGGTGGAGACTTGCGCGGGATATCGACACGGCTCCGGTGTACATGACAGATTACATCGAGAAGATCCCGCCGTATTCCACCGATATCGATGGGCTGTATCTTGCCGGCATGTTCTCCCGGACCAACTATCCTGAACGGAGCATGAACGGCTCTATTCTGGCGGGATTCGGGTGCGCGGAGGAGATCAGGGCACATACCCGTGCCTGAAATCCTACCTCTTCTTCCCTTTCCCCTTCTGCCCTCTCCGCTCGAAATGCATGATGTAGATATCAGGTCTCGGCGTCTTGCCGCTTGCTATGGCAAACTCGGGATAGCACCGGTCGCAGAGCACGCGCCAGTTGATCGCAGCAACGACCGAACTACCTGGAACGAGTCTTGCGAATATGAAACTTGATGGAATCTCAAGACGCGATGCGACCTCTTTAAAAAACGAGAGCATCTGCTCCTCGAAGACCTCGATATCATCCAGTTCGAGTCCACGAACATTCACTGTGATGCCGCTGCACCCGCACGGCAGCGCAAAGACGTCCAGTTCTGTGACCATGACCGCCCTTGCAAGCATCTTTCTCAGGTTATTTTCAATATCGCTTCTTATCTGCAGGATTTCTTTCGTGATCATGCACTCACCTTTGTTTTACCCACCATCTCGCTCCATAGAACCAGCTCTTCATTCTCTGTGCCGCCGCCTGCGTATACCTTGACAGCCCGGTCTGTCAGTTCCCTGCAGAACCCGCAGTTTGCGCAGATGGTCGGGCAGTTCTTCCAGTGATCGATCGCGCCATCAAAGTCCCGGTTTGAGATGTAGTACAGGTCTTTGAGTGCCTTTGGGCAGTCGAGCAGATCCATCAGGTTGCCATCGTACGACTCGTCCGTATACGCGCTGACGCAATTTAAGATCCAGTTGACGTAATGGGTTCTGCCGCCGATCTTGAAGACGTCGGTGATGTCTGCATACTCCTTGATGTCCTCGGGTCTGATCCATGGCGAGACTGTGATCAGTTTCGGATCTTTGATCCGGAGCATTATGCATCGGTCGTAATAATAATCGTCGAGCACGTTCGGACGTGGTTGCGGACCGAATGCGTGCGAGAAGAAGTTGAAGTGCGCATACCGAAACGGGCACTGGTACAGGCAGCCCTCGTTCACAAGCAGTTTTAATTCGCAGTCCACAGCATCCCTGATCGCATGAAGGACGTCAAAGTGCCTGTGCACATCAGGATCGACTACGATCGAGTGCGCGCCAAGATCCTCGTAGAACTTGGCTTTTTCTGGCGAATCCACAAACGAGAGCACCGATACGACCGGCAGCATCTCGAAATCCCTCGCGATGATCTCGACGAGATACGGATCCGCAACAACGATAGTATCGACTCCGCAACTATCGAGCTGTCCGAGATACCAGTGGATGAGGTTGAAACCCTCAGGTGTCAGTTGGCGCCCGCCCAGACACGAACTGTTGAGCACGATCTCCACCGCAACACCATTCTTGTGCGCATATTCGGTCTGCTCCCTGATATCCTCGATCTGGGGCGAACTGAGATTGCTCCGGCCGGTACCCACGTAATCGGGCGAGCCTGCCATGAATATCGAGTAGATGTCCTTTCCTGCTTCGGATATCAGTTCCTTGAGTCCACCGAAGTGTCCCGGATGTGGTACATAGAGTCTCTTTTTCATTGTCCCGCGCGGTCTGTGGTTTCTGGTGTATTAAAAATTTGCCAGTGTTTCTGGAGACTTTTTAATTTTTTCCGGGTGGACTCTGATTATGGCGAAG
>DASC01000169.1 GCA_002503595.1 Candidatus Methanogaster sp. UBA203 | reverse complement strand
TGGTGACCTGCGGAATGTCAGCTTGATTATAACCTGCATATTCGGGTCTCCCGGGTTCTTGACAATCGTCACGCTCGCATCAGCGTCAAGCAGTTCCGGCACATTATAGGAGACGACAAGCGCAACAAGGAGCGCGACCGCAAAGACCATCGCAGCATCGAAGAGATTTGCAACGCCGCCCAGCGGATCCTCATCATCATCCATAACAATTCGTCTCCGAACAGACCTCACTTGAGCACCTCCACAATATACTCCATATCGCTTAAGTCCTGCGTATACCACTTCTTCTTGATTAAGAGGATGCTGTAAGCCACCCCGCCAGCCAGAAGACCGAGAACCGTGGTTGAAAATGCGATCACCAGATTGGCTGCAAGCTGCTGGATGTTTCCAGATGATAAGCCAATGAGCGCAGGACCCATCGGTATCAAGGTCCCCATCAGCCCGAGCATCGGACCGACCCGTGCCACCAATCTCGCCTGCATCAATTCGTCTGCGATTTTCAGTTCATAGTCCTGAAGCAGTTTCTCTGCCTCAACCGGAAATCTCACATCCCCGATATATTCTGATAGATCTTTTATGAAACGTTTAAGAAGATCGTTCGATCCACTGCCTGTAAGAACTACTGATGCCTCGGAAAGCGCACCCATTCCGATCTTCGTCTTCGCATCCCTACAACCCGCCTTAAGCCTTTTCGTGTCCCTGTTTCGGGATGCATATTCTGATGTAAACTGCCCAGCCGATATGAGGGACCATGCAATCAGCCCGAGCAGCGAGATTACCACTGGATAGAGCAGTGCATTTGAGATCATAAACATCGTTCCTGTTATTCCTGAAGATATGTCCATTTTTGCCTCCTTTAGTCCTTTGATTTTCTGTATTTGTCCATTGCAAAGCCGATTGTGCCAAGTGCAGCCATCAGGGAGAACGAGAGAAAAGTTTCTCCCAGATCCACCGGAACATTTGGGCTTTGCACCGTCTGAGCCTGCATGTATGCAGGGATTATCAGCGGCGAGAGCAGGTAGAAGAGTCCGAAGAGTATCATTGCTGTTCCGAGCGCAGAAGGGTTCCTGTAGCCGAATCTCCTTGCAAGAAACGTAATCGAGAAGGCTGATAAGCAGATGCCTGTAAAGAAGACTGCACCCACCATTGCGCCGATCACGATATTGCTCCTGTCGATTGCACCCGCGAGCACCGTGCATGCAAGAAAGAGCGCGGTCAGACATACCGGGCAGGGTAGGGAGAGCCAGAGAAACGTCTTTCTCGATATATCACACCGCTGGGATAGCCATTGCCGTTTTGTGCGAATTCCGAAGTAGAGCAGCCCTGCTGCGATTATCAGGTGCATCGTAACGCCGGCTGCAAGGATGTTCTGCGTCAGATCGAGCGGGATGATCCCGACGAGATAACCCATAATGATCGATATCACGAGATAGACGGTCGCCAGATAGACGACCTCCTTCCATCTCAGGCTGGCAAACCGCAGCCAAGCCCCGTCTTCAGGGCAAGGACTGCGATTCCGATCAGTACGCCAAACGCGATTAAGTTGGTTGTGTCTGCCATTCTCCTCCGATTACTTGCGTTTGAGCCATAGCCCCATACCAACCAGTAGCATGATCACGATCACCGCGATGATCGCCATCAGCGGTGCGCCTGATATCGGCAGTGATGTGGAGGATGTCTTCATCTCAGTCATCACCTGTCCTTCGACCTTATCAGCAGCGTCACTGGTTTCGCTGGGTTTACTTGGTTTACTGGTCTCCGATGGTGGTTCTACCATCGCCTCTCCGGTTGTTCCAACGCCAGAAGACGAAGAGGAAGTTACCGTCTGATTCGCGGCTCCTTCTTCGGATTCTTCAGAAGGCTCGTTCCATCCTGGCGGGTATGTGCCGCTACTACTGCCACTGCTGCTGTGGTGTTTCGAATCACCATCCGGCTGCCGAAGTATGTTTTGCATATACTCATCGAGCACCGGCATTCCGCAACAGACCATGCAGCAGCAGGGTCCGTATTTCTCGACCAACTGCTGGTGTGTCATCGCAATCGCTGTTTTTGTCTCATCCGATGGAGTCCAGGATTCCTTCCGTGCCGCTTCGAGCATTCTTGCCGTAATGTCTTGGAGTGCGTAGGGGTTATTAGCCTCAAAGAAATCCCGCATGCCGAGGTTGTATACATCCTGAACATAGACATCATAGACCTGGTTCCACATATCCCCGGTGATGAGATCCGGATTGACAGCATCCCATGCCCACATATCCTCAGTAAACTGGTCCATATACCGTGCTCCATCGTATCCCTGCTCCATCATCCCTTCAATCCATTTCTGGTTGAGATACCTTGCACGAAGTTCTCTGTTCAAGAAGTGGTTCAATGTCTCAACTCTCGGATTGTTTACCGCCCTCAGATTGTTTATGTACATATCAGGCGCGTTTCCTGAGACGCTCTCGATCGCCAAACCTAATCCACCAAAGTAATTAGCAACCTCTGAATGGTCTAACACACCGTAAACGTTCGAACTGCGGCTGAAGACAGCCAATTCGACTCCGTTGAGATTCTGTCTAAATAGATCGGGCGAATGCATGCCCCATATATCCTCGCCATACACATTGCCCTCTCTGTTGATGTAGAGGTCTGCAAGCTCGCTTCTATCCTCCCACGTGTCACTTGCCGGAATCGCATATTCGAGACCCGTAGCGTATGCACCTTCCGCCTCGGAGAATATCCGTGCCCTGGAAAGTAACCATGCCATCGACTCATTGTAACTGGCATTTATCAATGCCTGGTAGATCAACTCAGAACTTTCGTTGACATAATTCGGATACTCTGTGTCATTCGCCTGATCAGCAAGCCTGACAGCCCGGTCAATCCAGTGGATGTTATTTTCAAAGATGTCCCTGTATGTTCCTGAGGTTACGACCACGACATCTATTCTCGGTCTTCCAAGTTCACTCGAATTGATCAAGTTAAGCTTGGTTACACGGTTATACTTCTTACGCCACTCAGGCTTTACACCAAGAAGATACATTATCTCTGCTTCCATGACGCCCTGATGCAGCATGGTCTCCGAAGCCCAGAGCACGAATGCAACTTTCTTCGGGTATTCCCCGGTTTTGTTCAGATGCTCTGCAATCAACTGATCTGCCACCTTCACGCCAGCATTCCATGCAGCCTCTGTTGGTACGATTCTCGGATCAAATGCATAAGGATTTCTTCCGGTCGGCAGCGCATCCGGATTCCTGATCGGATCATCCATAGGTCCTGGTGGAATGTATTTCCCCTCGAATGCATCCAGTATCCTTGGTATCTCGATCTTGCATCCGGCAATCCTGTTCGCATACTCTATAGAGAGATTCAGGTCATCTGTGATCTCATCTGATCGCTGTCCCAGCACGGCATCCTGTGCCCCTGCCGGGGTTAAATCGTAGAGCAGAACCTCGGTTAACAAATCCGTAGTAACTCCTTCGGAAGCATTTATCCCAGAAACGTGCTCCTTGAATTCGTCTCCAAGCACCGCCTCCACCAATTCAACCAGACTCTCATTGGTCGGGGGTTCGCTCAGTGTGTGCGATCCATAAGGTATGTATTCTGCCTTTATCTCATTGAGGTAAGCGTCCAATCGCTTGACAAAGCTATCAAACGCGGTTGCATTGTCTATTGTTGTATTGATGTCTATCTCAAGATCACGATCGAGACTCAGGTTTATGCACTCACCTATGATCTCGCTCTTGTATCTTTCCTTCACATCGCCCTCTCCTACCGTATCATACAGCGATATCGTCCGTTGCAGATTCGATAGATTCCAATATAGCCCGGATGGAACGATTGTAGGCATGTAATCTACAACAACCGCATTTGTTTTTGCTTTGCTGCTTCTGGGATCGCCTGCCTGAATCGGATATGGCTTTATATGCGGCATGTCCTGAAGGAGTAGACCGGTCCAATCATACCTTGACGGTGTAATCGCTTTTCCTGGCATCAGTGTCATCTGTGAAAATAGCGTGAATAGTGCATCAGCCCCGAATTCTTTGTTCAGCCAGCAATAGAACGCTAAATACTGATGATGCGGTGGTACCGCACCTTCATAATACGTCACTGTCTTGTTTTGCGCAAATCCCCATGTTGGGTGCGGGAGAAGCAGTACACTACCGAACTGAATTCTTGGAATGACAAGATACTTTCCAGTCCCGTTTTCATAGACCATTATCTCGCCAGGTGGGGCACCCCATCGCTCTATCATTTCGTTCTGCTTATCAACAGGGATACTCTCGAACCATTCGAGATATTTGCTCTCCGGAATCAATATCATGCTTCCGTTCTCCACTCTCTCGTTCAGTATATCCCGTGCCCATGTCCCAACATTGCTTTCGTTCCGCATCATTTCAGCGAGTTCTGTCTTGTCTGGCAGCGATTCGGTTCCAACATCATATCCCCTATCTTTCATTGCATCCAGCATCTTCGCCAAACTCGCGGTAGCGTCAAGGTAATAATCTATGTCTGCGCCGACACTTCCTTTACCGCCGCCCTCGCTGTAGTATGTTATCGCAATCTTCTTCTCTGAATTGTTCATCCTGTGAAGATGTGCCCGTGAGACTGCCCTGTCTGCTAACCAATCGATCTGGTAGTCTATTGGTTTCTTGTATTTTGAACCACTAATTGGATCTATTGCATTTCCAGCAACGTAAATGAACTCGGTAATCCCATCCAATTCCGGAATTGCAATAGCCCATGCACCCTCTTTCTTGCTGAGCCCACGGGTGTTGTTCTCCCATACCTCTGGCGGGGTATAGTATGTCGTTACGAGTTGCATTGGAGTAACGTTCAAATCCCGCAGATACTTGATTGCCTTCTCCGGATTTTTATAATGCATTCGGGAGTGTGAGGTGGACAGAATAACAACATCCACAATTGATTTGTTATCCTGTATAAAATACCTGGATGAATTCGGGTCTTTGTAGGTGTAGGTTGCATATATCACATTTGCCCCCTTTGACTCGATCGATCGTATCAAGGCATCATACATGCGAGTGATGCCACCCTTCGGGGGGACATAGATGTACTGGATACCTACCGTAACGTTGGAGGCGTTGTACCTTCCGGTTGATGTGTACCATGTCATGTACTCACTGGTCTCGGTAAATATCTTTGGTGCATCCGGATGGTAGAAGCCATACAGGGGTAATGGCACTGGTGGCAATATCTCAGCGCTCAAATTACAGAATTTCACGCCCAAGAAAGTTATCAGGCGTTTCATATTCTCTTCTCCGACATCTGAGGAAAATTCTCCATATTTCCAGTACTCTTCAATGTCGGCGTATTCCGGAGCGGATAGATTCACATTACCTAGATTGTATATGTCCGTGAAACCTGAGGCTATAACGTATGCACCGTTAGCCTTCGCCGCTTGCACCGTAGTATTTATTCCCGCCTGTGTTCCCGGTGCAAGATGAGTAAGATATATAACCTTTCGGTCACTCAGATTGAGGTTTGTAAAAGTTGCAGGCTCTTCTTCTGAAACGTAATGAACTGACACATTGATTGATTTTGAAATATAGGGCTCTTTTCCCGCTTCCTCTATATTGTAAAAATAGGCTGCTACGAAAGCGATCTTCGGTCTACCCTCAGGCGGCTTCGGTGGGTCTACTGCTGTCGTATTCTCGTAGAATCTATTATCCATGTAGATAATCAGATTCTCGATATTCCCATCACCGCCGTACACCCAGTACTTCGTGATGTTTACATCCTCAACATTTCCGATGCTGATGCTTGTGTTCAACTCATGCGCAAAGACATGAGCGCTTCCGCTCATCGTCTGATTTATGCTCGAAACGGTCTCGTTATCAAGGAAAGCTAAGAATACAACTCCCTCATCGCTGAAGTCCTCTGACATGGCGACTGACGCATTGTATATCTCAACTTCGAGCGTGGTACTCACTGAAGCATTATAGAGCGATTCCCGGTTCTCATCCGTTCCGAGAACAAATATTATCCTGTTCCCTTCTGGTTGTGCGGTTGCTGATAGCGGCACGATCAAGAGCGCCATTACCAGGACTGCAACCAGCCATATCGGTGCGAATGAACGCACGTTTTTTGTATCGTTTATTGTCATTTAGGTATCCTCTTCAAATTGATTGGTAATGTCCCAGAGGTTACAGGTACACCGCGTCAGGATGCGATCTTCGTCTGCGGTGAAACCTCTTTCAGGTCATAACATGTTAGGTAATTAATAACCCTGCCCTAACAAAGTTCAGTTTTGGTTAAAAAACCGAATAAAGTTAGGTTATGGGAAAAAATCCTAAAAAAATTAGGGTTATGGTATGTGTTTAGCTCCCCC
>DASC01000107.1:12194-18040 GCA_002503595.1 Candidatus Methanogaster sp. UBA203 | reverse complement strand
CACTTGGTTTTCAGACAGTGCCCTCTCGATGATATGCCGGAATCCACGACAAAAAGATCCTGATCCTGATCAATGAGATGTTCCCGATCGATGACCGGTGGAGTCTGTGAAGCGTGAAACGCACCTCCGCGACTCAAGGATCATCGCCTCTGGTTGACCCCTGCAAGCATCGATCCAGTCGCGGGGCAACTCATGCGACATCGCGCCTGTGATCGCGCCTGCCATGCCCGCGATGGTGTCGGCATCGCCGCCAAGATTTACCGCCGCGAGCACAGCACTTCTGAAATCGTGATGCTTCGAGATGATCGCAAAGACCGCGGGCACTGCTTCCTCAGTCTCGATCCCGCATCCGGTGATATCGATGGCGTCTTCGAGCGATCCCCCCGACACAAGCGAGACCGCCTCCAGAATAAGGGATGCGAGATCGCCTGATACTTCGCGGGCGCCATGCACGCCAGCGCGTATGACCGCCTCGATATCCGCGCCAGCGATCGCCTTTGACACAGCACACGCAACCGCACACGCGCCAGCGATCGCAACCGGTGCGCCGTGCGTTGCAAGCGATGATTCGATGGCGTTTGGGATGACCCGATCCGCTGGAAATAGCCATGCGATCGCAGGAGCGCGCATTGCCGCGCCATCGGTCGTTCCTCTGGTCGGTGTAAAATCGGGATCTTCTGCAAGTCTTGATAGCGCTTGAGCCGTGGTCGGTCCCATTCGCGGTATGCGCGCACGGTTCCGAAGGAAGGTCTGTGCGATATGGTGGCGATCCGCCCCCCCGGTCTCGCAGATCGACCGCACAACGAGATGCGTCATGATCGTGTCGTCGGTGATCGATGGCGGACTTAGGAAACCGGTGATGGTGTGGTGCTGCATTGCGATTTCTTCGCGGGTGAGCCCCTCAACAGGCTCGCCGAGCATGTCGCCGATTGCCTGCCCGTACATCGAGTTTAATGTTTTCATGAATAAAATGGTGACGTTGGTTTGTAATCCACATCTTATGACGGGATGCTTGTGTGTTGGTTCTCAACACAGCAGTGGAAAACCAACGTCATCAGGTTTGGCGCATAGCTCCAATATAACCTTTGTGGCTGAATCAGTGACTCCTACCTGCGCACATAGTAAACACACAGCAAGAATGCCCCGCCTCTGGTGTGAGCGAAGACCGTTAATATCGATGCCTGCAAGAACTGGTACGCATGAACCAGCAGATAGCAGCCGGCGCAGAAGCCGTGATCGAGCGATCCGGTGGCAGGATCATCAAGCGGAGAGTCTCGAAGAAGTACCGCATCCCGGAACTTGATACGCGAATCAGGGCAGCGAGAACCAGAAGCGAGGCGAAACTCATATCAGAGGCGCGCAGGTGCGGGGTTCCGACACCGATCATCTATGATGTTGATACAGCTGAGCACACGATCGAGATGGAGTTTATCGAGGGCGCGCGGATGAAGGATGTGCTCGATCTTGGAATGAGCGAGCGTATCGGCGAACTTGTCGGGCGGCTGCACGGTTGCGGGATCATTCACGGCGATCTCACGACCTCGAATCTCATCCTGCACAGCGACAATGGCGATGGTGATGGCGGTGACCGGATATATTTCATCGACTTCGGACTCGGATATTTCGAGAAGAATGTGGAGGCGCAGGGTGTTGATGTGCATGTGCTCTTCCAGACGTTTGTGAGCACGCACGGTGATCCGGGGCTTGAAGAGGCGTTTTCGGCAGGATACAAGCGGACGTTCTCGGGTGCTGATCAGGTGCTTACGCGTGTGCGCGAGATCGAGGCGCGGGGGAGGTATCTGTGATTACCAGTACTTGAACTCGTTTCAAAACCCCACACCACCCCCATAACCAAAACAACACCAATCAAGGGGATAACATGCGATTTCAGCAACTAACAGGCGAAGAATGGAAGTTCATAGAGCCACTGCTTCCGCCGCCAGCACATACTGCGGGAGTTCGTTGAACGTGTACAGGTTCCAACGGACATGGAGTCTGTGTTGGTCGCGCCGGTGCCAAACTTCGGAGTGTCGGATTGGCGGCTGGTGATCATATCGTTGGGTATTTTGATGAGTATACGGTGGTTATATGTTGCATTAGAGCGCACAGTATAGACGATCGGACAGACAGTATTTGTGCATTTGTCTGGTGACCGAGACATACAGTCCAACCCCGAATTATCCAGAGATGGCAGACTCGGCTGGCGTGTGTGAGATTGATATGAGGTGAGTGCAATGAAAAAAATATATGTATTGATGATAGTGCTGCTGGTTGCGGCAGCGATGTCAGGATGTGTCGATGAGGGAGTCGAGACTAATGCAGTAATAGCAGATAACGTGACGAACGTGACAGACACAGTAGAGGGGATCGAGGTTGTTGAGACGGCGGAGGCTGACGAGGCGTCAGGAAATATCACGTTTGGTTTTGAGATGAATATGACGAACGGAACAACGGTCGATGGCGAGTATGTAGAAGGATCGGCAGGGTATTCAGTCAATTACATGGTTGATCCTCCGGAGGTCACGTATTCCGGCGATCCTAACGCGGTGGATACGACTCTTAGGAGATTACTTCAGTCTGGAATAAGGTCTGGAGACGAGTCTGAAGAAGAAGCCCAGTATATCTTCGAGCAGTGTGGCGGTCATGGCAGCGTGCTTGAAGAGGTGCAACTTCCCGAGGTCGAACTCACTAATTTGCTGGAGATCGATCCGCAGCCGTCTGACGAAGAGGCATACACAATTCTTGCTGTGGTGAGCGAAGCAAGGGCACTGAACGAAGAAGAGCAGGCGATGTATGGCGCATACAAAGCACAGTTCAGCGACGCTCACATGGAAGAATGGTCAGGCGCACACATGGAGTTCGTGATGGGCGTACCTTTCTATGTTATGAGTGGAAACATGCCTATGTTCATCGATAATACATGGTACACGGGTGAGATAGTGATGTGATAAGGGGCGATATTCCCCATTTATTTATTCGTGAGGTGGGACTAATGAAAAGAATTGTGATAATACTGCTCTTGCTCATTCTTGCGAACACTTGCAGTGCAGAAGCACCAAAGATTGTTGATCCTGACAAGCCAGCTATAGTGAACTATGGCTACACTCTTGAATGCATAGATGGCAAAGACTTCACGATCATAGAGGTCATTGCTTACGATGGGGGCAGCAGGTATGGATTTGATGAAGATATCAATGGTATGGATTTCTTCTATGTGCGCGTCGATCTCAGATACATTGGAATCACCTGCCCCCCTCCCCTCATTGATCACACTGATATTGGCGACGGATACCATAGTTTCAAATGGAAGATTCCAGATATGAGGGGAAAGGGGAAGATCGGCATCCATGCTTCCGATACTGATCAAAATTCTGATGGTGTTGAGATGCAGTATAACGATAGCATAGTCATTCCTACAGGGCATGAAGTCGGAACTCTTGCAGAAGTAAATTTGGCGAACTCTTTTGACATACCCGATCACAGGAGTCCTTTTGGTCCACCTGGCAGCCCGCTTGTGGTGAGATATGGATGGATGAGTAACGTCGAAGATGGCGTGCCAAGCCCTGATGTGGTTGTCACTGTCTGTGATGATAACCCGCCAGAGGAGATTACTGTCTGTATCGACCTATCAGACTTCGGTGTAGAGGAACCTTTACCATTCGATCAATCTATGTATATAGTAATAGAGGGTGGAATATATGATGGCTGCTATGAGTATAGTGGACAACTTTATGGCCTATCTGGTCGTGGTAACATCAACGTAACCATCGCTGATGCAGACGGCAATGTTATAGAAATACCCATGGGTGAATATGAATATTCGTTTGCGGGTGGCGAACTACTACCGGAACCGACTCTGATAGCCACAAGTGGCGGAGTAGAGATTGCTGTCGGTGATTCGTTCAATGTTACAAGGACTGATGACATTGTGATGAATGAAACTATGGTGAATAACACTATTGTGCATGAACAGAATGCACCAGCTACCTCTGGTTTCGCTGGAACGTTTGTCGTGTTGGCACTACTGGGGGCATATCTGTACCGGAGAGAATGAATACGGAGAACAATCCCTTATTTTATCTGATAAGGCATCAAGCCAATATGCCACGCGGATGATCGTATAGTTCCACTCTCCATGAAACCCGTCTTTTTATATTGGTCAGTCGTATCTTCGCACCCTATCGCTTAACTCATGGTCATGCAAATAGCAATCACAACCCTTGAACAGGTACGATTATATCCTCACGCCAGTCTTCTTAAACTCCCTCTCGCTGAAAAGAATCATATAATCAGAAATTCCGGTAGCCCGTGAGATATCGTGAGCAGTGTGTTCGCATTCTTCCCTTGTACGGGCATGTATCATCGCGTACAGGTTATAATCCCATTCCGGGCATCTAACGCGCTCGTAGCAGTGCGAGACCTCGCCAAACCCAGCCATCACGGCTCCGACCTCCTCGACGCGGTCGTCAGGGACGTTCCAGACGCACATCGCATTTGCAACGATCCCGAGCACGCGATGCCCGATCGATGCCCCGAACCTGCGGATGACACCGCTCTCCACGAGCACCTCGATTCTGTCGATCACCTCTGCCTCATGGATCGCAAGTTCGAGCGCAATCTCCCTGAAGGGCTCCGGCACGAGATCGATCCCGTCCTGTGTCAGTTTTATCAGTTTCAGATCAAGATCGTCCATCTTTGTCATCTCGCTCTCCTCCATCACACCTCAGACTTCAAACTTCACCCCGATCTTGAAGAGCCGTGTGACAGGAAGTTCAAGAAACGGGTGTCCAAGTGCTTCAATTTCGCCGATCATCTCGTGTAATCGCTCCTTACTGCGTGCAGAAACCGTAAACCAGATGTTATACGCACCAGGGCGCAGATAATTGTGCGACACCTCATCAAAACCGTTGATCCACGAGGCAACACCGTCGATCGCATCTTCTGGCACCCGCATCGCAATAAGCGTGCTGGACCCGCCGATTCCTTTCGTATTTAGAATGGGACCGATTCTCCGGATTACGCCGGTATCCGTGAGTCTCTTGAGGTGATCGATGACCTCTGCCCCGGATATGCCGATCTGGTCTCCGAGCGTGTGGAAAGGGCGCGAGTCCAGCGGAAAGTCCAGCTGGATCAAGTTTATCAGTTGCCTATCGGTGTCATCAAGTTCAAGTTCTTGCGTCATCGTCATGAAATCTCTTCATCCTGCGCCGGTATACACCATACCGGTCTTCCGGCGAATATCTGGCTGGACGCGGGTTTATGGCGGCAGCACCGCACGCTGGACAGATCGCTTTTAAGGTGTACCTGCCGCACTCGCTGCATTTGAGAATCTTTGACTTCACGCGAACCAGTCCCCGCTCACTTCACTCCTCGTGCCTGTGGAATGTGCCTTTCCCGCCCAGATGCTCTATCTCGTCGATTGCACGCTGCGCAGATTCCTTAAGGATTCGTTCTGCCAGTTTGTAATCGGGCGCGGTGACGTGTATGCGGTATCTTGGCGCGCCGACATAACTGATCTCGAGTGTAACACAATCAGCATCGACGGTTGCAGCCGTAGCAAGCGATCTCTTGATCACATCCACACCGTTGGGGGCAGGGCATGTCAGGTCAAGGAACCCGGTGATATCGACAGACGGGATCTTCACGTTCTCGATTGCAACCTCCTCGATCTTGATGGCGTATTCCTCATCGATTCCGGCATCGATCAGCACAGACCTGCCTGATATCACAGTTTCTTCGAAGGCGTTGTACAGGCTGCCAAACGAATCGAGAAGCGTATCTGCAAGCTGCCGCTCTGTAGTCTCATCGCCTATTGCAAAGCTAAGCCATTTCTCAGCGCGAAGTTC
>DASC01000107.1:0-12085 GCA_002503595.1 Candidatus Methanogaster sp. UBA203 | reverse complement strand
GTGCAAACGACCAGATCACCCTGGCTGGGCCACTCTCGCATAGTCTCACTCCAGAACCTCGAGGATCTGGGTCAGTATCTTTGTTCTGCCACCTGTCGGCTCTGCAAGCACCTTATCGCAGACTATGCACTTAATCTCGGTGCTTGCGTTTCCGAAGATGACCTGTTCGTTCTGACATTCACACTTGACCCGCAGGAACCTGCTCTTCGGGGTTGGTATTATATTCTTCATTGTGATTCCACCAATTCAAATTTGGATGCTCTGAAGCACTTTCTCACATGTGCCTTTCCGCACTCGCCGCACCGGTATCTGAGATGAATCCGCTTGGTGGGCTTGTCGCCACCAGGGACCTTTGAAAACTTTCCACTGTTCCCGATGCCGCTCTGGCGTTTCTTCTGCCGCACGATTCTGGTCATGGATGACGCTTTTGCTGGCTTCACCCGTTCGACTTTGTGTTCGGTATGCTTCTTGCAGTAGGGGCAGTGGGTTCGAAATCTTGCTGGCATTTTCATCTGATAACTTCACCTTTTGTCTGTTTTATCGTAACTGGCAATACCACCCTGCGCTTGCAGAGTACATTTGCATTGAGGTTTGGTAGTAGCACCACATCATTCTTTGCAAGGGTATAGTGATGACTGTCCGCCCCCATAAAGGTTGGTACGTCCCTAAGCACGCGGACGACTGTGTAATCGCTCAGGTTGCCGTTGTCATGGTCTCTGTGATTTACAGGCGCGATAGCGGGATCTTCACGCTCCTCTGAAGCGTCTTCGGCGCGTTCATCTACATCTTCCACAGGTTCCGTATATTCCTCTGACCGGATATCTTCTGTGGCTGGCAGGGTTGACTTACCTGTAACCGCCCTCTCAATATCAGACCAGCCCTTCCGCACAGAGGCAAGCACCGAATCATACATATCACGCTCGACCGGCGTCATCGCATCCATGTCCTGCTTGATGCCCTTGATCTCTGCCAGTATATGGGATGATGCGAGATTGACGATCTTCCCAACTCGAAGTTCGAAGATGCGCTGCAAACGATTTCCCGCTGTCTCGAGTTCGTCAGCAAGGAGTTGTGCTTCCATCCCGGGTGCGGTCTTTTGCTCCTCTCGCAGTCCATCGAGATATGCGCGCATACCCTCATAGAAGTCTGGCTCGAGCTTTGCAAGTTTCGATTTTTGCTCTCTTGTGAGGATGTTACGCAGATCTTCGAAGTCCATGATGCATATTCTATGCCAGTGTTACTTCAATCTGGCGGCAGACTCCGAAACATATTTATAGGAATCGGTAAGGGTTATTCAACATCTTATGATAATATTGACGAGGAGTCTACCATGAACAAGAGTCAATTATTTGCATTGTTGATAGTGATCACCCTTGGACTGATCGTTGCCTCGATCATATACTATGATTCGGACGCATCGATCGAGATGGAGCAGTGTGGCGGCTGTCATAATTCCGAGTATACCCAGAAGATGGCGAGTGCAGGTACATGGCCCGCGGTCTTCAATACAATCGTCCCTGATCACAGGGGCGAGCGTGCAAAGCCATGTACGGAGGGGTATATACGCGGATGTACGGAGTGTCACACCCCCACGCATGGGAGCAGGAAACTGCACGTGGGTATGACCTCTTCTGAGTGCTCGCGCTGCCATACCGTACCTATCGCGTCGATGTACACCGAATGCACGATGTGCCACGGGAACTACCAACACGCGGATCCAAAGATATCTGGTGATTGTATGTCCTGCCACCCCGCACATACGGCAGATACCAGTGCTGGCTGCGGCGACTGCCATATAACGGAGTATACCGAGCTCATGGCATTTGGTGGCGGACACGCGACAAAGGACACCAGTTATAATGCGCTCCGCCACAAGCTGAGCCCGACAACGCACAGTTACGAACAGTCGTTGATCGGAGAAGGGTGCTACTCATGTCACGAGGAACATGCCGAATCCAAGAACTGTCTGGACTGCCACGAACTGGAACATGGTTACGGACTGGCTGATTGCCTGACCTGCCACAATCCACATGCTCCGACGATGATCAAGTTCGGTGCAATCGTGACCAGTGAGCAGTGCATGCTCTGCCACGAGGATACCAAGCAGGAGTTCATCGATCATCCGACACTACATGCAGCCATGAACTGCACGGACTGTCACATCGAGCACACTGGATCAAGAGCGTGCATCGATTGTCATGCCGACGCGCACAAGGACATTGTTGTGGATGTTGACTGCATGACCTGTCATGAGAACGGACATGCACCTATCTGAGTGAGATCTGATTCCGCCGGATTCCGGCGGGATTTGCTTATTTTTCCAGGCATAATCGAGGTCACGGATTGCAGATGCCCAAGTCCGCAATCCCCGGCACACCAACCATTATATACATCCATCGCCATCTTTATAACCGGATGCAACTGGTTATCAATGGTCTGGTCATCGGCAGCATAATCGCTATCACCGCCATCGGTTTATCGATGATCTACAAGACGCTTAACTTTGTGAACTTTGCGCATGGTGATTTTGTGGCGTTTGCGGCATACATCGCGCTATTTGCAAACACTTCCGGGATGTGTCTCGCATCCGCTTTTCTGGTCGCGATACTCGCGACCATCGTGCTCGGGGTTTTCATGGAGAAGGTGGTCTGGCTTCCGATGAGGCGGAAAAACGCATCTCGGACGACGCTTATCATCATCTCGATCGGGTTTGCGCTGGTGCTGCGAAACATCCTCGTATTCATCTGGGGCGGCAGCACAAGAAATTATGACATCCCTGTGCGGCGTGGATTTGAGTTTTTTGGAGCTACCATCACCTCAAATCAAGTTCTGGTGATACTCGCGGCTTTTTTACTGGTCTTTGCCCTGCACTGTCTCCTATCGAGGACGAAGATCGGGAAATCGATGCGTGCGCTCTCTGACAACATCGACCTCGCCCGCATATCGGGCATCGATGTGGATCGGGTGATCCTCTGGACATGGGTGATCGGGCTCGGGCTTGCTGCTGCTGGCGGTGTGCTGTATGGTCTGGTCACAGCGATCAGACCGGATATGGGCTGGTATCTCTTGCTCCCGATGTTTGCAGCAGTCATCCTCGGCGGAATCGGAAATCCGTATGGCACGATAGCAGGCGGGATCATCATCGGGCTGTCCCAGGAACTGAGTACCGCATTCATCCCAACAGAGTACAAGTTTGCTGTCAGTTTCGTTATGATGACGCTGGTGCTGCTTTTAAAGCCCGAAGGAATCTTCGGGGGTGCGAAATGATCGAATACGTAGATACGCTACTCCCGTATATCACAACGATCCTTCTGATCTCGTCGATCTACGCGATCTTTTCGCTGGGGCTGAATCTTGAGTGGGGATTTACCGGGCTTATAGACTTCGGACACGTCGCATTCCTTGCAATCGGAGCATATACGACCGTGATGTTTAATATGAGTGGATTCCCACTCTTTTTATCAGTCATTGCAGGGATCGTCCTGTCCGGATTCTTCGGACTCCTGCTTGGAATCCCGACCCTCAGATTGCGGGAAGATTATCTTGCAATCGTCATGATCGGCTTTTCCGAGGTGTTAAGATTCATTCTTTTAAACGAACAGTGGCTCACACGAGGTCCGTTCGGGATTCACGGATTTGACCGCCCGCTTCAGGATGTGATCCCGTACCAGCATTACAATACTTTTCTTTTAATATTGTACCTTGCGATACTGGTGATCATCTACCTCTCTCTCGAAAGACTGGTACGATCGCCATGGGGCAGGGTGCTAAAATCGATTCGAGAGGACGAGGCAGTTCCATCCGCACTCGGGAAGAACGTCTTCTGGTACCGGCTCCAGTCGCTGATGATCGGGTCTGCGATAGCAGGGCTTGCAGGCGCAATGCTTGCGTTCTACATAATGTACATCGAGCCGAATACGTTCAAGCCGATCGAGACGTTTCATGCATGGATCATCATAATCCTTGGCGGAACAGCGAGTAACAAAGGTACGATCGTCGGCGCTCTCGTCTTCTGTACTTTCTTAAGCGTAACACAGTTTACCAACAGGTTCCTCCCGTTCACAGCGCACCAGATGGGCGCGTTCCGGATGATCGTGATCGGGCTATTGTTGATGCTTCTTATGATGTACAAACCGGAAGGGATATTTGGAAAGAAGGAGGAACTTGCACTGTCTGACTGATCAGGCATCAGGCATCAAAGGTCGGGGGTCGGATGAAGATGGATATACTCTCTGTGAAGGATCTCAAAAAGCATTTCGGCGGCGTGAAAGCGGTTGATGGATGCTCGATTACCATCGAGACCGGGACGGTCATGGGATTGATCGGTCCGAACGGCGCAGGAAAGACCACGATGTTCAACTTGATCAGTGGTTTTGAAAGGGGCGTCGGCGAGATCGTGTTTAAAGGGATACGAACCGATAATCTCTCGCCGTTTAAGATTGCACGGTGCGGCATGGTCAGAACGTTCCAGATACCGCGGGCGCTGACAAAGATGACGGTCTCTGAAAATCTGATGCTCGCACCAAATACCCAGGCAGGAGAGCGGATATGGGATGTCTGGCTTCGCCCGAAGCGGGTGCGCGAACAGGAGAGGCAGATACGGGAGAAATCCCGGGATATCCTTGAGTTTTTTGAGATCTCGCATCTTGAGGATGAGTATGCTGGCGCGCTCTCTGGCGGGCAGAAGAAGTTACTCGAGATGGCGCGTGCGATGATGATCGATCCGTCGATGATGCTGCTTGATGAGCCGTTTGCAGGCGTGAACCCGACGCTTGCACGGAAGATCTCCAGGTATATCTGTGAACTGCGAAAGGACGGTATGACATTCCTCGTGATCGAACACGACATCCCTGCGATCACAAAGATCAGCGACCGGATCGTAGTCATGAATGAAGGGAAGGTCATGGCAGAAGGCGAGCCAGAAGAGATAAAACGGAGGCGGGATGTGCTCGAGGTGTATATAGGCGGCGAGGGATGAGGATGGGGGTGAAGATTCTTGAGGTGAGCGATCTCGTGTCAGGGTACACCGATCTGAACATCCTCCACGGCATATCGATGCATATCGAGTCCGGCGAGATCGTATCCATCATCGGTCCGAACGGATCAGGCAAATCCACGCTCATGAAGACGATATTCGGGCTTCTTCGCCCGAGAGGCGGGGCGATCGTCTTCAAAGACCGTGACATAACCGGAGTCAAGCCGGATGCGGTCGTCAGATTCGGGATGTCTTATGTTCCACAGGAGAAGGAGTTCTTTCCGTCTCTTACGGTCCTTGAGAATCTTGAGATGGGCGCGTTCATACGCGATGATGACATCTCCGAGAGTCTGGAGCGGATCTATGCGATCTTCCCGGCGTTAAAGGAGAAGGGGCAGATCCGGGCTGGCTCCTTAAGCGGCGGAGAGCAGCGGATGGTCGGGATCGGGCGTGCGCTCATGCTCTCGCCTGACCTGCTGCTCCTTGACGAGCCGTCTGCAGGACTCGCTCCAGTGATGCGGGATATGGTCTTTGAGAAGATCGCCGAGGTAAACCGCGCGGGTACCTCGATCCTGATTGTTGAGCAGAACGCGAGGAGGTCGCTTGGGATATCTGACCGCGGGTACGTGCTTGAGATGGGCAGGAACCGGTTCGAGGGGCGCGGGCTGGAACTACTCGAGAACGAGGACGTGCTCCGGCTGTATCTGGGCGGATGAGCCGCAGCTCCCCGAGATTGTCACAAAGTAACCCGGACCGGATAAAACATTCTTAAACTTGGGCGAAATATCGAATAACATCTGTGTAATTCGTACGATTCATTTCATTCGTGTTTCATTTGCAGGGATTTCTGTAAAAATGGCACATGCTCAATAAGTTGTGGCAATTTACCGCGGAGTACGCAGAGAGCGCAGGGTCTCCGCGATCTCTGCGCTCTCGGCGGTAATTCCGTAAAAACTCGGGTCTTTGATATCTCGCGTTGCAGTGACCAAAACCCCGGAGACTTTTTGATATTTTCGATTTAAGGTTTCGGAAAACCACAGAGAGCACAGAGGGCACAGAGGGCACAGAGAGGGTAAAAGGTAAAAATAACAACTCTCTGTGTCCCTCTGTGCTCTCTGTGGTTTAATCTTCCTTACCATGACCAGATCCTCCAGAAGAGTGGAAAAGTGCTTGCAACTCGAATTGTCAAAGAGCCAAAAACTCCACATGATATTGGAGATGTTCTAAAAATTGATTAAATCATGAATTTCGCAAATCCGAATACTTCGTTACGACTCCTGAATGTTCAACCGCTCGCTATTAATATCGACGATATGGTTGATGAGATCCGGACTCAATCTGGAGTTCCTGCCGGCTTTTCTAACGATCTCATCCCTGCGAAGTCCGTTCTTCTGGTGGTCGAGTATCTCTGATATGATGGCATCGCTTACCGTGTAGTACTGGTCAACGTCCTTGCGATGCCCGCGCAGATCGCCCGCGAGCAGTTTGATGTTGTTTGCGGACAGAAACATCGTTGCTGACTTCGACATCGTTTTCTTGTATGAACTTGGGATGTGCACCACCACAAGATTCGGACATGCCTTTATCAGCGCAACCACGTCCGTGTTCGACGGTCTGAACGTGAGATGCACGAGCTCTTCTGCTGGATCCACTTTGCCAATCTCTTCTTTCGAACTGATTATCCGCAATCTCATGAATGCATACCAACTATGGCAGACTCCTTAAAAATGCTTTGATGGTTCGACCGCCATCTATTTTACATACCATGCCAATGACTGGATGATGGATCAATGCGTAATCTGCAAGGGAAAGGGGCTATGTGGGCGCCCGCGCTGCCCGATTCTGGAGCGGTTCAAGGCAGTCGAGACAATCCCCATCTCAGACAATCTCTTCGGAGCGTCCCCGCCATCTGTTTTTGTTGGACGCAAAGGCTATCCCGACATCTTTGCAGGACCCCTGGTACCTCCGAATGTGGGGGATAGTGAGGCGCGGCAGTATGACGATCCGAAAGAACTTCTGAAAAGGGGTATCGACGAGATCATCGGATTGCGGTCGAGATTGGTGCGCTCATACACCCGGATGGATGTGAAGGATGCGAAGGCACCCAAAAACCCTTTTTTGCTGACATCACAGGAACTGGCGATGGCTGAGACGCCGGTGGATACCGAGGTATGGTTCACGAAACCGGTGGACGTGAATGTGGCATTCGATGGCACGCTGATGCCGATGGGTCCTGCAGGTGAGATTAAGAAGATCACGCTTGCAGAGAACCCGAAAGTCCCGGGAAAGGTCGATTACCTGGTGTCTGACACCGACGTACTTGCTGCGGACTCGATACGTGAACTGCGCCGGCATGACATCTCGCAGCACCACATCACGCGCATGTTCTCGATCGGACTCCTGGGAAGAGAGCGGCGGCTCGTTCCGACACGGTGGTCGATCACGGCGATCGATGACATGGTCGGAAAGATGCTGCTCGACGATATACGGGATTATCCGGAGATACGCGACATCGTCCTCGCAACTTCCGAGAAATTCGGCAACCATTTCGAGATCCTGCTGACCCCCAGATGTTTTTCGTTCGAGTTAATCGAGATATGGCATCCGAATTCGGTCTGGTCCGAGAAACTGTGGATCGGAAGCGACCGGGAGGGGTATGGCGGGAAGAAAGGGTATTCATCGCTTGCAGGGGGCTATTATGCAGCAAGAACCGCTGCTGTCGAGTATCTCCATGCGATCAGGCGGCAGGCGTCGGTGTTCATCGTGCGGGAGATTCTTCCCGATTACTGGGCGCCGCTCGGGGTCTGGGTGATCAGGGAGGCGGTTCGTGACGCACTTGCCGGGGACGGGATGCGGTTTGATGGCGTCAACGATGCGCTTTCTGAGATGCAGACGCGCATCCGGACGCCTCATGACAGATGGCGGGGTGAGATGCAGTTACTCGATGAATGCAGGTTTCAGAGGACGCTTATGGAGTTTCTATGAGTGGAACGAAACGTCGGGGCGGGTGTGGAAGCGGCGAAGGTAGGTAGAGGTTGCCCCTATCCTGCTGAAAAGATTAATATACCTTCAGTATTGAAAGTATATCGAGGATTGATGTGATCGACTTTCACACTTTGCCAATCAAATACAGGAGACATGCCTCCGATAGATTGAAAGAACGCTTTCGGATGGTGACCGATGAAGTGAGACACTGTCTGAAAACTGGTAAGCACATCAAAAAGCCCAGAAAAGACGGAGATATTGGGATTATAGAGAGCGTGATAGGTGGTTTTACAATCCGGTTCGTATACACAATAAGAAGCCGTGTGATCTACATAATCACTGTGGAGGATTCATCATGACAAAATGTCCGTTCTGCGATGCTGAACTGGTAGAGGAGAGGCGAGAGATAGAGAAGGGAGTATGGGCTATGGTTGAAGTATGTCCGAACTGCAAGGATGAATGGATCGACGAGGCGGAGCATGACCGGCTGGTCGGTTTATTCAAGCGGAAGACGTTCAACCTCGGCGGAAGTGTGGCTGTGAGGATTCCAAAGGAGATTGCAGATGCGCTATCGATCGGCGCCGGTACCTCGGTCGATTTTACGGTCAGGGACGGGAAGATGGTAATTTCGAAGGTGTGAGGCGCCCGGGAGAGTATTTCCGGGCACATTCACTGTCGCTTCCGCTTCAGAGCGTGATCAGACCGGCTGCCGCCTGCAGGATTATCAGCGCATCGAGCGAGTTTACCATGTCGTCGTCTGGCGTGAGCTTCACCTCAGAAGCAGAGGCGCAAGCAGCCAGAACCAGAGTCAGTAGCACTGAAAGACATATCGATAAACGCATTCGTCTCTTCATTTTTCGTTTCACCTTCATCGGATTTATAATTGTGAATCTCGGATTTTGAGGTTTTAAAAAGCTTTCGACACGTCAGCGCAAAGCTCTGATCACGCTTGCGTGTTGCGAAGGATTCACTGCCCGAGTTGCGATCGATATTTCGGTTGCCGAATCGCAAATGCCCGCTAATACCCGCGATGAACTGCGCCACAATCCCGACGTGCGGTCGCAAGCACACCCCCAACCGCCATACATTTTTACCACCCCGGATCGAATACGATTAGATACATGAGAATTGCGATACTGAACAGGGACCGATGCCAGCCAGATACATGCTCGCACGAGTGCGTCAAATACTGCCCGCGCGTGCGGACCGGAGACGAGACCATCGTGATTGCGGAAGGGAAGAAGCCCGTCATCTCCGAAGAACTCTGCATCGGCTGCGGCATCTGCGTCACTAAATGCCCGTTTGACGCGATACATATCATATCGCTTCCCGAGTCCCTGACAGAGCCGACGCACAGATACGGCACCAATGGCTTCGTGCTCTTCGGGCTGCCGCTGCCGCAGCACGGGAAGGTGGTCGGCATCCTTGGACCGAACGGAATAGGGAAGACGACAGCAGTCCAGATCCTTTCCGGAAATCTATTGCCAAATCTCGGTGCTGATGCGGACTGGGATGAAATCCTCAAGTATTATTCCGGTTCTGCGATGCAGGACTATCTCCGGAAGATATCCAAAAACGAAATACGGTTATCCCAGAAACCACAGTACGTGGACCGACTTCCGGAAGTATTCAGCGGTAAGGTATCGGAATTGCTCGAGAAAGTGGATGAACGTGGCGAACTGGAGAACCTGATCGCAGAACTCGAGATCGGGCACATCCGCAACCGGGATCTCGGTGATCTCAGCGGTGGCGAGCTTCAGAGGGTTGCGATCGCTGCATGTGCTGCCAGAGATGCCGATTTCTATTTTTTCGATGAGATAAGCCCGTATCTCGACATCTACCAGCGCATCCGTGCAGCGATCCTGATCAGGAAACTTGCAGGCGAGAGCGCGGTGCTGGTGGTCGAGCACGATCTCGCGATCCTCGATCTGCTTGCCGATGTGGCGCATATCGGATACGGCGAGCCAGGCGGATTCGGCGTGATCACGCACGTGAAGGGCGTTCGGCAGGCGGTCAACCAGTATCTCCGCGGATTCCTGCCAGAGGAGAACGTGCGGATCAGACCTGATTCGATCGATTTCGAGGTACATGCGCCGCGATCCTTAAAAGACATTCCAGTGTTATTCGAGTTCCCTGAGTTTACAAAGACATACCGGGGCGGCTTTTCGCTTTCGGTGGCCGCCGGCGAGTTGCGGGCAGGAGAGGTCGTCGGAGCGGTCGGTCCGAACGGGATCGGGAAGAGTACGTTTGCAAAACTGCTTGCAGGAGTGGAAGAGCCAACAACCGGCGAAATATCCACAGATATCCGGATTTCCTACAAACCGCAGTACATAAAACCGGATTCATTCGTCCGGGTCCACGATTTCCTGCGGAGTATCACGCGTTACGTCGATACCAGCTACTACGAGACCAGCATCACAAACCCGCTCCAGCTTAAGTACCTGATGGAACGGGAGGTCACAGACTTAAGCGGCGGCGAACTCCAGCGGGTTGCGATCGCTGCGTGTCTCTCCAGGGATGCCGACCTGTACATGCTGGATGAGCCGTCCGCGCACCTCGATGTCGAGCAGCGGGTCTCTGCGTGCTCTGCCATACGGAGATTTGCCGAGAACAAGCACGCGACAGCGATCGTGATCGATCACGACATCTACATGGTCGATCTCCTGAGTGACCGGATGCTCGTGTTCGAAGGGGAGCCTGCCGTACATGGCGAGGTCTTCGGACCGTTCGGTCTGCGCGAGGGCATGAACAGGTTCCTCAAGAATCTGGATATCACATTCAGGCGTGACGAGGAGACGAAACGACCGCGGATCAACAAACCGGGTTCCAGGCTTGATCGGGAGCAGAAGGCAAGCGGTGAGTATTATTACGAGACTTTTTAATTTTTTCTGGGCGGACTCTGATTATAGCGAAGAAGATTAACCACAGAGGACACGGAGGGCACAGAGAGTTGCTGTTTTCTCTGTGTCCTTTGTGCTCTCTGTGGTTTTCCAAAACCCATTCCAGAAGATAATAAAAAGTCCCATTATTACGCGGCGGTTGAGTGACGTCAGAGTCCATGTAAAACTTTTAGTAGTATCCCATTTGATGAAACCGTAGAGGTATTTCTATGGAACTGAACGGAGTTGAAATCGAGGATACATACGCAGAGGCGTTTGGTATCAAGGTGGCACGGGTGCTGATTACTGGCGTGAGCAAGCGCTGGGCGATGGTTGCTGCGACAGAGGCGACGGGATTCGGAACATCAGTGATCATGTGCCCGGCAGAGGCAGGCATCGAGTGCGTAGTCGATGGCAGCGAGACGCCTGACGGACGACCCGGCGTCTACATCCAGATATGCACGTTCGGATACAAGGCGCTTGAGGACCAGTTACTGAAACGGATCGGACAGTGCGTCTTGACAGCACCGACGACTGCGGTATGGAACGGGCTACCTGATGCAGAGAAGCAGTTCGATACGGGCTTTAAGATGAAATTCTTCGCAGATGGTTATGAGTCAGAACTGGAGGTCGGCGGGCGCAAAGCGTACGCGATCCCGATGATGGAAGGAGATTTTATCATAGAGCATGGAATCGGTGCAGTCGAGGGTGTTGCAGGTGGTAACTTCTTCATCCTTGCAGATAGTCAGATGACCGGGCTTACGGCAGCAGAGAACGCAGTGGACGCGGTCATGCAATGCAAAGGCTCGATCACGCCATTCCCTGGTGGGATCGTTGCAAGCGGTTCGAAGCCGGGCGCGGACACGTACACGTTTATGCAGGCGACAACGAACCAGAGATTTGCCCCGACGCTCAAAGACAAGGTCGAGGACACGAACATCCCTGCCGATGTCAATGCAGTGTATGAACTCGTGATCAATGGTGTTGACCTCGAAGCCGTGACCGCCGCGACCAAGGCCGGAATCGAGGCTGCTACGAAGGTCCCGGGAGTCAAGAAGATCACTGCCGGAAACTACGGCGGAAGTCTGGGCGCGTTCAAGGTCAATCTTGGCGATCTCTTCTGAGGTCGTCTCTCTTTTTTATTTTTATTTTTTTTTATCGAGCAGTGGGCTTGCGCCAGTTATGCGAAATCCGGATGCATCGTTAAGGAAATGTATGGTGCGATGGGCACAATCGAAAATTCCAG
>DASC01000087.1:30705-32779 GCA_002503595.1 Candidatus Methanogaster sp. UBA203 | reverse complement strand
AAAAAATATTTCACCTATTTTCCATACCACCCCCCCGCCTGACAAACCCGATCAGCATAACAAGCCCGATCGCAACCAGAATGATTCCTGAAAGCTCAGGGACCGGTGCCGTAAATCCGGTGGTTCCGAGTGAATCGATGCCATCATCGGATGTGTGGTACACGTTGTCACCATCATCGATCACGATATCGTATTCGTGATGTGAGGGGGTCGCGCTATCCGGGATCGTCCAGATCGGAGTCGGTCCGAACTCACTGTTCACATCGGTTGTCACATACTCCTGAGATATTGATGGATCATCGCCTGCGACAAGCGTATCGCCCTCACAGACTCCATCATCTTGAATCCAGATCCGGTAATCCGTATCTGGTGAAAGTCCCACTTCGCTGACATACACGGTTTCGCCGGGGCAGAATTCATCCTTTTCGCTACCTGTTACATCGCAGGACGAAACACCAGCGCTTCGAAACGCATACACCCTGCCGCTTCCTATCGTAAAGACCATGCCGTCGGCAACAGCCGGGGATGATCCACCGGCAGGGTAACTCCAGATCATGTTGCCAGTTGCGGAATCGAGTGCGTACGTTCCGACAAAATCCATGACCGGGTAGCTGAAGTACGGTTTTCCTGAGAAGACCAACCCATCCGCAACAGCGACCGAAGCCTTCCAGCTTCCGATCTCATCTGACGCGGACGTGCTCCACATGAGGGTTCCTGTCGTAGCATTGAAGCAGTACGTCACAACATCGGTCATCCCCTCGACACCGCCAGAGACGTACACATTCCCATACGCAAGCGCTGGTGTCGAATCCGAACGCTGCACCGGCTGGCTCCAGATAATATTGCCTGTTGCCGCATCCAGCGCATAGAGTGCACCATCGCCATCGAAGTTGTACTCTGTCAGGTACACTGCCCCATCTCCGATTGCAACAGACCCGCAGAACGAGTTATCTGTTGTAATGTTCCAGATCTCAGCTCCTGTCGCCATATCCGCGCAGTAGGCAACTCCACCGTCCTCGCAGATTCCTGTGTAGCTCCCGAAGAAGACATACCCGTCCGCAACCGTTGCAGCAGGAGTTGATTGGGCTTTTCCGCCCACCGCAAAGTCCCAGATCATGCTTCCGTCTGCAACATCCAAACAGTAGTAATATCCGCCGTCCCAGTCGCTCGTAAATACCTTACCGTCTGCTATCGCGCACCCGCCATTGACCGCACCTTTTCCGGTCGGAGGTGCGAAGCTCCAGACCTCGCTGCCATCCGTCGCATCGAAGCAGTACGTCTTGTTTGCGGAGAGGAAGACGTTGCCATCGTGATACGCTGGCGTTGTCCATGAGCCGCAGACATCAGGCGTGCATTCGACCGAGACGTTCCAGAGCACCGCTCCGGTCTGCTCATTCAAACAGACGAGATAATCATTGCAGTAGACGAACACCTTCCCTTCTGCAATCACAGTGCTCGATCCGGTCTGTGCCCCGATATCATCGCTTATCCATGCAGTGTGGTTGGTATCGGGCGCATCCGACTGCGAGAATCCCGCATGCCCGATGTCCCGGTGGAACTGCTGCCAGTCGATCGATTCCTTGACCCGTATCGCTCTTGTCAGGTTGTTGTTCGTCTCGTTTGATTCGTCGATTGCGTTTTCGAGGTCAACGGCGACAGTCAGATCGAACGTTCCTGTTGATGCTGGCGTCCACGAAAACTCGGTTGTTCTCTCAACGCCTGCATCAAGCGAACTGATAGTATTTGTGCCGATCGTCGTTCCCTCGTATTCGAGCGAGACGTTGAATGCTGTCGCGTCAGCAGCACCATCATTCGCAATCGTTGCTATGATGGTGCTTTGCTGGCTGGAATAGAGCATTCCCGGCACAAGCGAGATCGATACAAGGTCTGGCTTTAGTGGCTCTCCAAATGCATAGACCCTGCCGTCGCCGCCTATCGTGAATACGATTCCATCAGCGACCGCGGGCGATGAGCCACCATCAGGAGAACTCCAGATCACCTCCCCTGTTGCGGAATCGAGTGCGCACGTTCCTGCACATCCCGAGTACCCGCTGGAATTTCCTACAAAGACCAT
>DASC01000087.1:26899-30625 GCA_002503595.1 Candidatus Methanogaster sp. UBA203 | reverse complement strand
CGCTCGATCGTCTGTTGCCATAGAATCGAACCATCGTTCGTATCCAGTGCCAGAATCTCTCCGTCGTCATAGAAGTTGTAGGTCGTGACGTAGACGATGCCGTCTGCGATTGCCGGAGAGCCGCAGCACTGATCAGGGATGTTATTCTGGTGCCACACCAGTGCGCCGGCATCAGCATCAAGACAGTATACATTCCCGGCATCAGCACCATATAGCCAGCTCGTGAGGTAGACCTTTCCATCCGAGTATGCAGGCGTTCCCTGCGCACATCCCCCGCCGATGGCTCCTGGATCTGCGCCTTCCACCGTAAAGTTCCAGAGTTCCCCTCCGTCTGCAACATCTAAGCAGAAGTACTGACCGCCGTCCCAGTTGCCGACGTAGACCTTCCCATCCGCTACCATCGTCCCGCCGTTTACTGAACTGTACGGTGCATCTTCGGGATATTCATTAAGCCCGCACCATACGTTTCCATCGTGGTAACAGGGAGATGCCCACGAACCATACGCGCTGCTGCCTTCTCCATGCGCCGACAGATACGCCCCTGTGGATTCATCCAGTGATACCACGGTGTCACCACAGTTGACAAAGAGCCTGCCTCCGGTGACCACAGGCGATGAACTCGATACCGCACCGATGTTGTCGCTTACCCATAGAATGTTATTCGTGTCCGGGGCAGTAGAGCTCGAAAAGCCAGTATGGCGGGCATCGTTATGAAACTGTTCCCAGCCATCCCCTGTTACCCAACCCGGCACCACCCATTCGATGCACCTGATGTAACTGGCTGCGGTCTTTGTATCGCTGCCATCAGTGTTGGCGACGGTTAACGAGACGTTGTAGGTTCCAGGTGTGAGATATGCGTGTTTCGGGTTCTGTCTGGCCGAGGCGCAACCATCGCCAAAGTCCCAGTCCCATGAATCAGGATTGTTCAGTGATAAATCCTCAAACGAAACTATGAGGGGCTCATATCCTGATGTGATACTTGCTCCGAAATTGGCAACCGGTGCAGAAGATGATAAGACTGTGATGTAATTGGTACGGTTGCAGGTATCACTGCCAGTAGCGTTGGTGACAGTGAGCCTCACACTGTATGCCCCCTCTGCATATACATGGCTCGGGTTCTGCTCATAAGATACCCCACCGTCACCGAAGTCCCATTCCCAGTCGGTGATGCCGTATCCAGTGGATTCATCGGTGAATGCCACGTTGAGTGGAGCTGTTCCGGATATGGGTTCTGCGATGAAGAATGCGGTGAGCAGCGGTGGCGTCTCCATGCCGGCGATGCAGTAGAGGTATCCGGCACCGGTTCCGAAGTACACGTTCCCGTCTGATATCGCAGCCCCCTGCAGGATGTATCCGTCGTCAGGCGGATTGTACATCCATGCGAGCGTTCCATCTCCGTTTAAGCAATATAACGAACCGTCATCCTTTGCCCCCGTGAAATAGATGTAGGAATTTCCGCCCCGTACTGATACCGCAGGAGATGATTTCACGCCAGCGTCGACAGGATATGACCATAGTATAGCTCCATCCGAATCGTTAAGGCATGTGAGGTTTCCTGAACATCCATGCTCACCCTGACCGACATAGACCCGTCCATCGTAGATAACGGGTGTTGATGTGGAAAACCCGTTTGCCGTGCTCCACCCACAGTCGTTGAATGTTCCACTGCTATCGTCGAATCCGACCTTGAATATGTATCCGATCGACTGCCCCTGTTCTGATGTGGTGTACACGTAGCCATCGTGATACGCTACCGATGCACGAATCCTTCCAAGATCGGACTTCGAAAACGATAAATCTGATGTTAGATCAATTTTATCTGCAAGCGTTCCGTTGTTTTTGTAAACGCTTATCAGTTCTCCTTCATGGGTTGCAAAGACGATGTAATCGCCCACAACGGATGCACCGCACCACAGGAAGCCCGCGGTATTACTGATTGCGTGGCTCCATATCTCTGTTCCGGCATCGGAATAGCAGTAATAATATTTGGTCGTTACGCCGCCAGATAGCCCCTCTCCGATGTATATCCTGTGATCGAAGTACGTTATCGGGCACTCGAAGTTCCTGTCTGTTACATGGACGTTCCACAGTTCCTCTCCTGTTTCTGCATCGAATGCAAAGAGATCGCCCCTCTTTGCTGCAACAAATATCTTTCCATCGCCGTAAGCAGGTGTTGATGTCTGGAGAGTTCCTCCGGTCGTCTCGTTCTCCCATATCAAATCGCCGTTCGTCCTGTTAAATTCCCAGATAGAGCCGTTTGCCGCGAAGACGTATATCTTATCTCCTGCGATGATCGGTGTCACATCGATTCCATTTCCCCACTCGCTCGTGTATGTAAATGCACTCCATGCAAGTTCGGGATATTCTATCGGTGCAGGACTGTCTGTTACTCCGGCATTCTGCTCATCGCGCTGGAACTGGTGCCAGTCTGCTGCTGAAGATAGTGGTGTGGCGAGCGCAAGTATTGTTAGCACAAGTAGTATTATCGTTAATCTCTTCGTGTCCATAAGTTATATCTCCATATTACTTGACTAATATCCACGATATTTGCCTTTGCACAATACAGATCATCTTACTTAAAAGTTCCTACCCCACAAAACAACAGGACGTCTTTCTGGAACTGGTGCCAGCCATCAGCAGCCGAAACACCAGCGAGACATGCCAGAGCAAGCAGCACGACAATGCACATCCTACTTCGAGGGCATATAGATCATGCCAACGTCTGGCATCGCAACAGTTAATAGTAGTAATCTGCATTATCATAACCGTGATTACTAAATTCATCGACCGTGAAAAGGATCTCGGTTTCCTTGAGAGAAGATATGAGGAAGCATCCGCACAGGTGATCGTCCTGTATGGGCGGCGAAGAGTCGGCAAGAGTCGCCTGATACAGGAGTTTATAAGAAACAAGAGATCTGTGTACCATCTTGCATCAAGAACGGTGTCCCCACTCCAGATAAGCGACTTTATGACGTCAGCAGCGCGAGAACTGGATGACGACAGGATACCGGACCTGAAGACGGATTGGGAGGTTGTATTCAAACACCTGACTGAATCAGAGGACAGAACCATAATCGCGATCGATGAGTTCCCATATCTGATCGAATCGGATAAGGGAGTGACCGCAACGTTTCAGCGAATAATCGACCTGTACATATCCAAATCCCGCCTATTCCTGATCTTATGCGGCTCAAGCGTTGGTATGATGGAGACCGTGGTTCTCGGACACAAAAGTCCGCTGTACGGGCGCAGAACCGGGCAGTGGAAACTTGAACCGATGAGATTCAGACAGATAGGAGAGTTTCTGCCAGAATATTCCTGTGAGGAACTTGTAAACGCATACTCGGCTGTTGGTGGCGTCCCCTTCTATATTAAGAGATTTGAAGATTCGCGGGATGTCTTCGGAAACATTCTCGAAAAGATTCTTGAGAAGGGAGAAATATTGAGCGAAGAAGGAGAGTTTCTGCTAAGAGAAGAACTCAGAGAGCCGAAAACATATTTTTCGATACTGCGAGCCATCAGTTTCGGTAACACAAAGTTCTCCAGCATAATGAACTACACCGGGCTTGACCGGAACTCAATGACACGGTATCTGGACATTCTGCGAACGCTCGGGTTTGTGCGAAGGGACGTCCCTGTAACAGAGAAATCGCCTGAAAAAAGCAAGAAGGGATTGTATTATGTGGATGACAACTATCTGAACTTCTGGTTCAGGTTCGTATTCCC
>DASC01000087.1:26100-26810 GCA_002503595.1 Candidatus Methanogaster sp. UBA203 | reverse complement strand
TGCTTCCGTTCAAGTTTCTGAGGATTGGCAGGTGGTGGCACAGGGATAAGGAGATAGATATCGTGGCGCTGAATCAGGAAACGAAGGAGATTCTGCTGGTGGAATGTAAATGGCAGAAACTTGGAGAAAACGATGCATTGAGGGTTCTCCACAGACTTAAGGAGAAATCGAAGCATGTTCAGTGGCATAATGGCAGTCGCAGTGAGTATTATGGGATCATCGCAAAGGAGATGGCAGGGAAGGAGGATCTGAGGAAAGGGGGGGTTGTGGCGTTCGATCTTGATGACTTTTTCAGTCGTTAAGAGACTTTGAAGGATGGCGGGGTGGTTCCGCTCACCTATTTGCTCGGCACATAGATCATACCTCCACCCTTCATTTCATAGATCGTCCCGACAGTCCCGACAACATCCTCCTCGATCGCAGTCTCGCTCATATTTAGTGTCTCGATCGTCTCCCCGCTCTTAACGATGACCTCCATCGTGGGCTCGCCCGGGTTTTTGACGATCGTCACATCCTGATCAGGCGTGATCAGTTCAGGCAGGTGGTACGAGGTCACAAGCGCAACAAGGAGCGCAACAGCGAAGACCATTGCAACATCGAAGAGGTTTGCAACCCCGCTCATCGGGTTCTCGTCGCCCCGTCTTCTTCTGCCGCCATTCCTGTTATTTCCGTTCTTAAGATACATCAGAATCACCATATATCATATCACA
>DASC01000087.1:14212-26064 GCA_002503595.1 Candidatus Methanogaster sp. UBA203 | reverse complement strand
GCGTACGATCCGCCACCCACGAGAAGACCGAGAACGGTCGTCCCGAATGCAAGGATCATGTTAGTTGCAAGGAGTTCGACGTCTCCCTGTGCAAGTCCGGCAAGCGCGGGACCCATCGGGATCAGTGTTCCCATCAGCCCGAGCATCGGACCGACCCGAGCCACAAGACTCGTCCGTTCAAGCCGCTTTGTGATCAGGGTGTCGTACTCGTGAAGCAGCTTCTCGATCTCCACCTTCAGGACATCGTCGATTGGCACATTGCGAAGATCGTTTATGAATGCATATACAAACGCACCTGACATAAAATTCCCGATCAGATCGAGTGCATCACCCAAACGACCAACTTTCGAGAGTTCTCTTGCTCTTCTGACTCCCGAGAGGTCTCTCTTCCGCTTGAACCGCATGTAGTACTCGTAGGCAAACGTCCCGATCTCCACGATCAGGTATCCGGTGAGGAGCAGCAGCGCGATTATCACCGGGTAGAGAAGCATCGTCGATACGATGTATATCGATTTCTGAAGCACTATCGGCAGATTCAGTATTCCTATTCCTATTGTCATTTCATAGATCTCCTGTATCTCCCCCGCTCCTTACGAATCCCGTGTACAAGCAACCCGAGAAGGATCAGGGATGTGAGGATCATGATATAACTGAAGTAACCGCCGCCCGCACCGCCGGTATTGAACTTCGTGCCCATCGGATAGCCCTTTGCCTTCTGTTCGGAGCCTGTCGATTCGGTCTTGTTGACAACTGCCTCTACGCCAGCTTCAGCGGTCGTCTCGGTATCGTCCGTATCATCACCAAAGCCTGCGTACAGTCCGAGGTAGCCGCCGTCGCCACCCCAGCCGGGGAGACGGACATGTGGACGGGGCTCTGGCGGAACCGGATCTGGCGGAACCGGATCTGGCGGATCTGGCTCCGGATCCGGTTCAGGTTCATGATCGCTCGGCACGCCTCCGCCGCCGCACGGAACCTGCAACTCCCTCCAATTATTGTGCTCATTATGTTCAGGGATATCGCCGCCACTGTCTGCCGTAACCATCACCACCCCACATACCCCAGAGAGCGTTACCGTTACGGATTCGCCAGCATCCAGTGCGTCTACCGTGCATTCATCGCCCCGATTCGCCCCACGCGTGAGCGCAACCCTGAAACTCTCGTCCGTGCCGCCTGTGCCATTGTTCCTGATGGTTGCATGAACCACACCACCACTTGCAGATGCGGCTGTGACCACGAGGTCCGGCTGATCCCTCTTCCCGAATGCATACAACCGGTTCCCGCCGATCGTGTAGATCCTTCCGTAAGCGATGTAAGGGGAGGATCCGCCGTAGGGCGAGCTCCAGAGTTCTGTGCCATTGTATGCATCGAGGCACTTCAGTCCGTTGTAGTTGAAGTTGCCCGCGCTGACCCCGACAAAGACCTTGGCGTCCCTCGAAACCGCAACCGAGTTCGTCCATGAACCAACCTCTTCGCTGCCCCAGAGAAGTGAGCCATTGGTCGCATTGAAGCAGTACACACCACTGCCGGAAAAGCCCTCGCATCCGCCCACGACATAGATGTACTTCTTATCCGAGTCCCTTGGCGCAAAGTACGCAGGTGTTGAGTCTGTGCGCTGTACCGGATAGCGCCATAAGATGCTTCCGTTGAATGCGTCAAGGCAGTTGAATCCGCCAGATCCCATGCCAAACTCGTAGGTGGATATGTAAACCACGTCGTCCACTACGACCGGTGTGCTGAAGGCGTCATGCTTGAGGCTTGTGTTCCAGACTATCTCGCCATCATCCATTGTAAGGCAGTAGATATTAGCGCCGCGTCCGTAGTATACCCTGCCGTACTTCGTGGTCGGAGTCCCGAGATGTCCTATGGGTGGTAGATACGAGGTATTCCAGAGTTCCTCCCCGGTCTCCACATCCAGACAGAAGAGGTTTCCTTCACTTGATTCAGGACATGCCACGGAAGGGTCTGGATGCATAGACCTGTGAAACGACGTGACATAGACCCTCCCACCGCTGACCGAGGGACCTGCGTTACAGTTTGCACAGCAATCAGAGAACGGGTAGTCCCAGAGAATTGCTCCGGTATCACCGGCGATCCTGTAGACATGCATTCCTGATGCGATGAAGATACTGCCGTTGTGGTACGCAGGGGATGCCCATGAACCGTACTCGGCAAGTGCAATCTCGGTTGCCCAGAGCATCTCCCCATTCGTCGCATTCATCGCAACCATGTACGTGTAATCGCTTGACGAGAATCCCTCGCTTCCTGTGCAGTAGACAAAGACGGTATCATCTGCAACAACGATCGATGTGGAACCTCCCGCGAAGATGTCCTCACTCGCCCATGCAAGATGCGGCTCATCAGGTGTATCCCAGTCGAAGTACCGTGCATTCCCGCCGATTCCACCGCTTGCAGCATCGCCATTGAGGACGATCACTGTGTTTGAGGTGTACGCCACCTCAAGGATGTACCACCGTGCCGTAATCCTGATCAGATACTCGCCATCAGAGTGGTTTGTGGTATCCCATAGATAGACTCCGTTGTAATCCACGCCTGTGATGTTGGTTGCGTTGGTAGCATTGGTAGCATTGGTCACATTCCGCACCAGATTCTCTGTCAAGTTTGCAGTAAGGGCAGGGTCGCACGTCAGATTCGATGCGAGCGCCATCCACTCAATCCCGTAGTTCGAGCTGTAGAATAGGTCGATTGTCAGATTCTCATCGTGTAACGCCTTCCATTTGATCGGATGGATTCCACCACACACCTTGCCGCCTCTCGGGGATACGAGTTCCAGTTGAATCTCGTTTGCGACGAACACCACTCCTGTGAGATTGTTGTTGCTCTCGTTCGTCTCGTTCACATCGTTATCTGGATCCACGATCACAGCCAGGTTGTACCATCCCGGAAAGTCGGGCTGCCACCAGATTGTCAGGTTTCCGTTATTGTAGGTGTCGAGGTCTGTCGCATTGATGATCCTCGGGTTGGTGATATTGGTGGCGTTTCCGGTCTCGTCCCGGACTGTGATCGTGCCGCTGGGCAGGTCTCGTGCGTACGCTATGAGAGTCGCATTGAACCCTTCGGCAGTTCCGGTAACAGGTATGATCATCCTGTTCGTCTTGTTCAGATACACGATATCCGGAAGCATCATGGTCGGGGCAAGATCGGTCAGCGTCACGTTTATGACACTGCTTAAGTTGTTATTACTCTCATTCGTCTCTAAAATGTAACCATCCGAATCGATGACCGCTGTTACGGTGTGATTCCCAAGACTCGTCGGTTTGTACGTGAGATTCACGCCCGTCTGCCCATAGCAGGTGATATTTGTGGCATTCGCAACCACGGTGCCGTTTTCCACAAGCGAGATATTGAACTCCTCGGCAGTGCCGTTCATAGTAACTGTAATATTGTTTCTGGCGCGTACGAATGCCACATCCGGGGCCAGACCGATGGGCACCATATCGGGTAAGATAACCTCGCAAGCGAGTTTGGCTGCATTGTTTGTCTCACACACCTCCCGCACCTCGCCATCCGGATCTGCGATCATCGAGATGTTATAGATGCCTCTGGTACCTGGTCTCCACCCATAAGAGAGATTGGTACTACCCCTTATACCCTCAATCCTTCTTCGGTCCACCTCTATGCCATCTGCAACGAATGAGACATTGGAATGCTCATCCGTTATTCCGCAGACGCTTACGTTGATGAGGTTCGTTACGTTCACGTAGATCTGGTCAGGAAGCGCCACATCCGCAATCGTAAGGTCAGGGAGGTCTACGTAGACCTCTCTCGTCAGGTTGTTGTTATTTTCGTACCCCTCATCGACCCTGCCATCCGAATCGACAAAGACTGTTATATTGACGAATCCATTCCTTGACGGCGCCCATTCAAGCGAGAACGGGATATTTGGAATCTCCGAGTCGTACCATATCGACCGCACTGTCGTTACGGCTGCGGAGACACCGTCCTCAAGGAGGGATACATTGAAGAGTCCGCCGTTGCACCGCAGTGTCCCGTGCACGGTGCAGCTGGTATTTACATAGATGGTGTCGGGAAAATCGATTTTGTCGGTCGGGGTGACATCGGGAAGCGGATACGACTCAATATCCGTGATCCTCGGAGGATATGGGCATGTCGCAAGCGCGGGAATCACCTTTGCGGTGGTATATCTCGGGAAGAAAGAGATGTTCGCGGTGTAGTTGAACGATCCGTCCGGCTGTTGCAGGCTTAGCAGGTAATCGATCGGAGTTGCGCTCTCGTTTACGCTTGCATTCCTCCATTCGAGCGGGTTCTCGCCCATGGCAACAATCGCCTGCACCGCGCACGCGGTTGTGATCGCATCCGAGAGGTTACCATCAGCACCTACATTTCTGCGGAGGAATGCCGAGGCATTCAGGATGACCCCCGAACCGGAGGGTTCGCCTGCCGCCACGAGTGCCTGAATGACGAGCGAGGTAGCCTTGATGTCGCTTATGATCTCAACGGTGGTATTTCCGTTCGTGACATTCCCCTCTGTCGTGTTTCCGCTAGTGGCGTTCCCACCGGTCATGTTTCCGTTCGTGATGTTCCCGCCAGTCATGTTGCCATCGATGACATTCCGGGCAGGCTCTTCGATGATCTTGCTCCAGCCACCATCCTCGTTCTGATGGGCTATGATGTAGTCCCTTGACTTGCCGATCCTCTCTGCGGCACTCCTATCGCCACACGCGGTTAGTGCGAGGATGCCGAGTGCGTCATCGTTCACAGAGGCGGGATCGTCGAACTGGACGCCGTCATGGTACGATTTCACCATCGTTAAGTAGTTCACGTTCCCGAAGTTCGTTGGGTCTGCGTCTCCAAGCATGCTGATGGCAAGTAATGTGCGTGCACAGTCCTCGAAGGTTGCGATCACGAAATCGTTGTACGGGAGCGAGGGATAACTCGATAGGTATCCTGCAGACGTTCTACCATATTTGGTCCTGACATCAGGGTCTTCCCAGCCCGCAGAGAACGCAAGCATCACCCATGCAGTGGTGGAGAACCCTCCGATGCTGCCACTCCCCGGGGTCTGTTTATCTCGCAGAAACCGGAGTGCATCGGTTAGGTTTCCTGAACAGTTGTATGGCAGTTTGGATACGTCCACAAAGAGGGATCTGTGCGTCTTTAACGACGCTATCGAATCATTGATGGATGCGCCGATGGATATGTTGTAGACACCCGTTTCATCGGGATTCCAGTTGAATCTGATAGTCTTCTGTGATGTCCTGATCAGCTTGACCTCTTTTGATTCGATTACCTCGCTGTTGATCGTGAGATTTACCGTGATGTCTGTTATCCTCTGCGAATCCTGATTGACTACCGCAATGATCGTGTTGTTCTGTTCGGTGTAGATTCGATTTGGTAGTGAGATTGACTTGACGTTTAAGGCGTACTCCTCGGCATAAGGCTTGCGGAGGGGGTGATAATCGCTTGCGTTATCGCTGATGTTGTATGGTGCGTCCCAGATTCCGTCATCGTCGAGATCCGCACATACCCAGCCATCCCAGTAGTTGCCGATGTAATTTGTGAAGGTCGTGTTGTTGTGTTTGTAACTGATCGGAATTGTGGAGTTCCAGTGATTGTTCTGCCCGGTATCTATTGCAAACGCGTTTTCTGGGTCGTTCTTGGCTTCTGCAAAGAACAAATTGTTGGCGTGGATCGTGTTGTTATCACCCTGCAATTTAACCGTGTACTGGCAGTTGGAGATCGTGTTTCTGCAAATTGTGTTATTGTCTGATGCGATCAGGACGCCTGACGTTGCCATACGCACCGCCCAACTGGCAGGAGACCGACTGCCTGATATGAAGTTATCTGATATTACAGAATCAACCGAGTTATCAACCCTTATGAGGTAACCAACCCAAGAAGCGTGCGTCAGCACAAGATTTCTCATCGATATGTTGTTAGAATCGTGTACGGCGATGATCCGCGCTCCTTGTGGATAGCCACCTCCATTTGTTCTATCAGCCTTCACTCCGAACCCATCAAGTTCGATATCAATCGAGTTGAATATTCCTATTACATCAGCGTTATACGGGCTTCCCTGGACTATTATTATAGCTCCGCTCTCGCCGATCATCTTGAGGTGACGTTTGTCCTTTATGGTAACCGGACCTATATATTCACCATCATCAATATGAATCACAGTATATGCAGTGCTGTTATCCACTGCATCCTGAATGCTCGGATAATCATACGGCACCTCGATGATCATCGTCTCCGCCACTACCACATCTCTCGATACTCCGTTACTATACTCATCCCGCTCATCAACCAGATCATCGGGATCGATTCTGATGCCGATTGTATGGTTTCCAGCATCTTCGGGTACCCACTCAAACGTGACCGTCGTATCTTCCATCGAGTCCAGTGGTGGCAGTGTCCGGATATCGATCACTCTGCCATCCTCCACAAGCGCCACATCAAAGTCATCCGAAACGGGCACGCCCCTGTTCGTTATCGTTGCCTCCACCGTGGTCACGAATTTTGTATATGGATCAGAGCCGAGTGCCATTTCACCAGTTATCGAGAGATCGGGAAGTAGTACAAAAGAGAGTTCAGGAAGTTCTTCATCCTCGCGGCTCCAGATGATGATATCCCCCTTCTTCAGGCGTTGATTCAGAGTTACATTCGTCCATCCATCCGGTTCATCATGGAGATGCACCACAGGGCATTCTATCCCATCAACCCGGGTCACGTTGTTTCCGGCGGATTCGAACGTCTGGTTCGATAGCTCGCACGCAATCGCTGTGACATTGAAGACTGTGGCGGTGGACTCGTTCTTCATAAAGACCGGCTGGTAATGGATCAGTCCGTCCGAATCGAGCATCAATACAATAACATCTACGGAGATGAAAGTGATGTTGTATTGTAAACTCCACCGATCCGCATCGTTCAGTCGGTATTCGGAGATGTTTATGGTGCCTGCGTCCGTATTTCTGGCATCGAACTGTAACACGTCTCCTGCGTGGATATCTGACCTGTCGAGCACGAGTTTGTAGTAGTTATAACCAGCACGGGTGTCTGCATCCCAGTTCTCGCCCGTGTTCAGATTCGTTACCGTAAGTGTGAAGTTGCTGCATGGAATCCCGTTTTCATAAGACGCCTGCCCCATGACAACGAATGGTGCTGATGGCTGCGCTGCTGCCGCGAGTGTGATGCCGAAGATGCACAGCAGAAAGGGCAACAACAGGTAGGATATTCTTCTCATTATTGTGTTCACATTACATTTTTTACCAAATTATCTTGATGCAAAGCAAATGTACTTTCTATCAATAAACGTTTCGGCTTTATTTGTGTAAAATCAGGTCAGATCGATACAGCACCAGAAGACGAAACAGCAGGTACTTCTGCTCAACCGCCGGGCTGCGGCAGAAGTACCGATGCCGCGACTTATGCGATCTCGGTTACTCCTGACGCTGCCTGCAGGATCATCAGCGCGTCGAGTGATGTGACCTTGCCGTCGTTGTTGACATCCATCTCCGGGTTGTATTCGCAACTGCCAGATGCAATTGAGAGCGCGATTACAGCGTCTGCGGTCGTGTACGTCGGTGTGTAATTCACGAGCGGCAGCAGGTCGTACGAATGTGGTGTGTCGCCGATCCCGTCTCCATCCCTATCGTTTCCAGCGTAGTCGCTCCAGTAGTTTCCGCCGAGGTACGGTCCGTCTATGATATTCGTTCCAGGGGTCTTCGTGATGTTGTAGGTGTTCTCGCTACCCATCTCTGCATAACCCAAAAATCTGTTGTTGTATACCAGATTGTCAGAACCTTTCAGAGAGGCGCCCCTTGCAAATGTGTTCCCTCTGACGATGTTATGGGATGCCGACTTATCATAAGAATTCACATAACCGCCAAGCAGCCAGTTGCTTCCGGGAACTGTGCCGAAGGTATTGTCTGCAATGAGGTTGTGGTCACCCCATACCCCCATCACGCGCAGGATACATGGTCCAACCGTGTTGTTCTCGACCAGATTACACGAAGAATCCTTGATCTGGATGCCACCGTACGTGCGATCGATGCGGTTATCTTTGACGATGTTGTGGTCAGAGCAGAGTCTGACACCGACACCTGGATAGTTCGAATACACGCCGGTATATGTAGCCATTAGGTCGAATCCCTGAACCGTGCATCCCTCGCCCCAAACTGTGATCTGATCTGCAGGATAGGGTATGTTCGTAGTACCCGATGCATCATTCCGTATCACAACATCCCCTTCTGCGATGAGCCAGATACCATCCCTGGTGATGTTGACATGCTCATAATAGACGTTGTCCGTATCGCTCTTTGGGGATATGATGATCGTGGTTCCTGCTGACGATGCATTGATCGCATCCTGTATTGTTGAGTGATCATCTGGCACGCGTATCGTTTCTGACGAATCGACCTGCACCATCTCTGTAAGGTTGTTGTTCGCCCTGTCCGGTTCGGAGATGACGTTACCTGAATCTGCGGTCACTGTCAGGCAGTAGGTTCCCACGGACGCTGGCGTCCATTTGAATGTTACGTATATGCCTGCAGCACATGTCTCAAGTGGCAATACAGTACTGACCGTGTCAATCACGCTGCCATTCACCTTGAGTGTCAGATCGAACGTACCTACATCGACCGTTCCGATGTTCTTAACCGTTGTATGGATCAGCGCGTCTCTACCACAATAGATGTGATCCGGCATCTTGATCGCGGTCACGGTGAGGTCCGGTCCTTCATCACTTATCATTACATCCTCTGTAAATCCGCCCCCCCGTATTTCACCCGCGGTCACTGTATGCTCGATCGTCTTTGACCGGAAGCATCCTGATGCATCAAACTGCAGGACATCATCTGCGCTTATATCATCGCTGTCCAGCATGAGCAAGTAGTAGTTCGATTCTGATGAGTTCCGGACATCCCAACCCTCGTTCGTGTTCAGATTCGTTACCCGAACCCATGAATCGTTGCACGGGTTGCCACAGAAGTCGTATACGTGCCCGGTGATCACAAACGGTGTCGGCTCTGCCATCACTGGAGTTACCATACAGATCAATATAATAACGATTATCTCTATTTTCATCTTGTTTTACCGCCCTTTTATTTGATTTGAAATTTTTTACATGCGCAACAGTGCTGGTTGTTTCCTGCTTATGTGGAGGAGAAAAAAATTGATGGCAGAAGATATCTGCCATCAACAATCAGTATATCCAAACAAGTCTCTAATCTCTCCTTCCAAGCCTCATGTATCCCAGAAGCATCACCAATCCGACCGCGAAGAGTGTGATGGTTGCAAGTTCGGGTATCGGTGCAGGGGGGAGTGTGACATCAAGCTCGAAACCGTCACTATTGATGTCGTCTTGCGAGACTGTGCACTCCAGGGTCATCGACTGCGAGCACCCTGATGCTTCAATCTCCAGGACATCGTCAGCACTTACATCATCGCTGTCCAGCACAAGCCGGTAGTAAGCTGTCGAGGAGTTCTCGGCGTCCCAGCTAACGCCAGTGTTCATGTTCGTTACCCGAACCCATGGGTCGTTGCATGGGCCACCGTTTGAGTCAGATACATGCCCGGTGATTACAAACGGTGATGGCTGTGCCATCGCGGGCGCAACCATCGTTATGCATATCAATGTGGCAAGTATCACGCCCGTCATTGTCTTCTTATTCATCCTTTTATACCTCCTTTCAATTAAATACAAAAAAGAGAGGAATACCAGATTCCTCTCTCAGTTCTTTCACGCTCCTTTCGCGGTCACCTTTACCGTACTGCTTCCTTCGAATCTTTCGCCTGTCGTCAACTCTCCTGTAACGCTCAGCAAAACCGCATCGCCGATTGGCACATCCACCAGATCCTGTATTTCGAACTTGACCTCAAGTGTTTGTTTGCCAGGTATGACACTACCATCTCCAAACGCATGCGCGCCCTCGCATTCAACTGTGCTCACTATAATATCTGCAACATTGTAGTCCTCCGACAGTGCGATGAATGCCTTGAGGATTCCGCTGCTGTTCAGGTCCAGCTTATTCAGGTCAAATGTCACGCCTGCCGGTATCTCACTGCCGCCAAACGCATAGACCCTGCCGCCGCCTATCGTAAAGACGATATTATTTGCAACCGCTGGTGATGCTCCACCCTCCGGATAGCTCCATATTACATCGCCTGTGAGTGCATCGAGAGCATAGGTTCCGGCATAGTCGAACCATCCTCCTTCCGTTCCCACGAAGACCTTGCCATCTGCAACTGCAACCGAGCATGTCCATGCACCGATCTCATCGGATATATTGGTCTCCCAGACCAGATTACCGGTAGTCGCATTGAAGCAGTACGTCTGTACATCGCTGTATCCCTTGATGCCTCCGGTAACGTACACGTTTCCATAAGCAACCGCTGGTGTTGAGTCCGTCCTCTGGATTGTATAGTTCCACAGAATGTCACCGTTGCCCGCATCCATCGCATAGATCGCACCATAGCCGTAGAAGTCGTAGTTCGTGACGTACACAGTGCCGTCCACAACTGCAGGCGAGCCGCAGGTGTCAAGCGGAGTGGTCTGATGCCATATCTCTGCGCCTGTATCCGCATCGATGCAGTACACATTCCCGCCGATATATATCCAGGTGGTGATATAGAACTTCCCGTCCTCATAAGCCGGCACGCCCTGGGTGTATCCGACATCCCATTGACCTGTCTGCTCTTCTGTGAATGTCCAGAGCAGCTCACCGGTCTCCTCATCGAGACAGTAGTAATGACCAGCCTCCCAGTCATTGCAGAGTACCTTGCCGTCAGCAACTACAGGACCACCGTTTACAGGGGGTTCTCCTGTTGGATTCTCAAATGCCCATATCAGATCACCGGTTGCTGCGTTGTAGCATCCGGTCTCTATCCCGGTGGAGGTGAATACCCTGCCGTCATGGTACGCAGGTGATGACCATGATCCCCATTCAGGTTCAGGGATGCTTGTGTTCCAGAGCATTGCGCCTGTGGACTCATCGAGGCAGTACAGTACACCGTCGCCACCGCTCCATCCGGTTGGACCGCCGTAGGCAAAGACCTTGCCCTCAGCAACCACTGTTGACGTACCTCCGATCGCAGATATGTCATCGCTGATCCAGAGCGTTTCGTTCGTATCAGGCGCACCTGATGGTGAGAATCCTGTGTGGACGATGTCATAATGGAACTGCGGCCAGTCTGTGGGCTTGATGATAACTGAGGTTCTTGCAAGATCATTGTTCGTCTCATCCGACTCTTCAACCTCGCTGTTCACGTCCGCAGTCGCACTCATTATATATTCACCTGTACCGGCTGGCGTCCAGATGTATTCAAGTTCGGCAGTCTCGCCAACAGCAAGAGATGAAACAGTCTGATCACCCATCGGCGTTCCGTCAACCGAGAGCGATACCGTGGACGAGCCCGCATCAGCACGACCGACATTCTTCACCCCAACGCCGAGCACGTTCTCCTCGTTTGCATATCCGGGAGTCTTCAATAAAATCTTCGTGATGGTGAGGTCTGGTGTTGTGGCAAGTATCAGGTCTTCCCCGAACCCGCCGCTGTTCATATCGTTAGCGGTTACGCTGTGGCTTGTTTCGTTGGAATTGGTGCCATCGGTTGTGGTGATCCTGATCGTATCGCCCACGCTCATACGCCTTGAGTCGGTCAATGCACAGTAGCAGTTCGAACCTGGTGCAGTCTTCACAGTGAACTCTTCGGATGTTCCCTGATTCGTTACTGTCATGAACAGGTTCGATGCCGCATCTCCATTGTCGTAGTTAACCATACCAGAGACCAAGAATGGTGTTGATGCTCTTTCCACCGTCACCATGACCATTATCGCATTGTTCGTCTCGTCGAACTCATCGATCACGTTCTCA
>DASC01000087.1:11798-14101 GCA_002503595.1 Candidatus Methanogaster sp. UBA203 | reverse complement strand
GGGATGAGGTCTGGTTGTGGAATGGTAACAGTTTTCTCCATTACATTGTTCGTCTCATCGAACTCATCGATCACATTCTCAGGATCTGCGGTTACGGTCAGGTTGAACGTTCCGGGTGATTCTGGCGTCCATGTGAAGTCTACGCTCTTCTCTTCGTCTATGTTGAGTGCATCCACCGTATTCGTGCCGATGAGTTCTTCACCAAGCTTCAGCGAGACGTTGAATGCGCTTGCATTCCCTCCTCCATCGTTCAGGATTGTTGCTGTGAGCGTGTTGAGCTGGTCGAGGTGCATATGGTCGGCTGAAGTGATGTCGGGATGAGGTCTGGCTTCGTTGTGGGGTACTGGTAATGGAAACCGTAAAATGTCCTCTGAAAAGGATCAATATAGTAACCAGGTCCTGATATTAGATACCATGTTCCGTCTTTGTAGAACACATCAGGTGTTGCATCACTTCCGAGATCTGGTAATCCTGATACTATCGCAGGGTCTGACTCCCATGCTGAACCTGTCCACGTGAAACCCATAAATATCCCAGGAAATGATTCTCCAGCTATTAAATACCATGTCTCATCTTTGTAAAATACTGTGGATGCCCGATGGTATGCAATATCTAATCCTGACACGATAGCAGGGTCTGACTCCCACGTTGAACCTGTCCACCTGTAACCGATAAATGCGTATTGAAAGTCCTCAATATATTTGAGGCATATTAGATACCAAGTTCCGTCTTTGTTAAATACCGTAGGATCGCGATCGGGGTTAGGCAATCCTGATATTATTGCAGGGTCAGATTGCCATTCGCTACCGGTCCAGTTCCAACCGTAATATTGCGGATAATGGTAAGCGATTGAATACCATGTCCCGTTCATGCAAAATACTTCAGGAAGTACGTCGTTATCACCAAGATCCGGTAATCCTGATACTATGCCACTATCTGATACCCATTGTGAGCGATGCGAATGCCAATGGAAACCGTAAAATCGCCCATAACCTTCTCCTGATATTACGTACCATGTTCCGTCCATGTTAAATACTGTAGGTGCTAAACGCAAACTATCAATTGCCAATCCCGATGTTATGTCACTATCTGACACCCAACCGCCATTTTGCGCCATTGCTGGCGTTGCCATTATCATTGCACTTAGCAGCGCAATGATACGTACGAAATATATCGTTTTCATTTTGTTTTCCTCCTAAAAAATAAAAAAGGATTATGTTAGGATTTGGTGTGAACCACCAGTTTAACATAATCCGTGTCTATGTGTGAAACACCTCTACCATCTTTCTTACCCGTGTTTGTCTGTTTCTCTTTCTGTTTCACCAATACCGTCACATTGCCTGCATTAATGTAGTTGCCAATGTTCGTTGTTATCTGTCCAGTCAAATTCGCCTCTTCACCAGTGGTTGTATTAGCCAGTTCTTCGTATGCTGCCCCGTTCCAGATGTAAAGCGTTGAACCATTCTTCAAACCGCTACTAGCCGTATGATATCCTTTACCGTTCCAGGTAATGTTGATCCAGTCAATGTCTGCCGTAGCCTCATCCATGCTGAAGTTGAACCGGTGCGCTGCATAGTAGTCATTGGCATCGGTTTTATCTTCCTGGCGATCTTCGTCATCCACTTTGATCTTTCTGTACCGATCTGTTGTGAACTCGGTACTTGGGTAAATTGGCGAGCCGGATTCAAACTCTGTTTGAGTTATTTGCCATCTGAATGCCCACTTATCCTCGCTTTCTCCCTTGCTGAAGTCGTACTTCTTCGGCATGAGCGGCAGTTGATCCGCGTGGTGCGCCGCATCGCCAATACCATCTCCGCCAGCATCGCTTTCGGTGTAATTGCTCCAGTAGTTCCCGCCGAGATATGCACCTCCCATGATGTTCGGTGCTCCTCCACTGACGTTCGTTTGGTCTGTCTTCGTGACGTTGTACCAGTTGAGTTCTCCGAGTTGGACCTTGTCCGCATCGTTCTCGTTAATCCTGTTGTCGAAGATCAGGTTCGGATCGCCGCCGAATACGAGGTCTCCGCATGTCCAGTCACCGACACCCTTGACCGTGAACCTGTTGCTGCGAACCGTGTTATTGGTTGCATCGGTCTCTGTCATGCCGCTTGACGTGAATGTACCGCCAAGTATCCAGCCGTTTCCGGTGTCACCGTCGAATGTATTGTTCACGATTGCATTGCAGTTCCCGGAGATCGCCATCAGATTGAGGCATGCTCTTCCTTCCGAGCTGTCTCCGACCGTGTTGTTCTCGATCAGATTGTCCGAGCCATACAGCTTGATACCGCCTGATGAATTGTAGA
>DASC01000087.1:11134-11740 GCA_002503595.1 Candidatus Methanogaster sp. UBA203 | reverse complement strand
AACCCAGCAGTCCGTTCCTTTGACCGTAACGATGTCACCCGTGTTATTGCAGATCACAACGTCGCTTCCGTTTGCGATCAGCCGTATCGAAGACTTATCTGCGGGAATCGTTACTGTTTCGTTGAAAACACCATTGTTAACAAGTATCGTTGTGTTGTTTGATGCACTGGTGATAGCGGATTGTATACTGCTACCACTGTTCACATTTACGGATGTGGGGATTACCACCTGTACGTTCCGGGTCTTATAACCGCCGCCTTCGATTGTAACGTTTAGCCCTTTGGCTCCGGTTGAATTCGGCTTCCAGTCGAATGTCACCAGTTGACTGTCCCTGAAGAACAATGTCGGAACGAAGACTTTGTCTTCCTCCGTGCCGTTTACTTTAAGCGATACATTGAAAGCACTCGCATTCGCACCCCTGTTCTCTATCACCGCAAAGACCACGTTATCCGTATCGTTGAAGAGAGTTCCATCGTTAACCTCGCTCACTACGAGATCGGTGGTCTGTGGAATCGTAGAAGCAGTTACAGACTTGGTCTTATAGTTGTTCGTCTCATCCCATTCGACCAGTTCATCATCCGAATCCGCGGTGACGTTCAGCGTATA
>DASC01000087.1:0-11126 GCA_002503595.1 Candidatus Methanogaster sp. UBA203 | reverse complement strand
CGGTGTCCACAGGAACTTCACTTCGGTGCTCTCACTTGCGCCAAGACTCGTGACGGTCTCTGTATCAACAACATCGCTGCCATTGTTGAGTGTTACATTGAAGTTACTCGCACTTGCATTTCCAACATTTTTTATTGTCGCTTTGATAATGTTGTATGTGCCGCTGTATATGGTGCAATTCTCGATCGCTGTAACGTTCAGGTCTGGTTTTGTTACTGGTGCGGCGCTTACATTTGCCCAGTGTCCAGCCAATTTTTTGCCGCCCTAGCTTGTGGCAAATACCCACGTTCCAGTCTCATTCTCGGCGATTGCAACACCCTGCATCGAATAACTGCCCACCGTTGTATCTGCCCATTCTATTGAGCCGGTATCGTTGATACAGACCACGCCACCATTTACATAATTGCGTGTTATATAGATGTACACATGACCATCGCGTTTGGCTAATGCTGGCGATGACTGCACTGCACCTCCAACAGAACATGTCCATATCTCATCTGTAAGGTCCGATTCATTGAGACAGTACACATAGCCCCCACTGAAAGCCGGGTAATCTCCCGCATAAACCCTGCCATTGTATACAACAGGTGTGGTCGTCGTGCGGTAGATTGCATCACTATGCGTTTTGTCAGCGTCATTGAACTGACCGGTTGTGGTGTTGAATCCGACCTTCCATACGTAACCACTGCCACCACTGAATCCCTGGCAATTCGTGAAGAATATGTGTCCGTACGTGGCGTTGGTTGCATTCCAGCTTATCGAAGACCTTATATGCGGTTGATTCTGTCCAGTGCCAATGTAAATCGAATCTACGTACGTTCCATTGCTCTCATGCAAACAGGTCACATAGGCACTTTCATTGCCGAAAAGGACGTAATCGCCCATTACAGATGCGCCTGCCCAGAACTGCCCGCCTGCCGGGGTGTAGTTCCATCGCAGAACGAAGTCGGCGCCGCCGACATCATAGCAGTAGAAGTGGTTGCCATACTGACCATCACCGAAGTATATTGACTTGGTGCTAGACTTGTTTATGGCATACGTTATCTCGGACATGAATTCATGAGCCGCAACCGGCGGTGTTGCACTCCAGACATCGCTCGAATTACTCTCGTTGACACCCTTGATCGTTCTGGATGCACCGTATGCAAATATCCTTCCCGTGCCATCACCGTATGCCGGTGAGCCATACAAGGAGTTTACCGCAGTTGCGGGCCATCCATCTGGAGCTATGGTGCCATTATAGTAGTACTTATGCAGCCCCCCCTGATTGTTCGCATAGACGAAACCGCCATGCGCGATCGGTGCCGCATAAAAGTCGTTTAGAGTGAGATTCCACGTAGTCGTGGGTGAACTCACTATCGCCGATGCGCTCGACATCCCGATCTTGGTCTCATTCTTCTGGAACTGCTGCCAGTCGTCAGATGCCGCAGTCGTTAAGGTGAGCGCTATCGTCACCATCGTAAGTATTGTTACTATCTTTATCATGTTTGTTTTATTCATATTACCTCCTCATCGTTTGTTTTAATGCAAACGAACTTGTTATTATAGTCGAAAAATATAGATCAATCATAATCTATTCCCTCCGACTATCTGATAAGCCAGCGGCTGCCATGCATATCAATGTGGCAAGCATCCCGCCCATCATTGTCTTCTTATTCATCCTTGTACCTCCTTTTCTTTTCGACCCCTTCACGGATTTGAACCGTGTAGAGGACGTTTTTTCCATTTTCATGCTCTTTACCTCCTTTCAATTAAAGACAAAAAAGAGAGGAATATCAGATTCCTCTCTCAGTTCTTTCACGCTCATTTCGCGGTCACCTCTACCGTATTGCTTCCCTCAAGTGCCGTTCCCGTCCGTATGCTCTTGATTCATAGCTGAATTATACGGTTATGCTATCGCTCGTCTCCGCATTCGCGGCCGGGTCGTATGTCCATCCGGTAAGCGAAACATCGTCCACCGTGAATGTGAAGACTGTTCCACCCGGAGGATTTTTCACCTTGTCAGAGTCCAACGCTACCTCTCCGTTTACATCGGTTAAATCAGAATCAGTATCGCTGGTTGCATCACTCCAGTGACCTTCTACGGTCGCATCTCCAACTGGCACACCAGCCGCATCAACAATCGTTACCAGTGCTACAGCGTTTGTGTTCGGTCCCGCCGTCCTTAACGACATATCAATACTAACAATGTGCACCTCGTTTGTAACCGAAGAAACCACAAGCTCGGAAGCGGCAGAATCGATAACAGTTGCGTCCTGGTCGCAGGTAGCTGTTGCAGTCAACGTGTACGTAGTCTCCGTAGTGCTCGCCGTTGTGGAAACCGTGACGGTCTGCACATTCTCAGCGTTTGGTGCTAAGGTTCCTGTGTTCCAGCTGAGTGGACTGACATCTATCGTAGATTCGTCAACCGCAGTCCCGCCCATCACAACACTGTAGGATGCATCAAAGTCGCCAGTGTTCTTCACCCTGACCGTGTATGTCGTGCTATTCCCAGGTGACACTGTTTGGGATGCCTCATCGATAGTAACAGTAACCCCATAGCACGGTGGAGCACTTCCGGAGCGGATGAACATCTGGTCGATGTAAATCGTGTCCAGGGCTTTGTTTCCAGCAGTCCGGTCGGTATCTTTCACACGGATGTAGACGGTGCCGCTGAGATCGCTCGGCAGATCGAAAGTCTGATAAGAACCGTCATCAGCGACCTTGGTAACCGTTGCCATGTCAGTGTAGGTGATGTCATCGGTCGAGTATGCAAACACAAAGTCATCGCCATCGCTGCTTGAACTGCGATATGCCTCGAGGTAGAAGGTAACATCACTTCCACCAGTTACATCAACCGTCCACTTGTGCTCAAGATAGCTGTATCTGCTGGCTGGCTTTCCTCCGCTTTCAACCTCTGTGATGGACTCGTACACATCATCAGAGACTTGCGTATCCACATAGCTGCCTGACACCGTGCCCGCCACTATTGTGTCTCCATTGGCTTTGTCATCCGCATATCCAGCCGATGAAACCACAAGCTCGGAAGCGGCAGAGTCGGTAACACTTGCATCCTCAACGCATGTAGCTGTTGCAGTCAATGTGTACGTGGTCTCCGGAGTGCTTGCTGTTGTGGAAACCGTGACTGTCTGCACATTTTCAGCGTTTGGTGATAAGGTTCCGGTGTTCCAGTTGAGTGGACTAACATCAATTGTAGCCTCGTCAACCGCAGTCCCGCTCATCACAGCACTGTAGGATGCATCGAGGTCGCCTGTGTTCTTCACCCTGACCGTGTATGTCGTGCTATTCCCAGGTGACACTGTCTGCGATGCCTCATCGACAGTAACAGTAATTCCATAGCTCGGTGGAGCAAGCAGAGAGCGGATGAATAGGTGGTCGATGTAAATCGTGTCCAGGGCTTTGTTTCCAGCAGTCCGGTCGGTATCTTTCACACGGATGTAGACGGTGCCGCTGAGATCGCTCGGCAGATCAAAAGTCTGATAAGAACCGTCATCAGCGACCTTGGTAACCGTTGCCATGTCAGTGTAGGTGATGTCATCGGTCGAGTATGCAAACACAAAGTTATCGCCATCGCTGCTTGAACTGCGATATGCCTCGAGGTAGAAGGTAACATCACTTCCACCAGTTACATCAACCGTCCACTTGTGCTCAAGATGGCTGTATCTGCTGGCTGGCTTTCCTCCGCTTTCAACCTCGGTGATGGATTCGTACGCATCGTCGGAGACTTGCGTATCCATATAGCTGCCTGACACTGTTCCGCTCACAGGTATGTCTACAGTTGTCTTGTTATCTACCGCTCCACTGTAAAACGCATAGACCCTGCCGCCGCCGATCGTGAAGACAGTATCGTCAGCGACTGCCGGAGATGATCCACCCTCGGGATAGCTCCAGATCAGATCGCCTGTGAATGCATCAAGTGCATAAGTTCCGGCATAGTCGAAGGAATCTCCTCCTTCAGTTCCAGCGAACACCATACCATCAGCAACAGCAACCGAGCATGTCCATGCGCCGATCTCATCGGCTGTATCTGTACTCCATGTCAAATTGCCGGTTGTCGCATTGAAGCAGTAGGTCTGCCTATCGCTATATCCCAGGCTTCCTCCGGTAACGTACACGTTTCCATAAGCTACTGCTGGTGTTGAGTCAGATCGCTGGATCGTCTGCTGCCACAGGATTGAACCGTTCGTCGCGTTCATCGCATAGATCGCACCATAGCCGTAGAAGTCGTAGTTTGTGACATATACGGTGCCGTCCACAACTGCGGGAGAGCCGCATGTGTCAAGCGGAGTGGTCTGGTTCCAGATCACATCTCCGGTATCGGCATCAACACAGTACACGTTCCCGCCGACATACAGCCATGTGGTGAGATAGAACTTCCCATCCTCATAAGCCGGTACTCCCTGGGTATATCCAACACCCCAGTCACCGGTCTGCTCTTCTGTGAATGTCCAGAGCAGCTCGCCTGTTTCTTCATCAAGACAGTGGTAATGACCTGCCTGCCAGTCGTTGACGATAACCTTGCCGTCAGCGACAACAGGACCGCCATTGACCGATGGATCGTTCGTCGGGTTCTCAAATGCCCATATCTGCTCGCCGGTTGCTGCGTTGTAGCATCCTGCCTCTATATCTGTGGAGGTGAATACTCTGCCGTTATGATATGCCGGTGAAGACCATGAGCCGTACGCAGGTACCGGGATGCTTATGTTCCAGAGAATTGCGCCTGTGAACTCATCGAGGCAGTACAGTGCCCCATCTCCGCCAGTCCATCCTGTAGGACCGCCGTAGGCAAAGACCTTACCATCAGCAACTACTGTCGACGTGCCTCCAATTGCAGATATCTCATCGCTTATCCAGTGTGTCTCGTTCGTGTCAGGTGCGCCTGATGGCGAGAATCCTGAGTGTACGACGTCATAATGGAACTGATGCCAGTCGGTCCGCTTGATGATGACTGATGTTCTTGCAAAGTCGTTGTTTGTCTCGTTGGATTCGGAAACATCGTTGTTTGTGTCCACGGTCGCACTGAGCAGATGTGTGCCAAGTTCGGTTGGCATCCATGCGTATTCGAGCTCAGTGGCATCTCCTGCGGCAAGTGGTGGGACTGTCTGCGCGGGCACCGGTGTTCCATCGATTGCGAGTGAGACATTGAATGATCCTGCATCAACGGTTCCTGCGTTCTTCACCCTCACACCGAGGATGTTATCTTCGTTCACATAGCCTGGAGTCTTTAGTGCGACCCATACGATAAGGTCGGGCATACCAGGTGCTTCAAGCACGTTTTCGAGGCAGTTGTTCGTCTCGTCGAGTTCGGTGATAACACCGTCACCGTCTGCACAGATCTCGATCGTATCATTGTTGCCTGATAGCGTGAATGGACCGAGTGTACCGGTATAGCTTGCACCTATCAATAGTTCCGGTACATGATCGGTTGCGACCTCTACTCCGTCAATCCTTAGGGATGTGTTGCTTGCATCCGCATCGGCACTGCCGGTGTTCTCTACGGTGTAGGTTACGTTGTAGGTCTTTTCCGGGATGTTAACCCACTCCTCATACTTATCAGTAACGTTTAGGTCTGGCATGCCACCTGATACAAGGAGTATATCCAGCACGAATCCACCGCCATTGATATCAGCCGCGGTTACCATGTAATCGACCTCATTAAAGATCACACCGTCGCTTGCGTTGATCCTTATCGTATTGCCGGAACTGGCATGACCTGAGTTGGTTAGTGTCAGGTAGAGGTTCGAGCCGGCGTCAGTCTTCACAGTGAAGTCCTCGGGCGTTTCAAGGTTCGTTACCGTGACTACCGGGTTCATGACCGGATTGCCGGTGTCGTAGGTGATGTTGCCTGAGAGGAGGAAGGATGTCGGCGGGGTTGGTGTAGAACCCGATAAAGATTCAGTCGTTGCGAACCCGAACACATACTTACTGTCGGTTCCGTAGAATATCCATCCGTCCGATATTGCCACACCACAGAGGGTCCAGTCCGTCTTTCCTGACTCCCCCCAAGACCACTGCTCAACGCCTAATTCATTAACACAATACACCTTTCCAGCTGCAGCGTTGGTGGTAACATAAATGTATACTTCCCCATCGCCATCATCGTATGCTGTGGTAATGGCGGGAGATGATTGGACTGCCCCTGCTGCTGCAGCAAAGTGCCAGTCTTCGTCTGTGAGATTTGCATCAAGACATGAGATGCCATCGCCGCCACCGTACATTCCACCAGCACCGACATACACTTTGTTATTGTAGACTGCAGGTGTTGATGTACTGTAACCGATGTATGCATGATGTTTATCGGTGGTATCAAATGTACCGTCATTATTCATGCCAAGAGCGTACATGTATCCACCTTTGGATGTGAAGTAGATACGGTCCAGAGATTCTACATAGCAGATAGAGGATCTGATCTCGTTTGCAGTGACACCAAATTCTGTGGATACGTCTATCTCGTGGACAATGGTACCGTTTGTTTTATACACTGAAGTAAGATGACCTGCATCGTCACCATATACAAGGTAGTCTCCTATGGTGGCAGCACCTGCCCAGTAGTAACCAGAGCCGCTGTTGGAAGTACGTTGCCATATCTCTGTTCCGGTGTCACTGTAGCAGTAATATGCGTTGTTTCCGCCCCAGTCACCAAAATATATCTTGTGATCATCATAGACTACAGGTGTGTTCATCTGACCGGATTCTGTTGCAGACCATACCACAGCACCGGTAGCATCATCGATGCCAAAGATCTTGCCATCAGATGTTGGAACAAAAATCATGCCATTTCCTGCACCCATGTTTCCAAGCAGGAATCCGCCGCCGCTTGTGGATGTTTCCCATTTCACGTCACCTGTGGTCTTGTTCATTGCCCGTACTTTGTTGTCGGCGCCGACCACGTATACAGTATCACCCACCACGACAGGTGCTTCATCAAAGTTGGCTGCAAAGGATCGCTCCCATGATATTCCATTGCCGTATGGATTGGTTATCGGAGCCTTGTCGGATGTCAATCCTGTATTGTGGCTATCTTTCTGGAATGCACTCCAATCCGTTGCCGCTGCCGTTCCGGTGAGCATAATCGCCACCATCGTCAGTGTTATCACTGCTTTTATCATGTTCAATCTATTCATAATATCTCCTTTTCGTTTGTTTTAATGCAAACAAATTTGTTATCGTAGTCGAGAATTATGGATCAACCATAATTCAGTCTCTTATATCACCCGGATAAGCTCATGCGTGCTACCATGCACCTCACCGGGGCGGGGGAGCACGCTGCTTATCGGTATCGTCAGTCTCTTACAACCTCCGTTTAACTGATGGCGAAGAGATCACGGATACACAAGCGTGCAACTCGATGTTGCCGCTATGAAGTATCCCTCTCCTTTATCCATCGTTGTGAAGTCGTTGAAGACTACCGGTGCTCCTGGCAGATATACCTCGTAGCTCTGCGATGATGCATCCCAGTGTGCAACGTACCTGTAGCTGCCATCGATCGATGAGAGCGCACCCGGAAGTGCAGAACCGGTCTCGTTCGTCCAGCCGACCATGTTCAAGCCCTGCGAGAGGCTGACATTTATGCTATCGTACGCAGTCCCCTCATATCTCCATGTGCCTGCGGTCGTGACATGCACGAAGTATCCGACGCCCGGATCCATCGTGGTCGCATCCTCGAACTGGTGTGTGGCTGCGTTGTATTGCTTCACTGCATCATGCGCAATCGTAGCATTTCCGAGTACTGCGATCGTGCTGCTGTCGAGTGGTGTCAGTGGCAGTGATACGAGGTTCCAGCCAGCGGGCAGGGATTTGGTGAAGGTCTCGGTCTCTACTGGGACTTCGTAAACAACCACATTGATGATCACGTTCGTCCCATCCCATGCTTCTGATGCCACCATAGTGTTTGTTCCACTGTAGCTCCCATCCGGGCTGGTTATTGTGACCTTGATGTGATCACTATCTAATACAGTCTGACCACCTACGTAATAGTCCATAGCCGGCGGAACAAATTTCGTAGTACTAAGCCATGGCTGTCCCTCGAGCTGAGGTTGGTCCAAGTTTTCCATCTCCAAATTCCAGTCGTAAGGGCAGGTTGCTCCACTTTCGTACTGAATAGTACCTTTAGCTGCAAATGATCCCACTGGAAGGGCAGCCACGCTCTGTGTCGTTGCCAGAATCATCGCAGTCGCAATGACGAGCACCAATAGTCTCATTCTCATTTGCTTTCACCTCTGTTTATTCGGTTCAAAGTTCTTTCCTTCATGTTCTTACCTCCTTTAATTACATAAAGCCCCTAAAAAGGGGCTATTTCGTTCTTCATGCTATACATGGCGTCATGTATCGTATGTCCAGTCATAGTATGCGCCTTTTCTGTGGTACTCATATCCGACACCGGGTTCGATGGGTTCAACATCGCTCACGTCTCCATACCAGCCATATCCTTCATAGTACTGAGCAGGCTTGTATCCGACACCATTGATGTACCTGTACACGATGTCATCGGTTACTGGACTGTTGAACGTGGACAGAGTTGTCCCCGTGAGGCTTGCATATCCGATGAGGTTCATCCCATTGTATATCGGTGTACTTACCGCCCCGGTGCATCTTGTACCTATAATGGTAAGCGTATAATCTGCACCTTTTCGGTGGTACTCATATCCTACCTCAGGTTCCATTGGTTCAACGTCACTCACATCCCCATACCAGCCATATCCTTCATAGTACTGAGCAGGCTTGTATCCGACACCATTGATGTACCTGTACACGATGTCATCGGTTACAGGATTGTTCCCCAACACCGCATCAAGCGTTGGGTCATCCTGGTTCAACGGTATCGAGATCGCGTTCATACCGTTGTAGATCGGGATGTCGAACTGTTCCTGCCCTTCCTCCAGCACATACACATAGCTTCCATCCGTTCCAAAGTAGACCATGCCGTCAGAGATCGCCATCCCCTGCAGGATGAACTGGTTGTCTGGTTCAGGTGGGTTCCATTTCCATCGCTGGACAAAAGCAGCGCCAGTGTCCTCGATGCAGTAGGCAGACCCATTGTTCACATTGGTCGTGAAGTAGATGTACACCTGCCCACCAAAGACCGATACTGCTGGAGACGACTGTGAAACATCGCTGCCTGCACTATAGTTGTACAGTATCTCTCCATCCGACTCACTCAGGCATCTGAGAGCATAAGACTCACCCTGGTATACACCGCCGATGCAGACATACACTCTGCCGTTATAGACCACAGGCGTGGATGTGCTGTAACCGATGTCGGTAACCCAATAGTCGGTCGTATTGAAATGACCCGTGGTGGGATTGAAACCGACAGCATACGCATGTCCAACCGCCGACGGAACTGGCTTCTTTCCTGTGAAGTAGATGCGACCTGTACTTTCGTTCCATGTGATTGATGATCTGATCTCCTCGACCGGTGTAACACTAAATGCCTCTGATACGTTTATGTGATCTACGAATGTTCCGTTGTCCTTGTACAGGCACGTTACATTCGCTCTGTCATCGCCGTAGATAATGTAGTCGCCAACGATCGCAGCGCCTGCCCAGTAGTAACCTGTGCAATAAGGCGCAGTCCTGCTCCATATCAGATTGGTCACATCCGATGCGTCGATGCAGTAGTATGTGCCGTTATCCTCAGTATGCTCTGTGCCGCCCATCCAGTTGCCGACATATATTCTGCCGTCCGCATAGGTTACAGGCGTGTTCAACTGGAAATTGTTCAAGCCATAATACGCACACTCGCGAACAGTCCCGTTGTTTGCATATATCGCACTGACCCTTCCGGCACCATGACCTGCAGCGCCACTGCTTACGGCAGCATACACGATACCATCATTGTATGCCGGCACAGAGACCTCAAATGTTCCTGCCCCTTCAGTCAGGTCGGTATGCCAGTTCTCTACCCCAGTCGTCGGATTGAATGCGTACAGATTTCCACTTGCGTTGAGCACAAAGACCTGACCGCCCCCAACAATCGGCGTGGTATCGACCCAGCCATCGACGTTATACGACCACGCCAGTTGTGGATTGTGCACGGGTGCGCTGTCTGTTGTCCATCCGATGCTGATCTCATCCTTCTGGAACTGCTGCCAATCGGTCGCGGATGCCACCGCCATTGTGAGCGCGATCGCCACCAGCACCATGATGTATCTTGTTTTGTTCATGTATTTCCTCCAATTTGTTTGTTCTAATATCTGTACGTTTGTTCTTATAATCAAAAAAATGTGTTACTTTGCTACTGTATCCATACCACCCCCTTTGCGTTCGGAATGAACAAAGGTGAAACACATCTTATGGCAAGCGCTGCACTATCGATGAATCCGGATGTGATAGGAGGAATTGAATATCCGATAGTGCAGGTGTGCTTCACCCAATCGTCCATCCCACAGAGCATAGATGATCTCGCCATAAGTGGGATGATCTGTCTGATTGTTTTGCGCGCTGTGTGCATGATGCGTATGGCATCTCCGCGTGTGTTTACCGCAGTTGAGGGCATCTTCAGGCATCTCCGTAACCAAGCTATTTGTTTTAACACATACACGCTTGAGTTTACCATGATGATTATCTAATCTTATATAAACGTTTCGTCGATGAAGGGGTGATTATCTATACGTGCTCAATACCGTGTGGTTAAAATCAAGGAGACCGAAGCATGAAATTCAAGCGCAGAATGCGTTGGCAAAGCCGTTGCAGCACAGAGTGGGCACGGAGGGGGGTTCTACATTCTCCGCGCACTCCGCGCCCTCTGCGGTGAGAACCCCTGAATAGTAGCCAAGCAACCAGACGACACTACCGCATATTCGACCAGATCACCCATTGACCAATCATCATAACGTCGTGACCGCACCCAATCGCTTGCCAGGAATCACATCGATTCTGGCGCAGCGATCCCGAGCACACCAAGCGTACTTGCAAGCACGATCCGTGCGCACTCGACAAGCCCGATGCGGGCATCACGCACATCATCTGGCGCGCTCAAGACCGGCGACAACCTGTAGAACTGGTTAAACGTCTCAGCAAGTTCCCGTGCATAGATCGCCACGATGTGCGGTTTCAACTCCCTTGACGCAAGATCGATCACATAAGAGAATCTGGCAAGCTCTTTCACAAACGAGATCTCGGCA
>DASC01000147.1 GCA_002503595.1 Candidatus Methanogaster sp. UBA203 | reverse complement strand
ATGTTCTCGATGCGTTTCAAGATGCGCTTAGAGGGGATCCGTTCATTCCTTCCGGCGGTGTAGGTGAGTAGTTACAGCAAAAGAACTTTATTATGGTAAATGGCGAGATTGTTTTGCTGATGCCAAGACTAAAAAAGAAATATGGAAAAGGCTTACTTTAAATGGGAAAGACTACCCTTCTTTAGGCACATTTTATAAGCATACTAAGGGCTATGACCGGGAAAAATTAATAGAGAGTGTTAATTGTTATTTTAAGTATTCTAATCTCAAACAGGTTTTTGAGGTATGTAGAATCGAACCTGATTGGGGATATCTTGGCGTGGATTATGAGGATAGAAAACAATTCCATCCAGAAAATCTGGTAATGATCTACTGTTAAGTAGGTCACTACCGAGAATTCGGTAGTGTCCTAATCTACGATAGTTTATCATAACATGCAGTATAAGGGAACATGGAAACGAGTAGATTGATGAAATCAGTGTAATCGGCGTTAATCTGTGGCTAAAAACTTTTGTAAGCCACTGATTAACACGGATGAACACCGATTGTCGGTTTTGTACCGGTAGACCTTTTTTAAAACTCCGCATGATATTGAGCATGTACATATAATCTCCCTCATAGTGGATATAATGACACGGACTCTTTTATTTCCATTAACTATCTCATATTGGTACACTACCGGATTTTCTATCAAGATCCCTTATCTGCTCAACAAAAAATTCTGTGGCTACAAGTTCAAATTTCATTGCAGGGCTTTGATGATATCATCCTTATTTTGCCTTTCTCAATGGAGGTCGACAATAGTTTTTCGATCAGATCAATCTCTTTGCCGGAGAATGTTTCATCATATTTGTTATCCCTGAAGATTTTATCCCTGATCGCTTCAAGAATAAATTCCTGAATATTCCTGTAACCATAATTGTCGACATACTGTTCGGTAGCTGATTGTAATTTGGGGGGTAAACGTATATTTATCTGCGGATTTGCATGAGTCATGGATACCGATGTGTATTTATTGGTATTTAATGGTATCTTTTGCTTTTGTGTTTTCAAATTTCGGCGCTGCATTTAAATTTATGCGCCAATCAGCTCACCCACCGCCACCGGTTTGTGATTGTTTTCTGTGAGAGGCAGTCTTGTGGTTGGGTCATTGCTTGTGCGTAATCCTTCGAGTGCTGGCATATATGCTTGACGCCCGCTCAGATCACGCCAAACGTCAGGAACACGCCAAGCACAACGAGGATTATGCCGGTCACCAGTCTTATCAGGGCTCTTTTCTCCTTCCTGAACCGGTCCACCTTTGTCGGACTTAACCCGACGACGATAGCGGTTCCGATTATTAGTATGGGGAGGATCACGCCAAAATTATACATACATAAATATACTATCCCTGCAAGTTCCGCTTTCTGTACAGCGATGAGGTTTAGTATCGTCAAGTAGATTGCACCCACACACGGTGCTTTCACAAGCGAGAATAGGGCGCCCAGACCCAGGGCAGAGAGGATGCTGTTCTCCTTGACCATCCGTTCCATCACGCCTTTCATAAACCTGGAACTCTCGAAGAGTGATTTCGCCTTTATTTTTATGTAAAAGTAGTCGTAGACGTGCATGATGCCCAGTGCTATGGTGATCACGCCGAGAACGAGGTTTAATGAACGTAGATCGCTTGCAAACGACAAAAGCCCGATTCCGGTCAGGAGATACACCAGAAATATCCCGAATGAGAAGATAACAATGAATTTCATGACCTCGAGCTTCTTTTCGGTATTCGATAGTATCATCGCCGCCATGAAAGCCACCACTGCAAAGAGGCACGGATTTGCCCCTGCCACGAGTCCTGCCAGAAACACCGTAAACAAGGTCAGTACTACCGATATACGGATGATTACCGTATTCGAAACCGCACTTTTCTCTGCGTCCCCGCTCCGGTAGCTTATCTGCGCGCCTTCTATCTTGCGATTTCCTGAGTGCGCTTTCGGATCGACACGAGCCGCATAAGTTATGTTTCTCGCCTCTCCGGGAGATAGTGTCCCGTTCCATGCAGTTTCACCTTCTATTATGCTGAAAAAATCAGGATAACTGTCGATCAGGATCACATCCGTCGTTATATCCTTCTTGTTTGCCATAGAGATCGTTATCGTAACGTTCTCACCTGGATTTAGCTTGACAGGACTTATCTCCTTATACACCTCGATCTCTGGCTCATAAAGCGCGTTATTTATCGAACTTACGAGAAGACTTTCCAGTTTTGAAAGATTGTTTCCGTAGTCGCTGTACAGTATGATCTCCCTCTCCTGCACCACCATCGAGGGCACCTCAACGATCCCGTATCCGTCCATCATCTGAATTCCGGTAGCCGCGTTGGAATCGTATTCGCTGATGAGTATCCGGTCCCCGAACTGCCCTTCGATCCGATCCAGTACCCTCTCAGCAGCCTCGCAGTGCGAACAATCCGAATCAAAGAAGAGTATTATGCGCACTTGCCCGCCTGCAGCACCTGCGGTAGCTGTAAGCGTTGCTACCAAAAATGCGGCGATGATCACAGCCGCAGCAATCTTCTTATGCTCGTAGCCAGCCATGCGTCTACTGTTTCAGGACGACGCTGTACGTCGAGTTTGCGACCGTAGCGTTACCGTAAACCACTGAAGTGTTGAAATGATATGTTCCCCCGGATATGTCTGAGCAGGATGAGCACGCAGGCATCTTGTATGCGAACGTCACATTGTTAAGCCCGCTGGTGAGGTTTGTCGTGGTCTCCTTAAAAAGCATGTTCTTGCCCCGCTTGTTCGTGATCCCTGATATATTGGTGTAGACCCCGCTCACGTCTGTTGCGGATTTGAGCACCACTGTGATATTCATGATCTCACCTGAGTGGTACGTGCCCTCATCTGTGGTTACGTTCTCGATCTCCACCGAATCGGCGATGGGTGTGGTTACGCATCCGGTGAGCATCACTGCCACACAGATCAAAACTCCTGCGTTATCAGTCTTTTTATATGTTTCATCTGTTCATATCTATCGTCTGTAACCATAATTAATACATCTCTTGCTTATGCGGCGAGCAGGCCATCGTCCTAAATCCCTCATCAAACAACGCTCATAATCCACAGCGCGAGATTCTTCACCGATCCGGATGTTCTTGTTCTCTGTAAAACTTGGTGTATTCCCTTACCAACGCTTCAGCATACGCCCCGACCGCATCCGCTGGAATATAATTGTAAAACGATGCCAAATCTACGATCTCTTCGCCATCGATATCGTCGGGACTCTTTCCAGAGTTGTACAACTTTTCAAAGACCCGGTCCAGCTTTGCAAGACCGACGGCGGCATCCCCGATATTTACAAGCGTCCGCTTCACATCCCTTGTGAGGTTAGTTTTGGTTTTGATGGCTCGGGGGTGGAGTCGAATCGTCGATTGGCACAGGAACTTTCAGTTGCCACGGGAAAAGAACTCATTTGTGAGGGCGTGTATCGCTTAAACAGGTAGGTCGTGCAAAAGAAAATGGAAACAAACGGAAAAGATAATGTTGATGTGAAAATTGAAAAGAAAAGCTTTTTAACTGCCATATTTTATATTGCACTCATTCTAATTGTTGATATCGCAAGTAATGGGCGCAGACGCCAGCGGCGGTATGCTTGTGAGATGCCGGACATAAGGTTCTGATATGCAGAGAGCATCGATCGGCAAAAGACATAAAATGTGCGAGATCGAATTTCTCTGAAATGTTTCTCAAATTCAAAAGCGAAGTCGAGTCCGTGCTAAAAAAGGCACTTGACGCGTCCGGTTACCAGATTGACGACCTCTACATCGAAGAATCCGCACACGCCGATCTTGCATCGTCGCTTTCGTTCAGATTGGCACCTGCATACCGGCAAAGTCCGGCAGCCATCGCGGGCGTTATCGCGGATGCGATCACGATCCCGAAAGACTCACTGGTCGGAGACGTGCAGGCAGTGGGTGCGTATATCAATTTCTTTGCCAGCAGAAAGTTCATAGACGCTACGGTACACGAGATCTTTCTGGAGAAAGAACGCTACGGCACCGGTTACGGGAAAGGGAAGGTGATCATCGAACACACCTCTGCAAACCCAAACGGTCCGTTGCATGTCGGACATATCAGGAATTCGATCATTGGCGACACTCTCGCAAGGATTTTGAAGACGGCGGGCTATGACGTGGAGATCCAGTACTATGTCAATGACATGGGCAGGCAGGTCGCAATCGTTGCGTGGGCGATGGACCGTTTTGAATTTGACGATCAAAAGAAGGCGGATCATGCTATTGCGGATGTGTACATCCGTGCAAACCGGGAACTCGGGGAGGATCCTGATCTGGTCTGCCAGATTGATGAACTGATGCAGGGAATCGAACGTGGTGACGCGGAGATGATCGAGCGGTTCGGCAGTGCTACAGACCTTGCAGTATCAGGGATCACGTCCACGCTCAAACGGATGAACGTCCATCATGACCGATTTGTGAACGAGTCTATATTTGTGAAAGGCGGCGAGGTATCCGACCTTGTAGGGGAACTTAAGGAGCTGGGACTTACCGAAATGGTCGATGGCGCTCTCGTGGTCCCGATGCCGACATTCGACAAGGATCTTGTGATCCTGCGGAGCGATCAGACCTCAGTCTATGTGACCCGTGATCTTGCATACCACCGGTGGAAGGCGGAACAGTGCGACCGCATGATCGATGTTCTTGGCGCTGATCACAAACTCATCTCCAGCCAGTTGTGCTACGTTCTAAGCGCATGCGGCGTAAAAGAGCCTGAGATTGTCATTTTCGAGTTTGTATCCCTTCCTGAGGGGTCGATGAGCACCCGCGCTGGCAAATTCATCTCTGCAGACGAACTGCTCGACGAGGTCGAGAAGCAGGCACTAACAGAGGTCACGAAGCGCAGACCCGATGCGGAAGAGGATTTCAGAAACCACGTCGCAAAAGAGGTCGGTATCGGCGCTGTCAGGTATGACATCGTGAAGGTCTCGCCAGAGAAGGCGACGACCTTCGACTGGGAGAGTGCGCTTGACTTCGACAAACTCGGAGCGCCGTTCATACAGTACTCCCACGCAAGGGCGTGCAGCATCCTTAAAAAAGCACAGCATATCCCTGAATCGATCGACCCTGCCAGACTTCTGGAGGGTGCCGAGATCTCGTTTGTGAAAGA
>DASC01000194.1:4716-10640 GCA_002503595.1 Candidatus Methanogaster sp. UBA203 | reverse complement strand
GTTTCTCCACATTCGTACCGTTTCAGTAGCGATCCTGCGACAAAATTGCGCCAGATCACCTCGATCGGGATGATCTCGAGGTATTCGACTTCCATGACGTTTGGCGGGATGAAGGCGCGAAAGTGCGTCGGTATCCCTTCTCTTTCAAGAATCTCGAACCAGTACGAAGACAATCTGCAGCAGACCTCGCCTTTGTCCGGGTATTCATCCTTCTTCAGCCCATCGAATGCGGTTATGCGATCTGTGAACTCAAAGAACGTCTTTCCATCCTTTTTGATGATGTCTTTTGATTTGCCTGCCCGCTCTCTGGTGGTCGCTGTCATGAAGTTATCTGTGAACCGCGGATGGTTTAACCTTTTCCGGGAGCCCCGTGCAATGCCAAAAGATATAAGAGATGCCGCTCGGATGATATGTTGTGGCTGCGGCTGTAGTTTAGCGGTATGACATGAGCTTCCCAAGCTTATAACCCGGGTTCGAATCCCGGCAGCCGCATGGATCAGATCAACACAAACGTTGCGGTAATCCGGCAGTGAGAGTTTCAAACCGCCGGATCGACGCCAGAGGCGTTAACATGAGAAAAGATATCACATACTTCGAAGAACCGGGTGCTGCTAACACGGATGAGACCGTGCGGGCTGCGGTCGAGAGGGCAGTCGAACTCGGAATCGAGCACATCGTGGTTGCAAGCACCACAGGATCGACCGGTATTGCGGTTGCAAAAGCAGCAGAGGGCACAGGCATCAAGACAATCGTTGCAACACTGCATTACGGTGCAAGAGTGGAAGGAAAATGGCTATTTGAGGAAAGCAACCTCAAAACACTGGAAGAGATGGGCGCGGCTGTTTTCACACAGACGCACACCCTATCAGGGGTGGAGCGGTCATTCACTGACAAACTCGGCGGAGCGAGCAGGGTTGAGACCATCGCAGCCGTCCTCAGGAGTCTGTTCGGGATCGGGTTTAAGGTCGCTGTCGAGATCACGATTATGGCTGCGGATTCTGGCATGATTCCTGTCAGTGACGATTCCGAGGTCATCGCTATTGGCGGGACAGGCACGGGCGCAGATGTCGCGTGCGTGATCAAACCCGGACATGCGAACAGTTTCTTTAAGATGCAGATACGGGAGATCATAGCGATGCCGCGGGTGAAGTGAGATTTTGGATGGTGGATGGCTTACACGTAACTCGAGCCAACAACGGTATCTTGGAAATGATGGCAGCTTCGCATAACGGAGCATATTCAAAATCGCCAAATAAGAGGTGTTTAAAATGCACAGAATAACCGGATACCTCGAAAAAGACCCGGAAACCGGATTGTATGCAGCAGTCGTTCCCGGAATTCCTGGTGCCCATACTCAGGCAGAAAATCTCGACGAGCTTTACAAAAACCTTAAAGAGGTGGTCGAATTATGCCTGGAGGGGATGGATATGTTGATGACTACAACAAGCATCTGAAAAGATTATAACAATCCGGACATCCACCAAATCCGCAAGATATCTCACGTCCCCACCCACACAGGCTCTGTCAGCTTCTTTAGCGTCGCAATCGCGGACAATACTGCAATATAACTCGTCTTCGGATTCTCAGGCGACGGAACATTCTCGACCCTGACCGTCAGCGCCCCAAACTCCCCGGTAACCTCGATCTCGTGCATATTCCGTGTAACCGCAGGATCAGCGATGACCCGCACCGTCGTTGCATCGTACCCGATTCCTGCAAGACTCAGTGTGCCCGCCACGTTCACGTTTGCAGGAAACGCCTGCACAGCATCCGCGGCAGTTCCCTTGAAGAGCACAGTCGCCTCGGATAGCGACGAAAGATCGATGCCATGCTCTTCGATGTAAGGCGCACCAGCAAACCCTGCCGGCGGCTTCGTTGTCGTCAGCACGACCGAGTCGATCCGTCCGATGGCTGCTGATCTGATGCCGTCGATGCCTGCGACTGCGCCAGACGGGATATATATCCTGCAATCGTTGCGCCGTGCCAGGTCCTTAAGTTGGTCGAAGAGTTCCGCATCCGAGAGAGTGCCGACACTCATGATCATGAGATCGCACCCCGCAGCCAGCACAATTGGTGCGATCGTGCGCACCGCCTGCTGGGATGCGGCTTCGACCACAATATCCACGGCTCTCGCCATCCTGCTGATATTCATAGTCGCTGGGTGGCTGTCAAGCGAGTCGGCGAGCTGCTCTATCGCAGGATCACGGTCGCAGATTGCGATAAGGTCTGCATCGATGGTTCCCTCGTCGATTGCGCTGCATATCGCGCTTCCGATCACGCCGCATCCGAAGACCCCGATCTTTAATCTATTTTTCGGCATGTTTTACCTCAATGATTATATCTGCGCCTGTGCCTTCACGATCAACGCCTTTTAAGGAGGAGACCATTCCGGCGATCGTTTTCGAGACGATATCCTGAACAAAGGGACCCATTGGAATCGCCTCTCCCCCTACGGTGACGCTCACAAGCCCTTCCTGCACCACACAGTCCGAGATTGCCTTTTCCCCGCGGACGATGGCTTCTGCCATCTCCATACAGTCGTCGCATCCGCATTTCCCGCAGTCCATCTTCGGAAGTTTCGAGTACACCCTCGCAATCTCGATCGCCTCTGTTACATAATCGAGAACATCCTCGAAATCATCCGCATCGGGATCGTATCTACGCCCGCCGCGGTCTATCTCGATATCTCCGAGCACGATCTTTGGGATATTCTCAGTCTTGTGCCCCTCCACGAGTATCACATCAGGGGACGTTATGCTGTCTGTGATTCTCAGGATATCCTCAAGTGGCATGCCAGTCTTCATGATGAAGGATGTCTCATCCAAAGTGCTTGCAACAACAAGCCCTGCGCCGGATTCGGCGTGTTTCCATGTGTCGGTTCCTTCGCGGTCTATGGTGAATCCAACTTTCGGTATATTCTTTATAGTCACCACAGAATGGCCCTTCTCTGCCAACCGTTCAATCAATTTACAGATGAGCGTCGTTTTTCCTGTGTTGTGATACCCGACAACGCCGATCACTGCTGCATCGGTCATTATATCACCGCCCCTGCTTGGGGTGTCGTTGGTGGGAATAGATCGTATCCCGCACCCGCGGTATCCGTCCGGCATTCTCAATGATCCAGTCAAACTCTGACGGTGGCATATATTCGCCTGACATTGATCCCGCCGATTTTGATATCTTTTCTTCCATGAGCGTTCCTCCAAGGTCGTTTGCTCCGCAATGAAGCGCGTACTGCGCCAGTTTTTTCCCGAGCTTCACCCAGCTCGCCTGAATGTTTGGGATGCGGTTGTGTAGCACGATTCGTGCAAGCGCATGCATCCGCAGGTCATCGATTCCAGTGTTGCCGTAATTGCCGCTTGCAAGCATCTCTTCGCCGAGTTCGTTGTTGTACGGCATAAACGAGAGCGGCACAAATTCAGTGAATCCGTGCGTCTCGTCCTGCAGGTTGCGAATCAGGAACAGGTGATCGATCCGGTCCCTCACGGTCTCGATGTGTCCGTACATGATGGTTGCGGTCGTTCTTATGCCGAGACTGTGCGCGGTCCTGACGACACCTGCCCACTGTTCGGTATTCAGTTTATCCGGGCATATTTTCGTACGCACATCATCCACAAGGATCTCTGCTGCGGTTCCGGGCATCGTATCAAGCCCTGCCTTCTTTAGCGCTGCAAGCGTATCCCTGATGCGCACGCCATCCCCCTCCCGGTCTTCGCTCCCACCACCACCCCTGCCCCCGCCTGCTGCGTACCAGACCTCCATCGGGGAGTATGCATGGAGATGGACCTTCGGAAATTCGGATTTGACCGATTCGAGAATCTCGCAGTAATTTGTCAGGTGCATATCCGGCAGAAGCCCCCCCTGGATGCAGATCTCGGTTGCGCCAACACTGGCCGCTTCCTCTACCTTTTTAAGGATCTCCTGAATCCCGAGCCGGTAGCCATCTGGCTTCCTGAATGCGCAGAACCGGCAGGTTCCGATGCACCTGTTTGTGAAATTGATGTTTCGGTTGGGTATGTACGAGACAACGTCCCCGACCGCCTCTGCGCGCAGTTCGTCTGCCAGTCTGAAGAGTTCGGTAGGCGGCGCGGTCGCAAGCAAGGCTGCATCCTCTTTCGTACATTCGCCCCTGTACGCACGGTCGATCAGGTCTGTGGGAAGCATTACTCTCGTACGTTTCATGTACTATCTTTAAAATGTGTTGGTTCGAGAGATGCATAAGGATGATGCATTCTAAAATGCGATGGGTGATACTATCATTGGTATTTTCGCTGATACTGGCGGTCTTGTCTGCCGGCTGCATCCACGAAAGCCCTGGGCGCCCTGAAAGCCATATCGAGAGCGGTTGGCAACATGCCGATCTGGAAGAGAGCCAGTCTGAGGTGCTTTCACACCTGAAGACCATAACCGGATCCCTGAACCGTGCCATCACATCCTTTAACGACCGCGAATACGATGGCTGCCGGGCAGAATGTGAGCAACTGAAACGGGAGAATCGGGAGTACGCTGCATCGATCGAGTCGTTCGAACGCCGTGTCACGAACGCTTCGCTCTCCGGATCTGGTGAAGCGTATTATGATGCCCAACTCTCTATTCTGCGTGCGATCCATAAAAGCGTCAACGAGTCAGTGTCTGATCTTTATTTGGCGTCCGAATACGCCTCGCAAGGAGACGACAGCCATGCCATGTACCACATCCAGAGAGCTGCCGCGTATGTGGATGCGGTCTATGCCAATATCGACCGTTTCAACGAGAACGTCGCCGTCAGCAACAGTGGATCGGTGGACTTCGCATCCCCTGTGCCGGAGCCCCCTGATCCGGAGGTGGTGCCTTCTCCCGAAGAGGTGGATCTTTCAGATATTCCTGATCCGTATTACCTCCATAAGACCCGGTTCCAGAACACCCCTGACGAGGTGAAGCGGCTGCTTGGCAAGGGATTCATAACGCCGTACCAGTGCTCGAGTTTCGACTGCTCTGAGATGGCTGCATACATCGAATGGAAACTCGAATGCCACAACGTGACCGCATACATCGCCACAAGGGACAATTGGCGGGATGGGTACGGCCATGCATGGGTGATCGTCCCGCTGCGGGGTGGGAAATATCTGGCGATCGAGCCCACGGTCAGCGCTACCGAGGGGGATCTCGGCGCAGAGATGATCACGTACGAACCCGAATACTTTGTCTACGACCAACTCTTCGAGGATATCTACGGGGCATCCAGGTTCTTCGGAGTGGATGAATGGGACTGGTGGAATAAGCTGGAGCTGAAATGATTTTCGCGCTCAATACCGTCTTTGACGATGGTAGCGCATTTGAAAAACGGTCGATCCGATGTCGAAGCATGGATTCGGCACAATTACAGCGAAAAAGCGTACATGCTCGGATAACTTGTGGATAAAACCGGTGGAATCACTGTTAATCTGTGGCTAAAATTTATATCAGCCACTGATTTACACAGATTAAGAGTTATCTGTTTGCCACACATGGCACTGTCTGAAAACCAAGTGATATTTGAAAAACGGTCGATCCGATGTCGAAGCATGGATTCGGCACAATTACAGCGAAAAAGCGTACATGCTCGGATAACTTGTGGATAAAACCGGTGGAATCACTGTTAATCTGTGGCTAAAATTTATATCAGCCACTGATTTACACAGATTAAGAGTTATCTGTTTGCCACACATGGCACTGTCTGAAAACCAAGTGATTTATGTTGTGGTCGAATCGATCCCACACAAGCAGTAAAAGCCACCGGATTTAACCACAGAGGACGCAGAGAGCACAGAGTTTTTAAATCGATCCTCTGTGTCCCTCTGTGCTCTCTGTGGTTGTATGTCCTATTGATGCCATTTACGTCAGTCGCGGTGTTGTGCATCCAACTGACCATTACAAAATCAAGTGATTCATCACCGCGGAGGGCG
>DASC01000194.1:0-4653 GCA_002503595.1 Candidatus Methanogaster sp. UBA203 | reverse complement strand
TATGGCGATTTCACTTGAAAAAGCGACAGTGTCGCCACACATTACTCGAGCATATTAAAAAGCGATCGAGTATTGTGAAAACATGCCAGGCATCGGCGGGGGATAAAAGATCCGGGAACGATCGGTTTTTGCAAGAAAAACCTTGAATCGCGGGATTATCTGGTTCGACCACTCACCTCGACCTCGCAACACCAACCTTCCTGCAGTACCGGCTGATCGGACACTCGCTGCACCTCGGGCTGATCGGCGTACAGACGGTCTGCCCGTGAACCACGAGCAGATCATTGAAATCCCGCCAGTACTCCTCCGGCAAGATTCTTCTCAGTTCAAACTCGGTCTGATCCGGCGTCTTTGTCAGGACAAGCCCGAGCCGGTTCGAGATTCTGTGTACATGCGTGTCCACAGCGATTCCGGGCTTGTTAAACCCATGGGTGACCACGATGTTCGCAGTCTTCCTGCCAACTCCCTTAAGCTTCAGAAGATCATCGATCTCGTCAGGAACCTTTGAATCATTCTCTTCTATCAGGTTTTTCGATATTTCTCTGATCTGCACAGCTTTTCTCCGGTAGAAGCCAACAGGATAGATCGCGTTCTCTATATCGGCGGTGCTTAACTGTAATATCCCTTCAGGCGTTTTAGCCAGAGAGAAGAGGCGGTTTGAAGCGGCAGAGGTCACAGCATCCTTCGTTCTGAGACTCAAGAGGCATGAGATCAGGACAAGGAACGGGTCGCGTTCTCCTGCGACTTTTGTGATGGCGGAAGCCGCGAATTTTGTATTCTGGTCTTTCAGGATCCGGACGATCTCATCAATGGTGGGGTTCATGGACATGGTCAGGCACTCAGAGTTCCACCACTATTCATCCTATTATCTGAACTTTCGATATCTCTGATTATTTTCAGAATCTCTTCCTTCGTTGCAATCCCTTTTACTGCCAATCCTTTAAAAACGACCCCTGCGGTGATGATCTCTACTCCAACCTCCTTAGCCACCATTATAGCTTTTTTGTCAAAAGAAGAGAACAAATAGCCCCTGTTCAAGCAAACAACGATGCTTTCTAACTCACCCTTTCCAATTTTAGAGCGTCTTTCCTTGATATTCAGATATTCTTTCTGTTCTTCCTCTGAGACGGTTATTAATTCTGCCATATCGAATATCGTCCTTGGATACCCATATCCATACTCCAGGGGTGTTAAGAGTTCTTCGTAGACTGATGTTGTTATTCCAATACTTCTAAAGAGATTTATCAGCGCATCAAAATGTCCTGCCTTGGCAAACGCACTTGCGATATCGGTATCAAGTATGAGCATTCAAATTAACCCCAGTCCCCGCTCAATTTCCTCTTCTGACCCGATATAGCTGCTTATTTTAAATCCTCTCGCCTTCAACACCTCCTTAAAACTCTCCATATCCATACCCGCAATCTCTGCCGCTCTCAAAAGCGATACATCCCCCCTCAGATAAAGCTCTATCGACAGTTCCACCTTTAACCATGGTTTTAAATTTAAAAGCGCTCTAAATGCATCTTCGATCAGGACAGATCTGGTCTTGTAGTGTTTCGGTACCAGAACAGTGGTTAGCCTCTCCGTTGGATACATGATGGTATATTCGGGCGCCCGAACCTATAAGTATATTCCAAAGTCGCCCACGCCCCCAAACTCTAACTTTTCACGTATCTTCCGAAAGCGCCTGACCGTTTCCTGTGAATAGAGACGTTCCCCACAGTGCAGGCAAACATCGGCATGGACTTTCACCACCGCAGTGTCGACACTGCCTCGCAGCAGTTTTTCGACATCTTTTTCCACAATTCCCCACCACAAACCGGACACCTGTTAAACGACTTTTTTGTCGGTTTCATCGTGCTCATATCACCCCTCTGCAAGCATCCGCACCATCCGGATGTTCCCTACATCATCCCTCCGAGTATCGACCGGTGTTTCGAGTATCATCGGAAGCTTCCTGATGGCATCGTGCTGCAGTATGACCTTAAACCCGTCCTCCCTGATGTATCCCATGCCGATATGCTCGTGTCTGTCCAATCGAGAGTTTAAGCCGCCCTTCGAGTCGTTCAGATGGACAAGTTTCAGCCGGTCAAGCCCGATCGCCTCATCGAACCGCGCCATCGTCGCATCAAGCGTATCAACAGTCCGGAGTTCGTAGCCGGCAGCGAATGCATGGCATGTGTCGAAGCAGACCCCGACCAGATCGTCGCGCTCCACCCCGTCGATGATCTGCCCGATCTCTTCGAAGCGCCCGCCCACGCTGTTCTTTGTGCCAGCGGTGTTCTCAAGCAAAAGCATCACAGAACCGCCCCCCTCCGGGCGCGCCTCTTCGAACGCACCGATTGCCGTATTCACAGCCGATATTACACGCATCAACCCCCCTTTCGTTCCTGTCCCAAGATGGCTTCCAAGATGCGTCACAAGATACGGAATGTGGAGCGCACTGCACCGCGCAATCTCGCTTGCAAGCGCATCGACCGAGCGGCTGTAAACATCCTCCTTCGGCGATGCCGGATTCGGCAGATACGGCGCATGGGCGACCGGCGGGTAGATGCCGGATCTTTCGATCTTTGTTATGAACTTCTCGACCTGTTCGGGGGTGAGATCCTTGAACCGCCAGCCCCGCGGGTTTCTTGTGAAGATCTGAAACGTGTCGCAGCCCAACTTCTGCGCCCGGTCAACAGCCCGGTCTATCGAGCCTGCGATGGATACGTGTACGCCAACTGCAACCATTGTGTGTCAATGTGGTTCGATTACTATTTTATGCTGCTGGTCAGAAGACCCCGCTACTTGTAGCGGGGAGGAAGTCACGCTGTTGGCTGCGAGAGGTAAAGCTAATGTCGATCTGGCAGAAAACATGTTTGTATGATCTATGAAAAACTGCGCACCGTCCAGACCGCAGACGAACTCCTCGATCAGGCGTTCCGGCGCGCCGTGCGCTCTGCCATGTCAGGGAGCGGACGGGTTGTGAACATCCAGAGAGCGATGATCCAGGCGACGTCAGACGTCTTATCGGACCGACTCCTCCGGATCGTGCACGATTTCCCGAATTTCGATGAACTGTCCCCGTTTTATTCCGAACTGACCGATATCATCGTCGGGACCGACCGGCTCAGGATGTCGCTCTCATCCGTGCATTGGGCAGGCGACATGGTCAGGTCGCTTGCGCGTGAATCCCTGCAGAAAGCGAAGCACGACGACCCGGTCCGTGTGCGGAAAGCTTATTATGCCAGAATATCCTCGATCGTGCACGAAGTGGACGGAAACTTGCGTTTCTTAAACGATGCACGAAATAAGCTTCGGAAACTGCCAGACATATCCGATGTGCCGACCATTGTGGTGGCTGGCTACCCAAACGTCGGCAAGTCGAGTTTTGTAAGGCGCGTGACCGGTGCGAAGCCAGAAATAGCCACATACCCGTTCACGACGAAAGGAATCTACATCGGGCATTTCACGCACGACGGACTGCGGTATCAGGTTGTGGATACGCCCGGCCTCCTTGATCGCCCGCTTGGTGACCGAAACGAGATCGAATTGCAGGCGATAACTGCGCTTAACCATGTCGGCGATGTGGTGCTGCTGTTGATTGACCCGTCCGAGCACTGCGGGTATCCGCTCACGGCCCAGACCAGTATGTTACACGAGATCGAGAAGACGCTCACAATTCCGGTCATCGTTGCTGCGAACAAGTGCGATCTCGCCGATTTCCATGGCGAATGGGAGTACCGGATCTCGGCAGAGACCGGGGATGGCGTGGATGATGTGATGCAGCGGCTGATCGAGGTTATCGATTCTCGGTCTCGAGATCTTCCACAGCAAACATCTGAGCTGTGATACAGTCGGCGCACGTCAGGCAATAAGATTACAGAACCAGCAGAAAGAGCCAGAGTGGAATGAAGAGCACGTCCCTGCCATCTATCACATCCTTCCTGAACTCAATCCAGGTCACGATGATTCCAGTGCTCTGATCGAATGCGTGCATAAATTCAACGATGCCTTTCGCATCAGTAGAGGTTACATGCCCCGATACGCAACATCGACCGGAAGAATGATCACGGAGTCATCATAAATAAAATCGACCTCGTGCTTGTTTTTCCAGTAATACGGCTTAAAAATGCCCTTGTGTAATGGACAATCTGATCAAGAACACGCGGCTATTGCTACTCTATGGGGCATGACCGCCCGCTTTTCATGTTCTTCGTGGCACTGTCTAAAAATCCAGTGATTTATCACCGCGGAGGGCGCAAAGGGCGCAGAGTTTCAAGACTGATCTGATTCTCTGCGAACTCCCGCGTGCTCTGCGGTAAAATTTAAAGATATGGCGATTTCACTGGATTTTCCGATTGTGCCATTCTTCGTGCTGTTGCACATTCGTCTGATCATTACAAAAACTAAGGAGAAGAGAGGATGGATGAAAGATAAGGAATAAGATCGCTGTAATTGGTTTGGGCAAAACAGGCTTACCGCTCGCAGGAGTTATCACCAGATAACCTTATTACGGAAATGAACGCAGAATATCCAATGGATGTTAAAGAACTGTACCAAAAACGTTTGATGAGGCATGACAATATGAAGAATGCTACAATAATAGATATAAAACAAGATGGCTGGATTAGAATCGAACCTTCAATATTGAAAAATGCAGGGATTCGA
>DASC01000053.1:1161-6284 GCA_002503595.1 Candidatus Methanogaster sp. UBA203 | reverse complement strand
TTAATGTGACAAAGTAGAACTAATCTCGTGAAGAAAGAACTGATGTTATTTGAGGGAGCTCCGAAAACAGGCAAATATGTCCTGACCCGGAAAGGAGAGGAGTTTCTTGCATCTTTGAAGGATGAGGGGAACTATCGATGATTCAGCGGGATGTCCGCCATGAGATGTTAGAGGAATTGTTAGGAGATGTGACTAAGTCACTGACTAAGTCAGAAAGCAGATGTGATGTAGTAACTGATGTAGTAACTGATGTAGTTCTGTGCATGAACATGATACATGGGGGGCACTGATGGCTGAACCATTCCCTGAAAAAGAGATTGAGGGGGCGTATCAGTTGCCGGAGGGTGAGTGTGGGCGACAATTGGAGATGCTTGCGAAATCAATCCGAAATCCAGCAACTTATCAGATCCAGATCAGTCGTTACCAGCAACATTTGTACCTATGTCTGCCGTTTCCGGCTCAACAGAGTTTCACGTTATCCGACCGTCAAAAGACGTGATACCAAAGTCAGTGTTTTACCTTCTGCGGCAGTAGATATTTAGAAAAGAGGCAAGGGTACATTTCACCAGCACTGTCGGACAAATGAGAGTTCCAAAGACATTTATGATGGACGCTCCGCCCCCCGAAGAACGCGTCGCAGTCTGGCACCCTACGTGCCCATCGCCTCTGAGAGCATCTCGCTTAACTCGCGTCTCAGCAATTCCCCTTCCGAAAAATCCCCCGCCGTCGTTATGATGCGCAGTTCCTGTGCCGATGTGCCGGATGAGATTAAGAGGCGGAGATTACCCCGTGCGTCAGAGCGCAGCACCTTTGCCGTGGTCTTTCCGCCGGCGGCTCCCTTGACACTGATGACAGTGGGAATGATCCGCTTTACCTTCGGATGCCATGCTACGATCTCTGCTGCCTTCCTTCCGGTTCTGCCGCCGATTATGGTGGTGTGCGCTCCGCCGAGTTTGTTCTGGGCCATAACATCCTATTGTGCAAGATCACACATCAAGAAACCCTTGCACGATACAGGCAGGCATGTTCTGGTTTCCAGACTTAATCCTTCCTTCGGCGCCTGCTGATCAGCACAGCCGCCAGACACGCGAAGGTTGCAAGAATACCCACAAACCCGGGCTCCCTGCGCACAGGAGTCTTCGCGGTCTCAACAGCCATACCAGACCCGCCCGCACCAGCATCAACAGATGCTGCCGCTGCCGCTGCCGCGGTCCTTTCTGCTTCGGACTTGAGCTTTTCAGCGGCGGCGCCGATGGGCTCGGTTCCATTCACAATCAGTATCGGCATATCAGAGACGCTTATCGCCGCGTATTGCGTGAGATCAACGAACTCGACCACCGCGGGAGGGAGCATCACAGTCCGGTTCGGATCGATCGTGTATTCGAATAACTCCTCTGCGCCGGAGTCAAGTACCCTCGTCACAGAGAATACGCCACTGTCTTCATCGATGGTGATACCGCGCACCAGTATCGCTCCGACCAGTTCTGACTCCATCGGAAGCTGATCGAAGATCTTTATGGATGCGGGCACGTCTCCTGTGTTTTTCACGCTCACGGTTACTTTCGCTGTATCATTCTGAGTTACATTGACCGGATCTACCGTCTTTGTCACCTCGATATACGGACCATGTACCTCGACCTGCTGCGAGTATGAATTCACGCTGTAATTATGTCCGTTCTCTGTCCAGTTGACGATTGCGCTCCCGAGTTTGTATGTTCCAGGCTTCAAAAGACTCACAGGATATGCGCACGTCATTATCTTGCCAGGTTCAAGCGAAAAGTCCCAGTCCCATCGATCTGCTTCCATATCCGGGATTCTCAGCATCTCTGCAGGGAGCGCACACTTCCATTTATTGAAATCGGTGGTTGCAGGCTTGTGCCACGCATCGCTCGGGGCATCTGAGAGGCTTATCGATGAAATCTCATAATCGCCCCAGTTTATCACCGTTAGGAAGACGTACGGCTCATAATCCTCGTATATCACATAAGTGATCTCGCCGGTGTATGCCTCCACCGCCTCCTCTGAAACGATCACATAATCTTCTGTCCCGACCGCCTTCTTCACCTCGAGTACCGGGAGGATCTCGATGGTTGTCGAATTGTCTATGAAATGGCGTGTTTTTTCTTTCAGGTCTTTATAAGTGAGATTCACGCATATCGCATATTCCGTCCGCTTTGGTATCGATGGAGTCTTGAAATAGACTGTGTATGTGAGTTCATCCTCACCCACCTTCTCATCCATCACCATATCAGCATCCCCCTCGAACCAGTCATCTCTTTCACCGATGCATGGATCACCGCTGCGTATATTTATCGGTTGCTCGGTGGTTCGATTGATCATATCCTCATCGGTGCCGCGATACGCCCTCACCATCTTGCAATCCGGCGGGTATTTCCCATCGATCATCTCTATCGGCTTCACAGAGAACCATGCATCCGTGTGGTATGCGCGCATCTCGTTATTCTTCAGTTCGATCTCTGCCTTAAAGACTGAATTTGACCTGAATTCTGACATCTCTTCCTCCTCCTCACCGCCCGGAACAAATGTTTCCACCTCTACCTCAAACTCTGCCGGTTCCCTGACGAGGTACCTGATGGTTGCTTCCTCACTTCTTGGATCGGTGCAGAAGCAGTCTTCATCTGCAAACTCGCATGTGATCTTGCTAACGGCAACGAAGAGATCGTTGTTGTAGTTCCAGATCGTGCCACCTTTGTCCCACGAACTCTCCTTTGTGCTGAATATGCTACCCCCCTCGAGAGCAGATCCATCTGCCCTGAACGGGAAGCTTCCGACGAGTTCGTAACCATCATAAATCCGGAGGTTGGCTGTTTTTCCGGAATACTCGATCTCATCGACATACTCGCTCCTGCTGCAATCCCCGCACTCATAATCCCTGCCTTTTATACGCTCAATCTCATCAAGATCGATTTCACTTACTTGAACATTGAAATCGTTCAACTCGATCGTGTATGTGGTGTTCAGTCCTTCGGCATCCACCTCTATCGTATTCCCCCATAGCATCTCCTCCTCTCCGACATCATTTACCTCCCAGTCATTCTTCTTATCAGGGTCATACGTATGCGCGCCTGCCGTACCTGCCAGTATTACTACCAGCACCATAGTGATTAGCATCAGTCCGTCCGGTTTCATTACGACCACTCCAATGTTATATCTGTATTCATCGCATATAACGATGACGAAACCTTTATGCAATCACAGACTACAGAGGGCAAGATATGATGATGAAATTGGAGGAACAGTAGATGGCGACCGGACCGAGATACCGGGTGCCATTCAGACGGCGCAGAGAAGGCAGAACAAATTATCACAGGCGCCTTAGACTGCTGTTATCAAAGAAGCCACGTATGGTGGTGCGCAGAAGTGCACGGCACATCAGACTACAACTCGCAATCCCTGAAAGAGAGGGCGATATGATACTCTCATCTGCTACATCGATTGAACTTGGGAAGTACGGATATTCAGGATCGACAGGAAATACCACTGCAGCATACCTTGCCGGACTACTGTTCGGGTATCGCACCATCAGCAAAGGATTTACAGAGGGCGTGCTCGATATGGGCCTTCATGCGTCCACCCCCGGATCGCGGGTGTATGCCGCGCTCCGTGGCGCGGTCGACGCAGGCATGGATATCCCACATGATCCGGTGATATTCCCGTCCGATGAGCGGATTCGCGGCGAATTGGTGGCAACGTACAGAGACGTTGACCTGCCATCGATCTTTGAGGCGACGAAGGCACAGATCACATCCGAGTTCGGAGGTGCATAAATGGAACAAGAATGGATACCGCAGACCAAACTCGGCACCCTTGTCCGCGAGGGCAAGCTCACCGATATCGACGCCGTCTTAAACTCAGGGCTTCCACTCCGGGAGGTTGAGATCATCGAGGTGCTGCTTCCTGACCTTGAGGAGGAGGTGCTGGATGTGAATATGGTGCAGCGGATGACTGACTCAGGACGAAGAGTCAAGTTCAGGGCTGTATCGATCGTCGGGAACAAGGACGGGTACATCGGATTCGGACAGGGCAGGGACAGGCAGGCAGGACCTGCGATACGCAAGTCAATCGCCAATGCGAAACTGCATCTGACCGGGATCAAACGCGGCTGCGGATCATGGGAGTGTGGCTGCAATGATCCGCATTCGGTGCCGTTTCAGGTTGTCGGGAGAGCTGGCAGCGTCGGCATCGAACTGAAACCTGCACCCAGAGGACTTGGAATCGCATCAGGATCGACTGCAAAGAAGGTTCTCGAGATGGCTGGCATCAAGGATGTCTGGACCCGGACATGGGGTCTGACCAGAACCACGCTTAACTTTGCAAAGGCGACATACACAGCGCTGAAACAGACCAATACGATGCGCACCGGGGGCAGATGATGTATGCAGTCGTCAGACTTCGTGGAGATGTGCGGGTGCGCCCTGATATAAGGGACACCTTAAAGATGCTCCGGTTGCACAGCGTCAACCACTGCGTGGTCATAGAGGAGACCCCGCACTATACGGGAATGGTTAGGAAGGCGAAGGACTATGTCGCATGGGGAACTGCGGACGCAGAATCGCTTACAAATCTCTTATCACTCAGAGGTCGGATCGAAGGCGGAGAAATACTCACACAGGAGTATATGGACGAATGCGAACTCGGTTCCGTATCTGACTTTGCAGAGAAGGTCTGCAGCGGCGGTGCAAAGCTCTCAGACATCCCGAAACTAAAGCCGGTCTTCAGACTGCATCCGCCGCGCAAAGGGCATAAGGGCATCAAGAAGACCGTTGTCGAGGGCGGCGAACTGGGGTTTCATGAGGATATCGGCGCGCTGCTTAAGAAGATGCGGTGATGCGACAGAAGAGTCAGAAGATGATGCTGTAGAACTCCATAATCGATGTCATAACTTGGGGACTATCAGGGAAACCCATAATTAACATCCGCCAGAAATAACATCCCATGCCAGGAAAAACCCTGTTGTGGGATCAAACCCTGTTCAGGCGGGGAGAACTGTTTGAATTCGACCACATCCCTGAGCATTTCGCACACCGGGATTCGCAGTTCAGATCGCTCATCTTCGGAGTGCGTCCAGCGCTTCAGGGGATGCGACCGCTCAACATGCTCTG
>DASC01000053.1:0-1114 GCA_002503595.1 Candidatus Methanogaster sp. UBA203 | reverse complement strand
CCCGGCGTGATCACTGCGCATGTCAACTGCCAGGCGAACCAGACCAGATACACGATATTTTCACAGATCTTCCAGAAATTGATCGGACATGCGCCACCGACTTCTGGTGTTTCGTTCAAAAAGATACTCGATGAGATTGCAAAGTACCTTATCCAGAACGAGAAGATTCTGATCGTGGCACTCGATGATATAAATTATTTATTCCACGAAAAAGAGGCAGATAACGTACTTTATTCGCTATTGCGTGCTCACGAGACACACCCGGGTACGAAGATCGGCGTAATCGCAATCTTAAGCGATGACAATCTGAGTTATGTCTTCGATCCGAAGGTCGGCTCGATCTTCCTGCCAGAAGAGATCCTGTTCCCGAGGTATGCGTGGGATGAGATAAAGAGCATCCTCTCTGACCGGGCAAAACTGGGATTCTACCCGGGCGTGCTCTCCGAGGATGTTCTCGATGTTATCGTCGATTACACGTCGGAAGCTGGCGATCTCAGGGTTGGGATCGACCTTCTCAAGCGATCTGCGCTCAATTCCGAAGAGCGGGCGAGCACGAGCATATCGGAAGACGATGTGCGGTTGGCGTACAGGAAATCCCGGATGCTCCATCTCTCGCGCATGATCGCATCGCTTGGCAGTGGCGAGCAAACAATCCTTGCGATCCTTGCAAGGAAGGCTGGGGCGAATGAGCAGGCGGGGGAGGAGAAGGAGACGCTGGAGACGGAGCAGACAGCAGGCGACCTGTATGCCGCCTTCCACGAATCGACAGGGCTTGGCTACACAAGGTTTCATGCGATGCTCCACAAACTTACAACGCTGCGGCTGATCGATGCAGAGATCGCGACAGAGGGGGTGCACGGCAGAAGCCGCAGGATCGCGCTTAAATACGATTATGAGGATGTGCTTGGCGCCATGCAACCGAGATCGCTGTGATGGGGCGAGAGCATCGGCGCTGCCGATTATGAGTCAGCGGGATGAGGCGCCGGGCACCAAGGGAAATATTGGCTCTCTCTGTAATTCGCGAGCGCATGCACTTTTTCGCTTCCGGAGGATCTGGTTATGGTAAGGAAGATTAAACCACAGAGGTCACAGAGAGTTGTTATTTTCATCTTTC
>DASC01000220.1 GCA_002503595.1 Candidatus Methanogaster sp. UBA203 | reverse complement strand
CGGTGGGGGGTGAGTAGTTACCCGAAACCTTTGTGTTAAAAATACGTAATCCAACACAGAGACTGGTTCTTTTCGGTGTACTCAAAAAACGACGTCTGCTTTCCATCGCCATTTTTCTTGCGTGCCGCCGCGATTATGTACGGTCACGGTTGCAAAACGATAGCGGAGCGAATTTGGGAAACGGCGATAGCTGAAGCAAGATACCCCCTGTTACACGTCGCCACTATCTTGCTTTAAAACATGTCACATCTACCACTTCATTTACATATATCTTTTCGATGCAAGCCTGTATCGCCCCTCCGCCGATCCATTCCGAGTGCTTGTTCAATAGCTCCGGATCGAAGATTCGTTCCCAACTATTCAAGATCTCTTCCTTAAATGGCGAAGGTGGATACCAATTCTCCCAGCCGCATTTCATTCCTGCCCTTTCAGAGCGTTCGTCCCAACTATCACTCTCCTCCTCTGACAAAGACAGATACCAGCAATTGAGTACAGCATGCCACGCTTCAAAGTCTGACAGTAATACCCTATCAGAGTTAACAAGAACCTCCACCCGCACGCCCATCGTATCACGAGGCAAGTGTCCGCTCCGCCGCAGATCAGGTTTTGGGTGATGCCACGCCCATATTGGATATTTGTTGCATGGATATTCTTTCACCCGTTCTTCGAGTTGTCCTGCCATCCAGTTGTATGCAGGTCTAAACCAATCATCAATCTCCTTATCCGCAATTTCGCTAAACTCGAGCACTCCCAATTCCCCTGCACGTTCCCAGGCTTCTTTTGTCTGAATTGTCCAGAGCCGCATCCTACCCGGGTCAGTCATCATTATACATCATCCAGAAGCACATTTAAACCCCCTTAGTCCTCATATTCTCGTGCTATACAATCCAGACATCGTTTGGGTTGACTGAGCCCCTGTTTCAGGTACCATTTCTGTTCAGCACCAGTGAACACGAATGTTTCGCCGCAACGTACGCACTCTATTGTGATATCCTCGATCACTGGATAACTCCGCGATTCAACAATGCCCAACTCATCCTTGCGTGCAAGTAAACGACTCGTTTCAAAGGAGGTATAGAGAACGTCGATGGGCGAGGTTAGAAAGATCTTCTCGTCGTATTCAAACTCAGGATTCACCCTCACATGCGGTGGCTTACCACACCCCGGATCGTAGCACTCAACTGACCGTCCCGGACACTCTCTACGGTGGCAGATCGTGCCTATCAAAGAGAGATCGCAATCGAAGAGAAAGACCTCCCAGGCATGATAATGCCTGCTCATCTGGCGGGCATACTTCGCTATGGTTGCAATCTCGCCTGTGTTGCTGATGATGATAGCCAGATCAAGATCATTGGGATGAGGGTCACCTCCGGCAACAGAACCCACTATGGCGACCTCGAAAGGACTCGATAGCGTGCGCACCTTCGAAGCAAACTCATCTGCCGCAACTCTGAGAACGTCATTCCTCATAGTACTCATATTGTTCTGGTGCTTCTCCCTTCTCTTCAATGATTGTGGGCTTGCGTGGTTTGGAACCTTCCTTCCGTATCTCTTCCAGTTTCACTCGAAAATGCCATTCAGTTCCGTAATCAAACAGATAAAGAATATTCTGCCCTACAGATAGTCCCAGATTGCCGATACTAACCTCATCCACATAGGGGCCATCATCTTCATACGGGGAAACAAATCGTTCACGAGACCATGGTCTGCCGTCCATAAAAAAGGAGTAAAGATGGCTATAATCGAAATTATAGGATTCCTGGATAGACTTATGAAGGTCAAGCAGGGTATCATCTGCAGATATCTCGATCCGCCTCCAGAGGTTATTAGCCAGAGTCACCCTGAAGATGTAGGTTCCATCCACAAATTTAATTCTTTCGCGGGGAAGTGTTTTTTGCAGTTCTCCTTCTGCAAAAAGTGGGGCAAAGGGCATGAAGAACGGGTCTCCGGGTTTTCCTTTGTCCACCACGATCGATGCTTTTGACCTTTTTTTCCCTGGCTCCGCCCCAAAAAGTGTTAATGAGTCTTCATCAGGGAGCGGAGATCCGGGTATGGCGTCCAATTCGCCGAATTCACGACGGTTTGGTAGATTCCAGTAGAACAAATTCCTTGCTTCCCTCAAGACCTCTGCCATGGTCACCCCAAAAGTCGAAGGTGTCACCGTTTCTGCAGGAAAAGAACGTTTAGGCCAATTATGTGCAACCAGATCCTCATCGCGAGTCACCTCCCAGAATCCGAAGAAGGAGAAATAGAGTAGGAAATGCCCCCAATTCCAGAGCAACTGGGACATATCAGAAGCTTCTTCGCCTTTTAGATAGATTCTTTTCCCTGGTTGTTGTTCAATCAGAGATTCCAGAAGATGAGGAACGATGTACACGGAGGGACCCCCAAAACATCCCTCCTTGAGTGTTTCCCAGTCGGTATCTATCCAGAAAGTCTCCAGCAGGAAGAAATATCTCTCTGTGAGCTTCAATTCCTCATACGCCTGAAGACGTTCGGTCGGTTTCAACGCCAATCTGCTGCCTTTTTCAGAAACTTTCCGGAACAATTTCCCAGCCAGAACCAGATGGTAAAAGAGATGCAAAAGTGGATACGCACCCTGGTTGGTCCGTGGAGTGGCATCAGGGAGGGGATGAGTCATCTCCTGGTTCAGTTCATACAAGTCTCTTCCGGATAGGAACTCATTAGTAGGGGTTAAGACGATGTTGTGTGTACTTAAGTATCCGGTAAATGCGGAAAAATCCCGCAGAAGTGGTGTGGGTTCTATTTCGGTTATGACAAAAGTAGGTAATTTGGACATTTCAAACCTCCTTTCAGTTCAACAGCGATATTCGTGGCAATCCACTTTAAACTTTGCAGACGGGCAATTTCATAACGTTTTCGATGTTTACGAAGTTAGCCGTAAGGCCGGACATAGGCGAAGTGCCGAATGGATGGAGCCAGGTGCAAATCAGTCATCAGGCAATGCCGCAGATAAATCGCCCCATCACAGCGATGAGAAATACACCTCTCCCAGTTGGGTCTGCCCAAGTTCGGAGAGTTCGACTTTATCCATGCTTCGAATCCCACACATGGGGCAGATTATATTCTTTTCAAAACGCGGACGTTCTTGCTTCGGCGGAAACGAGATTTTTCCTACATCACAGTCGAAATATCTCTTGCATCCTTTGCATTTGAAATTCAGTTCTGTCATTTTTATCACTTTCCTTCACCCTCCGCCCCACCTCTTCCGGAACCCCATCCAATTCCCGCGGACTTGGGCAACTGACCGCTTAACCCATCATGCAGTCCGGAGGTGAACCGATATTCGGATACATCAATCGGTTTACTCATATCCATCAGGGAATATTCGGCAACAAGCCCACCCTTACTCTTGCACAAAATAATTCCGACAGAAGACCATCCATCCGGGTGTCGCACCATCTCGTCCAGCGCAGAGAGATGAAAATTCATCTTTCCGGAGTATTCAGGAATGAAATCGGTCATCTTCAGGTAAATGGCAACGAGACGCCTCAAGCGATGGCGGTAAAAGAGCAGGTCGAGATAAAAATCTCATCCATCCACTTCCGGATAGTACCGACTCTCCATAAAGGTATATCCCATTCCCGGTTCGAGCAGGAGCTCCCTGATCTTCTCTACGAGCGCATTTTCAAGCTCCTGCTCCTTCACACCCTCCCGATCGCGATGCAGTCGAAGATGTACGGATCCTTGATCGTCTGTTCCATCAACTCCGATCGAGGGGCGGGAGCGTTTCTTGAAAATTGGTTGTTTTGATGGTAGCAGCCTGCACTCCATAAATATCACTCCCTATCTGGTGTCACGATCATATATAACAGTTCCAGCGCATCAGAAGCCGCGCAGCGTAAATAATGCCTCGCCGCCACCAGAACAGAAGACGATACCCCTTTACACGGCACATTGAACTGCCCTCATCGGAAGCGAAGGTCGGGCACATCCAAAACCTTTTTCTCAAACCCGACCCCCATCCATAACATGGAAGACCATATCGAGTACTCAAGAAACACGTTGATGGACTTCATCAAATTAAAGCCGAAGGACATCGAGATCTGCGATGTGACACTCCGTGACGGCGAGCAGGCCGCCGGGATCGCTTTTACTGAGCAGGAGAAGATCGATATCGCACGAAAACTGGATGACGTTGGTGTGGAGATCATTGAGGCAGGATTTCCGGTTGTATCAAAAGAAGAACTCGAGACCATACGTAAAATTACAAAGCTCGGACTCAATGCAAGGATCTGCTGCCTTGCACGTGCAAAGACATCAGACGTCGATGCCGCGCTGGATGCGAATGTCGATATCGTGAGCATCTTTATTGCAACGTCTGACATCCAGCTGCGCTACAAGCATCACATGACGATCGATGAGGCAACCGACTGCGCAATCGATGTCCTGGACTATGCAAAGGATCACGGGCTTGCGGTCAGGTTCGCTGCCGAGGATGCGACCCGCACAGATATGGATGTGCTGAAACGAGTCTACCGGATCGCCGAGGCGCACAACGCGGATTACCTGAGCATCGCAGACACGGTAGGGATTCTTGATCCGAGTACCACGTATTTCATGATAAAAGAGATCAAGAAGGCGACAAATACCCCGCTCTGCATCCACTGCCACAACGACCTCGGAATGGCGACCGCAAACACGATCGTTGCTGCGGAAACAGGGGCAACGCAGCTTCATGCCACCGTGAACGGGATCGGCGAGCGGGTCGGAAACACGCCGCTTGAGGAGTTGCTCGTCGGGCTTCTGATCCAGTACGGCATCGATAAATACGATCTCTCGCAGCTCCTGTCGCTCTCGAAGATGGTGGAGAAGTATTCAGGAGTCAGGGTTGCAAAGACCAAGCCGATCGTCGGCGAAAACGCGTTCTGCCACGAATCCGGAATCCACATCGCAGCGATGCTTGAGAATACCAGTACCTACGAGGTCTTTTCGCCGGAACTTGTGGGCGGTGGCAGGAACTACATCCTTGGCAAGCACACAGGCAAGAAGGCGCTCAAGTTCGTTACCGAGCGGCTCGGCTACGATCTCAATCGGGAGCACCTCTGCGCTCTTCTCGATAAGATCAAGGTCTGCAGCGAGGCGAAGCACGGGGTCTCATGCGACAGGCTTGCAAAGATGATCGATGAGATGGAGTGAACAGCGGGATGGTGGAATGAGCGGCATGAAGTACCTGATTCTCCTCGGCGACGGGATGGCAGACGTCCCGCTCCCGGAACTCGGCGGAAAGACGCCGCTCGAGCACGCAAACATCCCGAATATGGATTACATCGCAAAGCACGGCAGATGTGGGCTTGCACGAACGGTTCCACCCGGGATGCCTGCCGGAAGCGAAATTGCGAACATGTCCATTCTCGGATACGCTCCTGAGAAGTACTACACAGGGAGAGGTCCGCTTGAGGCTGCGAGTATGGGAGTAACGCTTGCAGAGGGCGAAATTGCGTTCAGATGCAACCTGATAACAGTAGCGGACGGCATGATCGCCGATTACAGCGCAGGACACATCTCAAGCGAGGAAGCATCCGTTCTGATCGCGTCGATCAATGAAACGCTTTCCACGGATCGCATCCGGTTCCATGCCGGGATCAGCTACCGCCACCTGATGGTAACGGACGGCATCGGCGCATCCGCGGTGTGCACGCCCCCGCATGACGTGCTCGGCGAGCCGATGGAATCGCAGATGCCGGAGGGCGAGGACTGCGAGGTGCTCAGTGACCTGATCCGCAGGTCGGAGGAGGTGCTCGATGGGCACCGGGTTAACGTTGAGCGGATCCGCGCCGGGAAGAATCCAGCGACGCATATCTGGCTCTGGGGGCAGGGAAGAGCGCCAAGCTTCCCCTCATTCGAGGAGATGTTCGGAATCTCTGGCTCGATGATCTCGGCTGTCGATCTCTTAAAGGGGCTTGCCATCTACGCGGGGATGGATGTGATCGAGGTTCCGGGCGCAACAGGCTATCTCGACACGAATTACGCCGGGAAAGCGGACTGTGCGGTGAAAGCGCTGGAGGATTATGATTTCGTGTACGTGCATGTCGAGGCGCCGGATGAGGCAGGGCACGCAGGCGACGTTGAAGCGAAGGTTGCGGCGATCGAGGATTTTGACCGTCTGGTGGTGGGGCGGGTTCTTGACCGGTGTTCGGATTGCGTGATCATGGTGCTGCCGGATCACCCGACGCCGATTCCGCTCCGGACGCATACAGCGGATCCTGTGCCGTTTGCGATATGTGGCGGAGGGCACGGGGCTGATTCGGTCTCGGCGTTTGACGAGAGGTCCGCGGCAGAGGGGTCGTATGGGGTGCGGATTGGGGCTGAGTTGATCAGGCTGATGATCCGGGATTGAAGAACTCAATCAAAAGACATTACCGTTCTCAGATTATCCCTCGGTATAAACCAGCCGTGTTTCAACTTCTTTGTATTCAACCGCTTCAAAGAGTCCTTCAATCGTGCTCTTGCATCTTCAACCGTCCCATCATCCAGTAATATCTTCCCCTCGAGCAGCGCATCCACCACAAACCCAGTCTTGGCATCGACCATCTCAATCAATTCATCCGGCGTCATCCAGATATCTTCGATTCTGGATGGTTTTTTTATCGTTATAAAGTCATATCTTTCCTTTATATCGGGAAGTCCCGATGCGACCACGAGTATATCTACATCACTCTGCTCCTTTGCATCGTTTCTGGCAACCGATCCGAATAGCAGGATACCGCGCACATCCAACTCTTTTATCCACTCTACATAATCATTGATCATCTCTTCAAACATCTTTCCATCTCCTCTAACACATCCTCCAATTCAATCATATTTAAAGATTTGAAAAAGGCGTAAACGGCATCCAACGTCTCGAATGCTCGATCCATGATCTCTTTTGCTTTCAATTCATCGTATATCTCCGATGGCTTTATGATTCTATCTCTCGTCTCCCATCCATATCTCGGCATGCTCCGTTGTTCCTCAAGAGACGAAGCGTTATCAACCATCTTCAGTAAGAATTTGATCTGATCCTTATTCAGTTGCAGTTCAAGTGTCATCTCCGGGTTGTTTAAGATGTCTTCAGCCAGTATATCAGATGGAAAATGCGTTTTTTCGTGGATTATGCCAAAAAAATATAAAACCGCTTTCAGCAGTTTCTCTGTGCATTGCTGCGCATGAAAGACACTTGCAGGATACCTCTCTTCAGTAACATCTGCAACGGTGGCATCCAGATCTTCTAACGCCATCTCTAGTTCTACTTTGTCAGATTAAC
>DASC01000026.1 GCA_002503595.1 Candidatus Methanogaster sp. UBA203 | reverse complement strand
GCGGAAGATATTTATAGAATAAGGTTGACATAAAATGTAATCGTTCTGGAGATGGTTGGTGTGAATGGAAGAATTATTAGGATTGGGACTGATACTGTTTTGCGAGCGATGCTTATCGCTTGCGCGCTGGCTGATGATGTACCTGCCGCGGGCTGGGATGTGACGCTGGAGGCGACATGACCCGACGACTGCTGCCTGTGCTGGTGGTCGCAGCGGTGCTTGCGTGCGCGGGCATGGGCGCGGTTGCGCTTGAGTTTGATGGTGAGGTTGTGCAACTGACAGGTGCGCAAACCGGAGATGCCGTCTGGAATAGTTCCAACTTCGGTGGATTCTGCTATAATATGAGCGATGATGCTTGCGTTGGCACGGAAACGCTGACGATTGCGGCTTACACACTGGAAGGACCGGATATCAACCGGACCATCGATGAGGGCTGCCTCATCTACACCACATCCCCAACATGGCGTGAATACGAACTTTACAGGAATCTTGGGTTGACTGTGGATGGAAACTCTCGCTACTGGGTCGAGTTCTGGATGGGCGAGGAATATGTAGCCATCAATCGCAGCGGCAGACCTGCAAAACTACTGGTTGAGTGGGACAGCACCGATACCATGACCCTTGCAACAGGCGAGGGGTGGGATCTTGGTGGAGGATTTAGTCTTGTTGCACAACAGACCGACCTTTATGGTGACATGGTATGGTTCTCGCTAAAAAAGAACGGAACGGAACTTGACGACACGGTGATCGATGCCGGCAGTTCCAGTCTACAGGATCGGGTGTACACGTACACCGGAAATGTATCAGGAGTAGCCGACACCCCCATATTTTCATGTTACGTCTCCGCAGTCTTCAGTGGAACATGCTCCGATCTGGTTCAGATCAAGTATGTTTTCCTAATCGATGATAATGTGACAGGAATCCGTACCGGAGACGACTATGGTACGATGGAAGTGAAGACTGTAAGTTCATCGGGTATCACCCTCAAGAACGATGTGCCGATTGATCTGACCCCGAACACAACCACACCGATCATGGGCAACCTATCGTTCAAAACGGCAGACAACACAGGTGCGATAGAATTCTATCCGCATCTGATCAGGGATGAGCCACCTATACACTCTGGCGGAGGCGGGTTTGTGCTGGACGATTGCTGGATCAATTCCCCGTGGAATCTATCTGAAAATTATTCCATCGCGGCAAAGGACGTTTCTCTTGGTGGAGATAAAGCGCGAATCGTCATCCTGAAGAATGGGGTGATGGTTGGTGAGGCGCTGCTGACCGAAGAGTTAAGAGCTCCAGTTGATTCGGATTCTTATTACAGTTATGTCAAAAACGGAACTGAAATCATCAACGTAACCCTGAAAGCGGCGTTTCTTGGGAGTGCTTCGAACGTGGTCGGACTTGCAGAAGTCTACCAGCGTTCAGAGGCAGATGGTAGTATATTGATCAACAATGCGTCCCATTTATTTAAATCAGCAGATCCGGCAGGCATTCCATGGGATCTTGCTGATGGTTATGTACTTGCGATGAAGGATGTTGGTTTCAACGACGATGGGGTATGGCTTGAACTATCAAAGAACGGCACGGTCGTGGAGGAAGAGATATTAAACGAGGACTCTGCCAGTATGTTTGTTTACACCTCTGGCACTGGTAGTGTAACCTGCATGGTCGATTGCGTATTCAGAGGCTGTGAGGCAAACGCGGTTAAACTTGTAAATCTCAGTCAGTATTCTGATATCAACGGAACTGCTCTGATCGTTGACGAGTCTCATTTCTACAGATCAGCAGATCCGGATGGCATGGCATGGGAACTCATGGATGAGTATGTGCTTACGATGAAAGACCTCGAAGATCAACACGGGTTGTTCCACGGAGGGGATAAAGTATGGCTTGAACTATCGAAAGACGGCATCATGTCGAAGGAAGATATACTGGAGTCCGGCGACCCGTTTGAGTATGAAAATGGTCTTGAATCGGTCGATTGTATGGTTGAGGCTGTGTTTAAAGGGAGTCTGGCAGACGTTGTCAAACTCAAGAATGTCAATCAGTATTCCGGCAATGGCACGCAGTTGATCGAGAACGGATCAAAAACATACATGAATGCAGATCCGGCAGGTGATGTGTGGGAACTCTACGAGGGTTATTCGTTTGTCCCGAAAGATATCGATATTGGGGATAAGGCATGGCTATCACTACTTAAGGATGGGGTGCTTGTGAAGGATGCGATCGTTGACTCTGAGGGGGATGGGTGGTTTGAGTACCATAACACAACCGGTGCGCTGGTATTTCGTGCATACCTTGATGCGGTTTTTTGTGGCGCAGATTCAAACATCATCCAGTTAACATACGTATCACAGTATTCCGAGATCAACGGAAGTGTGTTGATAATGTTTGACGAGGATGACCAAAAAACATTGTCGACCCCACGCAAACTTCCTAAGACCTGGACTGTGGATGACAGTGGCGGCGCAGATTTCACCTCGATTCAGGCGGCGATAGATTCAGCCATTTCCGGAGATACGGTTTACGTGTATGCAGGGGCGTATTCTGAGAATGTGGTTGTGAACAAGCAACTCACACTGGAAGGCGAGGGTGCTGAGGTGGTCACTGTGACTAACCGCACATCTGATAGTCCGGTCTTCAATGTGACTGCTGATTATGTGAACATCTCAGGGTTTACGGTGACGGGAGCAACTGGCTACTATGCTGGAATATATCTTGGTGGTGTGGAACACTGCACCATATCGAGCAACAATGTCTTGATTAACCACAATGGTATCTATCTGTACCACTCCGACAACAACACGATAATTGATAATAATGTTTCAAGCAGTATCGGTTGCGGTAGTGGTATACTCTTGAGATCATCCGACAGCAACTGTATAATCAACAACAATGCTTCTAACAACGAGTATCCCGGCATCTATTTGGTTGCATCCGGCAGCAACACCATAACAGGCAATACCCTGCTCAACAATACAGCCTGTAATTATACTTATGGTGCTCTCGAGCTTTATTTTTCCAGCAGTTCCAACACCATAACAAACAACACTATAATTGACAATGTGGGTAATGGCATCCGTATATGGGACTCCAGTAACTCTAATACCCTAACAAACAACATTATAGAATCGAACAACCACTATGGTGTCTACTTGTCTTCTTCGAGTAACCTTGTTTTCCACAACAACCTTGTAACCAATTCCAATAACGCATACGATAGCAATCCTGCAAATAACGACTGGCACCATCAGGTTCTTCTCGAAGGAAACTACTGGTCCGACTACACTGGCGCCGATGACGGTAGTGGAACTGGGAAGCACGGCATCGCTGGCGATGGAATTGGGGATACGGATGTACCGCATCCGGCAGGACATTTTGATTTTTATCCGTTTACGAATAAAAGTGGTTGGTCAGTGCCTGTAAACGAACTTAATATTGCCCAAGCCCGGGCGGACAAATTGATCCATACTTTGAACGAGACTGTAACAATCTCGTGTGTTGTGCAGAATGAAACCGGATGCAATATCACAACCGACAGCGTGGATGCGAAGATTCTAAAGCCCGACAGTTCGATCGAATGGATCACAATGGCAGAGGGATTGGTTGGGCATTACAATGGAACTTTCACAAACACTTCCCTGGATGGTACTTACAACGTTACGATCCATGTTGATAAGACCGGATACGTTAATGATACTGCCGAGTTCTGGTTTGAGGTTTCAACTTCACAAGTCCGCGAACTCGACACAGGCTCTGGAACATACCCGAGCATCTCCGGAAGACATACCGGCACGATTAAACCCCTGCACGATGTCATCAACATCTGTACGATGTACACCTATCCGTGTGCCGGAACCGGCGGTCACAGCGAATATGTCAGACTCTTTGGAAATGGCGTGGATGTAAACGGCACATGGAATGGTTATAGCGGCGATTATCACCGTATAACATTTCCGGAGCAATTTACACTGTTAGCGGATCATACATACAACTACACAATCGAGACCGGCTCTTATCCGCAGATCCATCACACTGCAATCTTAACAACTCCGGATGGCGAGATCACGTGCACAGAGTTTGTGGATGCCAATGGGAAGCGGTATAATACTCGGATTCCTGCGTTCAGACTTGAGTGAATTATCCGGATTCAACCAATCTCGCAACCGCATACGCAGGGAATACCTTCGACACGGCTTCCCCATACATCCCTGATACGAATGAGCACCGGGCGCCGTCAAGCCGCTCCACTGCATCCCTGATCAGGAACTCGCCAAGCCCTGTGCCGATGACGCGATTAAGCCCGTGCCGCTTCAAAGCATCATCGAGTGCGCCTGATAGATCCTGCACCTGCTTCTCCTGCACCTGCTCTGCGATGGCGTGCACGCCAGAACTCCCTATTTCGTCAGGATCTGCGCAGACGGTGCGTGCAAGCCGTCTGATCGAATCCGTGACCGTAGTTCCTGCATGGTCCGGCGTTTCGCAGGTGTACTCCTCTTCTCTAATCCTTCCGAGCACGAGATACGCATCTGCTGTTATCGCGAAGAGTTCTGACGATATCCTGCACCCGGCACCGTCGAGGACGACCCGGTCGAGAAGTGCTGCGAGATTTGTCCGGAGCACGCCCGAATACAGGAGTTCGCCGCGCTTTAACCGCTCGAAATCCGTGCCGCCAGCACATGCAGCACCCCCCGCGATCGGGATTATGTCTGTTGTCGTGCTGCCGACGTCCACAAAAACGCCGTCGAAGTCCCGTGCAAGAAGACCTGCGGATGCTGCCCAGTTTGCCGCGGCAAGACCTGGATCATAGCCGCCAGTGAATTCACATTTATTGTTAAGATAATATATCACACTCTCCGGAAATGCGCGCAGGGCCGCATCGCAGATAAATGCGATTCCACGTTCCTTACTTTCGAAGCAGTCAGCAAGTTCGCCGGTCATCACGACCCCGACCTTGTCTGGCATCAGCCGATCCGCAATACTTGATAAGAGGTCAGGGAGTGCTGCATCCTTCCACATCGGGAGGTAATATATCTCTGTGATGCTCCCGTCTGCCGATGCAACCTTTGTGTTTGCGCCTCCGATATCAATACCGATTGTAGTCATCTTAAACTCCTTCTGCTCTTTTTATATCCCTTTGTTTCACTTCCGCAGACCGGACAGATCCGCACATCGCTTCCGAACCGCCTGCCGCAGCCCTTGCACCGTCTGCCCCATTCGAACGTCTCTTTGATCCCTTCCTGCAGGATCGGTTCTGTTTCGATCCCGAGACTCTCTGCTACGTTCTGGATCGCATAATCATCGGTGCAGAGGATGCCGCTGTGCTCAAGTGCCTTTGCCAGGATGCCGACATCGGTACCGGATAGCCGCTCGATATCGCCTGTTCTGCGTGCATGAGACCTGACTTCCGTGATAAGGTGGGCGAGTGGTGACTCGACCTCCACGCCAGACTCAAGCGCTGCCTCGAACACCGTTTTTGATTTCAGGTCCGTAAGTTCCGCAATGACCCCCGGCGTGGTGATGATCCGGTTCTGCATCCGGGAGGGAAGCGGCATTCCGAGGATGAATACTGATGAATCTGCTACGTACACTGGCATCATCCCCCCTTTCACAGCAACCGATATATACCATGATGCCCCATCCTGTTAATGTCCCTTCTTCGAGGACTGGTGTGAATCGATGATCACCGGAGCATAAGAACGGGGCACAAAACCGCACTGAATAGGTCCTTGCAGGAGTTACTGGTAAACCTATCGATGACTGCCAAGCCAACCCCGGTGTGGAACAGGTGATATTGCCCGGCACGAGGGTACTGTGATGACAACGGAAAAATCCAGTGGATGATTTCACGGAGTTAGTGCGTCCGGGCTACAACCACAAAAACAAGCTTCATGTCCTACGAAGACGCCATAAAAGATACAGGAAACGGTGTGATGATCGATTTAAAGGTCATACCCGGATCCGGAAGCACAGAAGTCCCGAGCGGATACGATGAGTCGCGAAACCGTATCCGCGCGAAAGTGTCTGCAAAAGCCATAGATGGCAAGGCAAACAAACAGTTAATCAGGGAGTTATCAAGGTTATTCGGGATAAGTTCCGCACAGATCCGGCTGAACGGTCAGGCGAGTACAAGGAAGTCGATTGAACTGATCGGTGTCGCCAGAGAGGACGCGGTCCGGACACTCTCTTTATTTTTTGAGCATGACCGCGAGAACTAAGGATGCGGTTCGCCGCTACGAACTGATCGAGCGCGTGCTGCAGGATCTTATGGGGATGTCTGAGCGCGGAGCAGTGATCGTGGTGGAAGGCAGGAACGACGAGTCGGCACTGCGCAATCTCGGGATATGCGGCGCGATCGAGTCGCCATGCGGGCAGTCCCTGCTGCATTTTACGGATTCGCTTGCGAGCAACTACGATTCTGTGGTCGTGCTTACGGACTGGGATCGCAGGGGAAACCAACTGTCGGCGCAGATCGTTAGATATCTACAGTCCCGTGATGTGGCGGTCGACACCGACCTGCGTTCCCGGCTGAAGAAACTGGTGCAGAAGGATATAAAGGACGTGCAGGGGCTTAAGCAGCATATCGTGAAACTGCGGCAGGAAATTATAAAATATATTTGATAATATTGGAAACCACAACCTTATTATATTGTCACCGACAAAGGTATCTGTAACCGATAAAAATAGTCAACGGTTATCACATTTGCAAGATCTCAAAGATTTTCAAGGCAGAACCCAGGCGCGGTTCGAGTGGAACATCAGAGGTCGATCATCAATCATATTCACATAGACTGCAGAAAGATGCAATAAACCGTAACACGTGGTAGAACGCGTTACTTTGAGAATGCATTGATATGACTGGGTTAATCCCGAGACTATTTCTATAGAGGTGAATTATATGCAAGATTCTGATACAACGAAATACGTCATTCAAGCTACAATATCAACAGACGGGCTCATTGAACGACCCGATGTAGTTGGAGCGATCTTCGGACAGACCGAGGGGTTGCTGGGCAGCGATCTTGACCTGCGCGATCTCCAGAAGACCGGGCGGATCGGTAGGATCGATGTGGATATCGGTTCAAAAGGCGGCAAGTCGAGTGGAACGATCACCATCCCATCAAGCCTCGATCGCGTCGAGACTGCGATTCTGGCAGCATCGCTCGAAACCATCGACCGTGTCGGTCCATGTACAGCACACATCTTGCTTGAGAAGATGATAGATGTGCGCGCTGCAAAGAGAAGGCACATCATCGACAGGGCGAAGTATGTCCTGACCGAGATGTTTAACCAGACAGTCCCTGAAAGCCAGGAGATTGCTGACGAGGTCAAGAAATCGGTGAGAATTGAGGAGATCACTACTTATGGCAAAGATAATCTTCCTGCAGGTCCGCATGTAACGGACTCCGATACAATCATCCTTGTCGAGGGGCGGGCAGATGTGCTCACCTTGCTGAGATACGGGATCAAGAATGCAGTCGCTGTCGGCGGGACGAGCATTCCGGAGTCGATCATCCCGCTGTGCAAGGAGAAGATTGTCACAGCGTTCACAGACGGGGATCGCGGCGGAGAACTGATCATCAAGGAATTGCTCCAGATGGCGGACATCGATTTTGTGGCGCGTGCTCCTGATGGCAAGGGTGTTGAGGAACTCGTCCAGAAGGAGATCGTGACAGCGCTGCGCCAGAAGGAGCCGGTCGATCAGGCGGTCATCAGTTATGCGCAGGAAGCCGAACCAAAGAGGAAGATACACGATCGCGGTACTAAGGTACGCAAGAAAGCTGTTTCGAAACCCCCTAAGGTCGAGAAACCAGAGAACGGTTCCGAATTCGCGACATACGTAAAGGAACTTGCTGGTACCATGGGTGCACGGCTGCTCGACAGCGACACCAACGTCATCAAGGAGGTGCCGGTGCGGGATCTGGCGGATTCGCTGAAAGGTTGCACCGATAACATCGAGAGCGTTGTTTTCGATGGTGTGATCACCCAGCGGATACTGGATATTGCTGCTGAAAAAGGCGTGAAACACTTAGTCGGGGCTGAGATGGGTCGTATCACCAAGCACCCCACCTCAGTCCACATTATGGCAGTATCCAGCACATAATCCTCGTAAACATGCCGCAGAGAAGCTCTCTCGCGGTTTTGCGACCAGGCACAATGTCAAGCAATTGGATCACGTCTGCCGAAACCCCGGAAGACTGTTGGTCCAACCCTCTTTTTCTCTGCGTACTCTCGAACACCGATACGTGCCGGATCCCGAATATCTCGGCTGCGGGCGCAACCACCGAACTGAATGATTACACGCCGGCAGGTGATGCCGAGATCGTGGTATATGGCAGCACCCATAGCGTTCCGGAACTGCCGATGAAACCGGACGGTGCGCCAACGCCTGCTGTTATGACCCGCGCTGCGCTGCAACTGACCGGCATCCCGTACCTCTTCGTAAACGCAGGACTTCGGATCGTGCCTGATGTTCCGGCAATCGATCTTGGTGCTCTGCCCGGGCGTGATATCAGGTACGGGGACGCTGTGCCTCATGCGGGTGTGATCTATGAGAGCGCCACACAGATCGGCACGCAACTCGGAAAACTATCAGACTTTATCATCATAGGCGAAAGCATTCCCGGCGGCACGACCACTGCTCTTGGCATACTCACAGCACTCGGCTACGATTACGGCATCAGCAGCAGTTACATGGAAAATCCCCTCGGGATCAAACGAGCGGTTGTGCGGCAGGGCATCGATGCATCAGGTCTCACCACCGATGAGGCGCGTGCTGATCCGCTGCGTGCCATCGCAGCCATCGGCGATCCGATGATGCCTGCTGTCGCAGGGCTAATCAGCGGCATGGCGTCGTCTGACCTGAGCATCGTTCTTGCAGGCGGCACCCAGATGATCGCTGTATTTACGATACTTACGCATCTCGGCATCGATACCGGCGGAATCTCGATTGCGACCACGAAGTACGTGTCTCAGGATCGTTCGATCGACTTTGATGCGGTGATCCGTGATCTCGGATGCCCTATTCATATCGTCGATCCGGGTTTCGCGGATTCGCGTATGGCGGGATTGCGTAAATACGAGGCAGGCGAGGTCAAGGAAGGGGTCGGTGCAGGCGGTGCGATGTATGCGGCAGGAATGCTTGGCGTCACTCAGGGTGAGATGCTTGGTGCGGTTGAGGCGGTGTATGGGCAGTTGATGGGTGGATGAGGTAGGGTGCCGGAGGGGACGACGCATAAGCTTCTGCGTAACCGCAGGTTTAAGTATACATTCTAATAAAATGTGATCACAGATCAACCATGAAAACGATATCTGTCCGACTGCCAGAGCAATATCTGCATGATATCGAAGAGGCATGCAGACTGGAACTCGTTGATAAAGGAACCATGCTCCGCAAACTCGTTGGTACCGGACTTCAAGAATACCGCACCAAAAAAGCACTGGAACTGTACCGTGAAGGGAAGATATCCCTCTGGAAAGCGGCAAGGATAGCTGGAATGACCTACCGCGGTGCGCTTGAGGAGTTAAAGAGGTCAAACATTCCTTTTCAATATAAAAAAGAGGATCTGGATGTGGATATCGAGTGGGCTCTGAAGGAAGGATAGTTGTAAGCAATTCGGGACCGCTGATCCACCTTGCAAGGATATACCGTCTGAATCTTCTCAAAGAATTGTTTGGAAAGGTGGCGATACCCGTTGACGTCAAAATCGAGGTTGTAGACCGCGGTAAAGAAGAAGGGGCAGCAGATGCATTCTTGATAGAGAACGAGATAAGAGATGGCTGGATCGCAATTGAAGAAATCGACACCAGTGACCGCGTAAAAGAAATTGCAAAGAGTGTGGGGATTGAGATCGGGGAAACCGCTGCCATAATGCTTGCAAGAAGAAAGAACTGCCCGATTCTTCTCGATGATCTTGCAGCAAGACGGTTTGCAACAGGGCTTGGGCTGGAGGTTGCTGGCTCGATCGGTGTACTGATCCGATCCGCAAAGATTCGGAAACTATCGAAGATCGAGGCACTGGATGCGCTGGAGCGGCTTGCACGGGTGATGTGGCTCAGTGTCGATGTTTACGAGGATGCCAGAAAGACCATCGAGGGATTATGATCGCCGGGCATGTTTTGTATCAGCGACTTTTCAATTTATTCTGTAATATCGGGTTCCATGAACGCTTTTCAGTGAAAACACCAGGGGACTTTTCAGATAGTGCCCTCTCACCCATCAATCCCCTCAACATGCCGCCTCACGACACCCTCGATCTCACCGATCCTCTCAAGAACCGCGATCTCCTGTTTCATACCGAACCCACGTTTTATTTTGAAATTCTTCCCTAAAGCTCTCTATCAGTTCGTTAAATTCAGATGCGGAGAGTCCGGTCATGGTTTTTATCACCCTATCGTCGCCTAACGCTCGATCAATGTTACGCATATTTTATGAGATATATCTCATTTAATTTAAAGATTTTTGATGGANNNTGTGCATCCAACTGACCATTACAGCTTTTGGTTAAATGCCATTGAAAATTGGCACAATCGGAAATTCCAGTAAAAACACTCTGATTTCCAGACAGTGCCATAAAACACAATCGTATCAGAAACCATCCCCCCTCGATGCCAGAACAGTTTGACACCATCACCCTTCCGTAAAGTTTATATAC
>DASC01000106.1:2679-2984 GCA_002503595.1 Candidatus Methanogaster sp. UBA203 | reverse complement strand
ATCACTCGAGCAGAACATATAAGAAAGGAGGCATGAACCAATGAACAAAACATGGTGGATCGCAATCATGTCAGGCACTCTGGCACTTATCGCAGTATACGCCGTGATCGTGCTCTTACTGGTGAAACTGCTCTGGGCATGGACGATCCCGGACATCTTTCCGGGAGCCGTTGAGCAAGGTCTGATAGCAGGGGCGATATCCTGGTACACCGCGTTCAAAATAGCCGTCTTCGTTGCAGTACTTGCTGGACTGGCAGGTGTGCGGCGGGGCAGGGAGTCGTAAATCGCCATGCCATTAGATTCTA
>DASC01000106.1:0-2635 GCA_002503595.1 Candidatus Methanogaster sp. UBA203 | reverse complement strand
GCGCTGCTTCGCAGACCGCGGTGATGAACTTGATTTTCAGACAGTGCCGATCTTCAGGAATGAAAGAATCAACAGTGATCTAACACTTATATATATGGAGAAATACACTTCTCCGTATGTATACCCACCATGGACATACCCAACAGGAGGGATCACAATGAAAAAGAAATTTGATCAGGTGTACCAGTTCAAGATCACGCTGGAGGATGCTAAACCACCGATCTGGCGGCGAATACAGGTCCCTGAGACCTATACATTCTGGGATCTGCATGTCGCGATCCAGGACGCTATGGGCTGGGGAGATGGCCATCTCCATGAGTTCGAAATGGTCGATCCGTCAACCGGTTCAGTGGTGAGTATAGGAATCCCGGATGAAGATGTCATCAGAAAACCCCTTCCAGAGCATAGGCGAAAGATAGCTGAATATTTTTCTATGGAGAATCGATCAGCAGAGTATGTATATGATTTCGGTGATAACTGGGAACATAAGATACAACTGGAGAAGATAGTTCCAAGAGAAAAGGGTGCTACGTATCCAATATGCATCAAGGGGAAGAGAACATGCCCACCTGAAGATTGTGGCGGGTTATGGGGCTATGCTGAGATATTAGGAGCATTAGAAGACCCGGACAATGAGGAATATGAAGAACTTCTGGACTGGGTTGGCGAAGACTTTGATCCTGAACATTTCGACGCAGCGGAGGTCAGCTTTAGCGATCCTGATAAACGCTTCAAATTTATGTTTGGGTAGAAGATGCACGACCGCATGGATGGCGAAATACCAGCGTGCCACCAAACATTCAACTCTGATCTCCAATTGAAACCAAGGGGTTGGGGCAACAACGTTTGCAGTGAAAGTGCCGCACCTCACCCGAACCCAAGGCTCCAGTTGAAATCAAGGGGTTGGGCTTCACCCACCACAAACACCAGAACCAAAAAACAATCCGGACAATCAGGTTACACCACACCATCTCACAGGCAAGCACACACCCCTGAGCAAGCATACAAAACTTCAATTGTCCGTACAACCAAGATACCGCCACCAATGCCACCCACCATCCTCAAGATCGGAGGTAGCGTCCTCACAGAGAAGACCAACACCCCGACACCGAAACCATCCGCAATCGAAAGGTGCGCCGCAGAGATCGCATCGTACCATCCGTCAGCAGACAACCCGCTGATACTGATTCACGGCGCAGGTTCGTTCGGGCATCCGCAGGCAAAAAAGCACGATTCGCCGGACGGATTCACCAATTCAGGGATAATCGAGATCCACCGATCCGTAACATTGCTAAACGAACTTGTTGTCAATGCATTGATCGAAAATAACGTCCCGGCAGCGCCCGTGCATCCGTTCGGCTGCACCGTGGCAGTGGACGCACGCATCAGCGAGATGCAGACCGCTCCGATCGCGCTGATGCTTGCCCGTGGCATCGTGCCTGTGCTGCATGGCGATGTGGTGATGGACAGGGCGCTTGGAGCATCGATCATATCAGGCGACCAGATCGTGCCATATCTTGGAACGCAGTTTGGGGCAGTGCGCATCGGATTCGGGACCGCAGTCGATGGCGTGATCGCAGACGGCAGGGTGGTTCTGGAGATCATGCCAGAGACGTTCGAAGCGGTGCGATCCCATATCCATGGCTCAGAGGGCACCGATGTGACAGGCGGGATGCTTGGCAAGGTTCGTGAACTGCTCGGGATCGATATCGATTCGTACATATTTAGTGCGGTAAAGCCGGGTATGATCGCGGGATTCTTGTCTGGCGAAGAACCCGGGACGAGGATAACGAAGACAGGGAATCGCCCCCGACGCCGACCGTGACCGCAACGAAAGCACCGGAAGCGTCGGCGACAGGGACCGCGACAGATGCGCCGACGAAGGCGAAACCCGCGGTGACAAGGACGGCTGCAACGGCGGTGGAAGGGACCGCGGCAGAGACTGCGAAGAAGGGGGCGCCCGGGTTCACCGCGGTATTCGTGATCGCGGGGATGCTTGCAGTCGCTTACGCGATGATGCGGCGCAGAGGGTAGGCGGCAGCACAGGCGATGACGAACGAAGGGAGCGCCCCCTCCCCTGTCTTTCTTTTTTTGTGTTCGGTCGTGTGTTCGCGGTCTGAGATGCCCGCGAATATTTATGGCATTCAACTTTTTGTGCAAGGAGTCCCCATACGAACGGGTGGGGAGGAATTGTACGTATTCACACAGAAAAGTTCATAAGGTATTGTGTGAAAAACATTATTGTGAAGATCTCGAAAACCACCATCTTGAAGCTCACCACAGATGAAGACAACATGATAGAGAAAACCCTCTGCAAGTTTGCTGAAGGGATGGATTACGCATCTACTGTTGTACATGCAAACAACAAACCAATGGGTGCGATGAAACTTCAGAAATTAACGTATGCACACCTCCGAGCCGAGATTGGGCTAAAATCACAGATGAGTTGTAATGTGGCAAGGCAGACCGCCGGAGCGTACAAAACGCTGCAAGCACAGATAAGAAAAGGCGAGGCATATTGGCAACTTCTGGAGTTTGCACCGACCAACATCAAGTTTTCTTACGGGCGGGATTTTTCGATAAACCATGATGAAATAAGTATCACTACTTTAGACGGTCGGCAAAAATACGGGAT
>DASC01000219.1 GCA_002503595.1 Candidatus Methanogaster sp. UBA203 | reverse complement strand
GTTTTGAACAAAAACCGAAAAAAAATTAGGTTTATGAAAAAAACCGACTCCCTGCTATCGGATGTGGGATATATGAGCGCAACAGACACGAATGTTCAGGCAAGTGTTTGGCTACCGCGCAAAGTCATAAATCGGTATATCGTTCTCTGTAAGAGGGGTTTTCGGAGATGGAGTATTCCGCTTGAAAAACCAACCTCCTGCTGAGATAATCGAAGCGGAACAGCATAGATCAGCTCCCCTCCCCGACCACGCCCACATTGATCCATATCCCGCTCTTCTCCACATAATCGCTGATCCGCTTCATTGCGTGCTCAACCATCCCGCCGTTCGTGGGGATCAGGCATCTCTTCCCGCATAGCGCCATCAGGATGGACTTATCGATCACGCCCGCTACGATATCGAGACGCATGCCATCCCTCTCTGCGATATTCTTGCTCTTCCTGCCCATCGCGCCCACAACCTCGATATCTGCGTCATGCATGATTTTACGGAGTTTTTCGGGCGCATAACCAGCCGTATCGTAGATCCTGATGCATCCCGCCCTGACCCCCCTCCGTTCCTCTGCGATCGCCCAACCGCTGTCATGGATGTGCATGACCTTCGCATTGACCGCTTCGTAGGGGCTATGGAGGGCGTAATCGCCATCATCACCCAAGATTCAGGGTGTCACCCCCCATCCCGGGAGGAACACGCACCCACATAAGGTCCGGGGGCTTTAGCGCAGAGACTTTTTAATTTTTTCTGGGTGGACTCTGATTATGGCGAAGAAGATTAACCACAGAGGACACGGAGGGCACAGAGAGTTGCTGTTTTCTCTGTGTCCTCTGTGCTCTCTGTGGTTTTCCAAAACCCAATTCCCAGAAGATAATAAAAAGTCTCTTAGCGCATCCACAAGCTCAGGAACGTATATAGGAGCATTGTTGCGATCCGCAAGACCCCTTCGCTCGATCTCGTGACAGATCTCGAGAGTGGTTGGCTGTCTCAGACCCGCAGTCCTCAGGAGTGGAGCGTCACCAAAGACCTGATCTGCCCGGCCCTCACAAAAGGATATCACACTCGATACGCTGCCCGTCTCTCGCATTCCGCTCCGAGACCCGGGACAAAACAAGATCCGCCATACCACCTGACACCAGAACAAGAACATTTAACCCGCGTACTGCTGCGGAAATTGCGGACTGGATCACATCGGTCGAATAATCACAGGTTATCCCAATCTCCAGTACCGCCGCCTTCGAAGCAGTCCCCATCGCTCCGACTCTGTCGATATCTCTGTTCTGCACCGCATCACTGATGGCAGCCATATCGATTGCACATCTCTGGATCCGTATAACATCGATACGCCCGTGAACATGCTCATTGCTATCGAATCCATCCACCAGATCGAGCACATCCCGCGGCATTTCACAACCGGTACAATCCAATATTTTACGATTTTTAAATTCGATAAAAGTCTTTGTGACGGTAGGAAATCTAAGTTTAGTATCATCTATCAGTTTCTTATCACCAAAAATCTCACGTGATGTTCCTGATCTATAAACAGTTCCTGATTTTATCACATATATCTCATCTGCCCACGATAGTGCGAGATCCACATCATGAGTTGAGATGATGATGGATTTTCCTGCAACGGTGAGTTCCTCCGTGATCTCAACGATCTCTGCAGCACTCTCCGGGTCGAGTCCGGATGTGGGCTCATCAAGTATGATTATATCGGGCTCCATCGCAAGAACGCCTGCTATCGCAACCGTCTTCTTCTGTCCGCCACTCAAGTTATCCACGTTCCGGTCTCTCAGGTCATGGATGCCGAGCATCATCAGCACGTCTTCAACTCGCGCATCAATCTCAGATCCGGAAAGCCCCAGATTTGCAGGTCCGAATGCAACATCGTCCCGGACGGTTGGTGCAAACAGTTGATCATCAGGGTCCTGGAATACAAGCCCGACCGTTCTTCGAATAGTATCGATGTTTTTATCTGTTATCTCCTCGCCATTCACATACACCTCCCCGGCAGTCGGACGGTACAGTCCGTTGAAGTGCAAGAAGAGCGTGGATTTGCCAGAACCGTTCGGGCCTATGATTGCTGTCTTCTTACCGCGTTTCGCTTCAAAATCTATCCCGTTTAATGCGCGGGTTCCATCCGGATAAGTGTAATGTAGATTTGAGGTGCGTAAAACGATATCATCCAATACAATCACCTTTAAATCGTGACTCGATCGATATACACGAGAGATAGAACCATAAATATGGTTCCAATGCATAAGAGTGCATTTTCTGGTGCAAGAGGCTTGCATCGGACGATCGTCGAATTGACACTGTAGCCACGTGAGATCATTGCCATGTATACCCGTTCACTCCGGTTGAATGCACGCAGTATCAGTGCACCGCCAGTCTCGCCAAGATTCTGCATGCGCTTCACATACCCGAGCCGGTCTGAAAAGCCGCATCTCGACTCCTTTGCTTGATTCATCCTCACGCTCTCCTTCGATAGTAGCTGAATATAGCGCAGCATCATTGCAGCAAGATCAACCACTACATTCGGGACCTTAAACCATCTCAATGTCTCTATCGCATCGGTGATCGGAGTAACCATGATGAATAGGTTCAAAACCGAGATCGATGCCATCACTCTGGTAAAGAGCAGAAAAGCGAATGACAGGGATTCGTGATAAATCGGAAATCCTCTGAAAGACCATATTTCATCATTGCCACCATACGTGAAGGCGACAACAACAAGCACAACGATTGCAATGCTGAATGGTGCGACCAGCCGTTTCAGGAGTGTTCCGGGAGATATTCCGATCGCAAGTGCGGTGAGTGTAAATAAAATAAATAGTACAATGGGGATTGTCGGGTGCAGAAGCGCAACGATCCCGAACAAGAGCATAACAACAAAAACAATCTTCACCCGGGAATCGAGACGGTGGAGGGGTGTGTTCCCCCCAACCGTTAATTCCTCGAAGTTTATCCTCGTATTCTGAAACTTCATCCCTTTCTGAGCCTTAGGTAGTGACCGATGATCAGGAAGATGAAGAAGCCAAGAGTGGTTCCTACTCCACACAACGGGTCTCCGGATAGCCATTCAAGCATCTTCACGCCTCCAAAAGATCCCGGTCCAGAGATATCCGACGATTAGACCGCTCACCACACCTGCGAGCGTGAATCCTACGTATTCGCCCATGTCACCGTATACCCCGATCGTCGGGATGAGTTCTGTCGCCTCCCTGCCACCGATCTCTGCGGCATGTTCCTCGACCACGCCATCCGTACCCTCCATCCCAGCACCTCCTATGTATCCTATATATGCACCGATGCAGAAGAGCGCGGTGATAACGACCAGCAGGATGATAGCAGTCTGTGTGAATTTATCGACCATTAGAGACACCTCCTTTGGTGGATTTGATCTTCGAAAGAAGATCCGGCCGGACCGTTGTGATGTAGTTTACGATCGCTGCGGTGAAGATGAACTCCACTATCGCAAGCGGAAGTTGTGTTGGAATATACCCCATCGCGTAGAGCGTCCAGTGCGACATCACAGCAGTTGGATTGAGACTGAGCGCTAGTTCGAGTGCTGTTGTCACATAGCACAGAACATCTCCGATGAATCCGGCAAGCCCTGCTGCAAGCCATATCGGGGCATTCGCGCGCCTTGACCCTGTATAGACCAGATAACCGCTGAACCCCCCTACAATTCCCATCGAGATTGTGTTCGCGCCGATGGTCGTGATCCCGCCATGCGCGAGAAACGCCTGGAAGAAGAGCGAGATCATCGTCAGTATCACCGTTGCGAACGGACCAACGATGATTGAGGACATCGGTGTTCCGATCGGATGTGAGCAGGAACCGGTTACAGGAACCGGAATGTGCCATACCGATATGATGAAGACCGCAGACCCCATCAATGCAAGCATTGGCATGTATGAAAGGTTATCTGCGGCGCGCTTTTTAATCTGCCATACACCAACCGCTGCAAACGCGATCGCGACCGCGTACCAGATGATGCACCATTGATCTGTCAGTATTCCGTCTGATATATGCATTTTAATATACCTCAAATAGCTTTGTCTTAAGTTCTGATTCAATTATCAGAATCAGTATAACAGGGTTTCGGGTGTGTCCTTCCATTACGTGATGACAGACCTCCGCTACCCGGTGTACAGATGTTTCTGTGATTCCTTATGTTCATGTTGTGTGCCTCCGTGTGTCTTATAGGATTGTAAAAATATTTTGTGTTCTCGGACATGAAGAGAAATCGAGTGAAACACGTCTCGGCATGATAGGAGGAATTGCGTAGGAGGAATTGCCCCAGAGGTAACATAAAGCCGTGTTTCACTCGGGCGTCCCCACTCTGGAAACCCCGATGCAATCCGCTGTAGGAGCTGGATCGCACAGTTCCGCTTACCGCGTCAGAGCGGGTTTCGAGTTCGGTTGTCATTTCACCCATATCTCTTCAGTGCATCAATATTACTTGCTCTAACTTAAATGTTTCTGTCATGACGGACGAAAAAAATGGTGGCGGGGTCACCTCCGCCTGCGGTAACCCCAGTAGATGATGACCATCAGCGCGATCACGAGGATCATCCCGAGCAGCGGAGCGCCAGAGAAGGAGAGTCCTGTGTTGAACTTCTCTGATTTTTCGACCGTCATCTCGGATCCTTCGACGTAGTCTGATGGTTCAGATGGCTCCGGTTCCTTCACAGACTCAACTGGCTGGCTCACATCTGTTCCAACCCCGCCTTCTCTTACCGTATCATTCGTGGCGGATGTGGATGATCTGCTCTGCTGTACCGTATCTTCGGTATCAGTGTCGTCAAACCAGTCCGGAGGATATGTACCATCTCTACCACCACCACCGCTGTTGCTGTCGGTGTCCGTATCAGTGGGTTGTGATGCTACACTCTCCTTGCCGGCAACAGCATCCATAGTCTCATGGTATTTCGCTGCTACGTCTGACGAAACCACGTC
>DASC01000001.1 GCA_002503595.1 Candidatus Methanogaster sp. UBA203 | reverse complement strand
ACACTCATGAGCACCCGCATGGGGTAGGGAGGTTTTTATTGAATGGGTACATATAATGCATACGCATAATTGAGGGGATTTTATGCAGACAAAACAAGCAATAATCCGGTCGGCAGTCGATATTGCAGAACGCATCCACGCATCCACCATATTACTCCCGGATTCGTATACTTCCGAACGTATCGGGATAGAGACAGAGATTCCGGTTGTGGTTATGCCGAGGCAGGCATCTGATCTACTGTACCGTATCATCCCGAACCACGTCGAAAAGGAGGAGGTTGTGCTCCATGAGCGTATCCATGAGGTCGCTGTCGCGGGGTATCTGGAGGGCGCGATAAACGGAGCGATCGTCGGGGTGATCGATGGTCCCCATTTTGATTCGATTATTGTATACGATCCGAGAGAGAGTCATGCGGTAAAATCACTGCAAGAACACGAGGGATTTGTAAATTCAGACGCGTTTCGTGCAGTTATGAAACTCGCGCTCGAGCTTGCGCTCGAGGGAAGGGAAGGAAGGCACATCGGCACCGCTTTCATCATTGGGGATGTGGAGAATGTTCTGCGCACTTCACACCAACTCCTGTTAAACCCATTCAAAGGACACGACCAGCATGACCTGATGATCACAGACCGGGACAACTGGGAGACGTTTAAGGAGTTTGCGCAACTGGACGGAGTTTTCGTGGTCTCTGGCGACGGGGTTGTCTGTGCATCAGGCAGGTATCTCGATGTGGATGCCAGATCGGTGCGCATCCAGCAGGGCCTTGGCGGCAGACATGCAGCATCAGCCGCGATCACCGCTGAAACCGATGCGGTTGCGGTCGTCGTCTCCGAGTCAGGTGTGATCAGGGTCTACCATGACGGAGAGCAGATCATCGAGATCGAGCCCGGCGGGATGGGCTGGATGATGCTACCGTAACACATATAAGACAGACGTGTCATCACCATCAATCGAGGCATACACATGAGACTTCTAACGATATCAGACCCGCATGGTGATTATGCGCACATACCGCTCCTTGTACGTGGGGCAGAGAGGGGCGGGAGCATCGACGCTGTACTGATCGCCGGCGACATCACCAATTTCGGACCTGATGAACTGACCTACGAACTGCTCGAACTGCTCGAACCGCTCGGATGCCCTGTGCTTGCGATTCCCGGGAACTGTGATCAGAGAAGCATCCTTGCAACCCTTGATGCATCGAAAGCCATCAATCTGGATGGTGCTCTGCACACCATCGAAAACGTTACATTCGCAGGCATCGGCGGATCGAACGAAACGCCATTTGACACGCCATTCGAGCGATCCGAAGACGAGATCGGGGCAATGCTCGAAGATCTCCTGATCCGGGCAGACCAGAACGGCGGAACGATCGTGCTGCTATCACATGCGCCCCCGAAGAACACGCTCGACCGGATACCGGGCGGAAACGCGGGAAGCGACGCGCTTGCACGCGCAATCGGCAAGGTCGATCTGATCGTCTGCGGGCACATCCACGAGGATCAGGGCGAGGTGACGATACAGGGCACCAGGATCGTGAATGTCGGGCAGGCGTCGCAGGGCCGGAGTGCGATCATCACGATCGATGAGGGCATCGAGGTGCAGTTCAACAATATCTGAGACCCCAGGTTCGAACCCGTATCATGTTCCGCTATTTGCGTCCGCGGTCTGCGAACCAGACTTCTGGATTGCGTACTCTTCGATTAATCGAAAGGTTTAAGTACTATCACTTGCGCTTCTGACATTAGACAGGTCGATTAAGGCACAGGATATGAAACCGGGGCGAGAACTATGAAAACGACAAAAAAGAAATCCATAACGGGCTTGATAGCCATCGCAACGATCGTAGCGGTCTTGATATCTACAGGGTGTATCGGGGAGAAAACGCCGCCGCCTGCACCCACCCCCACGCGGACTGCGCAAGACCACCCACCTGCACTTACCTCCACTACAGGATCCGAAGGGACTATGAGTGTTTCCGGACTATTGGAAAATCCCGTGTATGGCACGGAAGTCAACGTTTATGGAAATGTGAGTGCATTGGGTGAACTTTTCTGCCCGTGCTTTGCATTGACTTCAGATGGGAAAATGCTGGAGGTATGGTATGACCTGACGGTAGAGGATGACGGGACCGAAAGACCTGCTGTAAGCGTAGAAGGGATCGAAAATAGTGACAGGGTTGTCGTAACTGGTGAACTCAGGTCAAGCACCGGAACTGCTCCGAGCACCACTTTCTGGGCGAGCAATATCGAAAAAATGGTTGCAGAGGACGTAGTAGTCAGTTTAGCTAACGTAAATGACATTGAAATTCTGCTGCTTGAATCATTTCCGGTCCAGATACATGCTGTTGCAAGAGGCGAACATCCCGATAGTTGTACTGAAGTTGACAAAGTTGCGACGAGACGTGAAGGAGATACGTTCTTCATCACCATAACCACATCCAGACCTGCTGACGCAATGTGTGCACAGGTAATGACACCATTTGAGGAAGTTGTCGCGCTGGACGTGGTCGGACTGAAAGCAGGCGTTTACACAGTAGATATCAACGGTATGGGGGATACGTTTGAACTGCAAACGGACAATATTTTTGAAAAATGATAGCTGATTGGAAATAATATAAATAAAGGCTCCGCCGTATTTAGCCCAGATCCACGATCCGTATGTACCCGTTGCATCGGGCAACATGATCTGTAACCGATTTGCGATTCTGTTGTGAAGCACTGCATCTCATCACAATACTTTTCGATTAATCGAAAGATTTAAGTATCATTGCTTACACACATATTATCAGACAGATCGATAAAAATGAGACTATGATGCAAGTAATGTTTCAGATGGGCATTATTTCAAATGCGCTTGTTGCGGGCATGTTTTTTATATTTATATTTCCTGCTAATATAATTCCCATATATTTTTTTTGACCCCGGTGCCGCGCCAGGGCAATACCTCCGGATGATCGATAGTATTAAATCCTCAAGTATCGAGATACCACGAGAGCGCTGATGGTCTAATGGCTATGACTGGGGCCTTCCAAGCCCCAAGTCCGGGTTCGATCCCCGGTCGGCGCATCTGCTGTTCTTAGCTTTGCACCCCAAAGATTTATGCGCATCAGCAAAGAAGAGACAGACTATGCGTTGTGATTTTTACGATATCCGAATCCTGTCCGGGTATTCCACCAGCATCGTGCTCGATAACGGAAAGATCGAGGAGATAACAAACAATTTTACGAGCAGCGCGGGCATCCGTGCGCTCTCCGGAGGTTCATGGGGTTTTGTGACGACGGATGATCTGGCAAACCTTGATCGGGCACTCCGGTCGGCAGAGGAACTTGCTGCAAGCATCAACAGAGCCGTTCCGAGAGATGCGGTGCATCTGGCTCCGATCGGAGAAGCGGCGATGTCGATCGAGTTATCTGTAAAAGAAGATCCAAGAGACGTCCCGATCGAGGAAAAGATCGAACTGATCAGGGATATCGAGCGGCACGCAGATACCGATGGTGTTACCAGCACAACTGCTGTCTATTCCGAATCATGCGCCAAAGTCCGGTACCAGAGTTCGGAAGGGCTCGATCTCGAACACGAGATGTTCCGTACCGGTTTTGGTATCACAGCGGTCGCATCCGATGGCGCGACGTACCAGTCCGGAAGGAAGAGCCGATTCGGCGTCTGTGGTTACGAGTTGTTCAAAAAATACGACGCTCCTGCTCTTGCAGAGAAGGCAGGGAGAACAGCGGCAGAACTGCTACATGCACGACAGCCAGAGGGCGGAATCATGCCATGCGTGCTCGATCCCGAACTTGCAGGTGTATTCATCCACGAGGCAGTCGGACATGCCGCGGAGGCGGATCTGGTGCTTGAGAACTCGTCGATCCTCGCCGGCAAAATCGGGGAGCGGATCGCATCGCAGCACGTTACGGTCTACGATGACCCGACGATGCACGAGTACGGATACTATCCGTTCGATGCGGAGGGCGTGCCTGCGAAACGGACCACGCTGATCGATCGCGGCGTACTCTCCTCGTATCTGCACTCGCGAGAGACCGCAGGCAGGCTTGGTGGCAGTAGCAGTAGTGGCGGCGGAAACGCGCGTGCGCAGGGATGTGCCATCCCGATACCGAGAATGAGCAACACGTTCATCGCAAACCGCGATATGAGTTTTGAGGAGATAATCGAGGAACTAAGGGATGGAGTCTACCTCAAGGGATCACGCGGCGGGCAGGTCAACACAGGCGAGGGGATCTTCCAGTTCAATGCCGAACTCGGGTACGTGGTGCGGGATGGTGAGATCTGCGAGATGCTGCGGGACGTCTCGCTCTCAGGGCAGACGCTTGAGATCTTAAAGAACATAACAGCGGTTGGAGACGATCTCGCGTTTCATTCGGGCAGGTGCGGGAAGAGCGGGCAGGCAGTGCCTGTAAGCGATGGCTCGCCACACATTCTTGTAAGCCGCGCGGTGGTCGGCGGGAGCGGGTGACCTCATAACATAAGATATGCCCATGAGGGCACTGTCTAAAAATCCGAGTGTTTTATCACCGCGGAGAGCGCAGAGGGCGCAGAGTTTTAAGACTGATCCGATCCTCTGCGTTCTCCGCGTGCTCTGCGGTAAAATTTAAGGACATAGCGATTTCACTGGATTTTCCGATTGTACCGGCGACATGATCATACGGATCATCGCGACGTGCACGGGATCGAGGTTAAAAGGGGTTTGGTGTGCTGACAGCCAAAACCGAGAATCTACCGCCGCCTGCGAATTCGAAGACGAGTTGCATCGCGATGCTGTCCGCGATTGCGACGCTTAAGAAACTCACAGAGCCCGCGTGAGGTGGAACGTGAGTATCTTTGTATCGGCGAAAGCATACACTCCGGTTTGCCGTGCAAAACTCAGCCAGATGAGTCAGATTCCAGCCCTGATGATAGACGGTAGGCATGAAAGCGCGGAGACTGGCTTTCTTCGCAGCATAAACCGCATGACACGAACCGCCTTTGAGGTCGGCGAGCCGGTTCCGGTGATCTGGTTCACATCCTCGCCAGCAAACAAGCCAACCAGCCGGTCGATCTCCTTATCATCCATCTTCCGCAGGGCTTCGAGGGCAGACCGCCCGAGCCGGTACTCACTTCCAAATTCCTTCCCCCAGAGACGTGGGTATTCTGATAACACCTTCGCAGACGTCTTCGATGCTGCTAACGCCTTCGGCGTCGACGCTTGCGTTATCGCCTTTGCCGCCACCGATCCACAGATCTCGCCTGCACGCATCCCGTAAGCGATTCCTGACTGCCCTGCTGCGCCGCCTGTGACCATGATTCCTATTCCTGCTGATACGATTCTGTTCGGGATGGTTGCGATCGGATCGCCGCCTGTGTGCTTCCTGATGATCCGTAGCTCGGATATATCCTTTTGTTTCTTGAATCGCTCCAGCCACAGGTCAAAGAATCTCGAGACGTCCTGCCCGTGCCTCCGCACAAACACCCCGAGATTCGCACGATCGCCGCCGCCTGGCGAGTATGTCGCCTTCCAGCCTGGCGCGATGCTCCCGACATGATACTCGAAAAAGTCAGGTTCGCCGATTCCGTCCGCTTCCACCTCTGCTTCGACGGCCCACGCGATATCGTGTGGATACTTTGTCGGATGCAGCCCTACAAGCGCTGACAACTTAGACGAGATGCCGTCCGCGATTATCACGATATCTGACGTGAATGTCCGGTCAGAGGTGCTAATCTGGATCTTTTTATCCTTTTTAATGATGTTATGAGCGGTAACACCGGTGTGGATATCCACGTTATGCTCTATCAACTCCCTGACATGATATTCATCGAATTTTCTCCGGTCGATGATGTATCCGGGCGCATCGACAACGATCCTGCTGCCACTTGGCGATACTATCTCGGCGCCGGCCATCTCCCGGATCACATACTCTGAGTGAACGATCTCACTTGTTTTGTCAAACATCCCCTGGAAGAACGTGTTTGCCGGATGCGGGGGATCGCCAATGCCGTTTTTTTGCTCAATTAAGGTCACATCGATATCCTGCGCAGAAGCAGCAAATGCTGCGCTTATACCTGCCGGGCTTGCCCCGATCACGATAACGTCCGCGTCATTTTTCATCCCTGTACCCCTCCTTGTCTGCATACTGTTCAATCAGGTCTGCGAGTCTCGAACCACGTTCGTACCAGCGCTCGTGTATATACTGCGGATAGATCGGGAGGCGCTCCCTGAGATGGATCCCGCCGAGCTTCCCTGCCAGTTCGGATATCTGGGGCCACTTCGCCTCCGGATTGATCCAGTCGATGGTGTAAGGAGAGATCCCGCCGAGGTCTGATGCTCCGCACCTGATCAGGTCGTAAAATCCGGTGAGGTTCGGCGGCACCTGTATCACAACGTCATCAGGCAGAATCTCTCGTGCCAGCGACACCGTCTCCACCAGCTCCTGATGCGTTGGCTCAGGAGAATCTGCCATCCCGGTCCCCGGTTTCGGCGCAAACGGCTGGATGATCACCTCCTGGATGTGCCGGTACCGGATGTGCAGATCTGCAATCGTTGAAATCGACTGCACACGGTCTTCTCTGCTTTCGCCGATCCCTATCAGAAGTCCTGTCGTAAACGGCACCCTTAACTTTCCCGCGTTCTCGATTGTCCTGATACGCTTGGAAGGAATCTTGCCGGCAGACCCTTCATGCGCAGGGATGGCTGCGGTCGTCTCGAGCATCAGCCCCATACTTGCATTAAGCGGTTTCAGCCGTCTGATATCACGAGAATCCATCACGCCCGGATTGCTGTGCGGAAGCATCCCGTACTCGATCGCGATCTCGCAGAGGTCGATTAAGTAATCGATTATGCTTGAGTAGCCGATATCCCCGATCCATTCCCTGAATTCGGAGTGCTCTTCTGGCATCTCCCCAAACGTAAAGAGCGCTTCGGTGCATCCGAACCGCCTGCCCGCATCGAGTATCTTCGTAACTTCGCTTACAGTCATCAGGTTCGCTTCGGGATGCGCTGGATCACGCCTGAATCCGCAGTAACTGCACTGGTTCCTGCAGACGTTTGTGATCGGCAGGAAGACGTTTCTGGAGAATGTGACTGCGTCTGGCAAGAGCATGATGGTGTGAATTTGGTGCGGTGGTATTTAATAGCGATTGTTGCGGCTCACATTCACCTACAGGCAGCTACACTTCTCCAGTTGAAATAAACGGGGCAATCCATACCAGATCCGCCGTTTGATTAACTCATCAGCCCCAAAAAACCTCTTCTATTGTGTTTTGCAGTACTGTAACATCAAAAGCGCATCAAGCGAGGTAACCGCTCCATCCGAGTTCACATCCGATGCCGGATCGGCAGGAATACTACCAGCAGCCATCTGAAGAGCAAGCACCGCATCCACAGTATGGATGGTTGCCGGAACAACGACAACTTCCTTTTCCGCCCCATTATTGGTATCATCGGTCTCCGGTATCGAATGCCCGGAATCAACGATCACGGATATGTTATGCGTTCCAGTGCCTGGATGATACCACTCAACACTCGCATTTGCCTCTCCAGCGGGTGGTATCGACCCCACAATCAAATCATCTCTGATTAGATTCTCTTCATCATAAAAGGAGACTTTGAACGGTTTGTTCGTGAATGAATCATCTCTTTGGTTGTGAACAGTGGCAGTTATCGTAACGATATCCGCTGTGTTTGGAGAGGCCGGATCGAATGAGATATCAGATGTAGCCACCACAAGATCCGGATCCGGACCGCTTAAGACCAGTACGGCATTCGACTCGAAATCAGAAGCATGAACGGTAGTTGCGAGAATATCTGCGGCATTAATCGATGCATTCATAACGATGGGCACGTGATTGTGCCAGATCACCCCGCTGCTGGTTTTCGAAGGCGAAGAGCGATTGTCGGGCTTGAACATTTCGGTTTTTGCACGGATCACACCGCTATTAGCTTTTGGGGGCGAAGTTTCAGCATAAATCACACCAACACCAGCCTTCAATGACGAAGATCGTGAGCCAATGATACCGTTCTTTACGACGATCTCTGCCTTGCCGTCATCATCCACATCTCCAATCGCAGGGTTTTCTACGATTCCTCCGAGATTATACCTCTTCTCCAGAGAGCCACTGCCACCGAAGATATCGAGATAACCTTCGGTCGATCCAACGATTATCTCTAAATTGTTATCATTATCTACATCAGCAATTGCAACAGCAGAGATGATGTAATAATCAGCTCCCATCACTCCATTTCCATCGCGAGGATAGGACCACCCTTCATAGCGATCGAGACAGTAGATGTCCTGATTGAGCGTATTGAATACGACCTCAAGCACACCATCGCCATCCACATCGCCTGCCGAACTCTGTCCGGGCCAATCATCGAGATCATAATACCATTCCAGGTCTCCGGTTGCAGCATCGATCACATACGACCGGTTGGCACCGCCAAAACCCTCATAATACCATGTCCCGAATGCTATCTCGAGATCGCCATCGTCATCGAGATCAGCGATCGCTGGCAGACAAACTGCGTTTCTGTATTCCTTCTGCCAGAGCATCGATCCGCTCTCCGCATTCAATGCAAATACCCCATCTCCATTTACGCCGATTATCTCCTGCTTTCCATCGCCATCCACATCTGCCATCGCCTGCCAGATGTTATGGCCGCCTGGTGTGACCTTCCATAATTCATCTCTTGTATCCCCATTCAGCGCATAGATGTGTCTGTCCTCGGAAAGATAATAACCATCCCCAAACACGATCTCTTGCTTTCCGTCACCATCGATGTCTGCAACGATCGGAGGCGAGACAATGATATCATCTGCGGTGTATTCCCACTCATAATCTCCGGATGCAGCATCGAGGATGTAGAGTTTGGAATTGTGGGTTTCTACCATGACTTCTTGCACTCCATCATCGTCTACATCCCATATCGTGGGCGTGTTTTTCGCATCCGTAATCCCCCTGTATACCCAGATACGAGTGCCGTTTCCTTCAAATGCACGAACCGCGTCCTCGTTTGATACAATAATCTCTTGCTTTCCATCACCATCGATGTCGGCTACTGCGGGATATGTGATCTTGTCGCTGTCGAGTATTGTGGTGTAGTGCATGGTTCCTGATAGGTCGCCTCTCAGAGCTGAGTGTCCTGATCTCTGTGGGTCGTGGTTCAGCATGTGCCAATCATCGTATAGCCGACCACGGATTCGTAGTGTTGGGTCGCCTAAAAGGACGTACTCTGTGAGGACTTTTCTTGACTTGATATCCAGATCATCTCTACCTGCTTCTTCTGTAATTGCATATTTCCAGCACTTTCCAACTGTATCATAATCATCGATTGCTTCCCAGAACATTTTGTCAATCAAGCCTGAAAATTTGTTCATGGCATGGTATGAGACCCTGGTTGCACCCAGATACGTTATTCCGCCTCCATTCGGGTTTAACAAGAACGTCTCGCCGATACATTCATCATTTATTGGCTGCGGTGATGGGTCGATGCCACCTGTGCCTTCTGGCATGTCAAAGCCTGCGGTATAGCATGCCTTTGCTGCGATTATCGGTGTTTTTTCGCCATTGGTTAAGGATGCGGCATGCGCATTCATATATCCTGGGCAGGACCAGCTTTTCAATCTTCCATGACCTGCATAATTCACAAATCTTCGCCCTCCATTTAGCGCATCCTGTACATTCTCTGCAGCACAGGAAGCTCCGTATAACTTTTGAATATCAGATGGCGGAACGCCCCAGTCTGTGAAATACTGCTCTGTTTGATCTTTAAAATCTTCGAAATCACTAAAACATCCATCATCTGCGATCAGTGTTGTTTTTTTAACCCAGTCGGGATCGTATGCATTGATTTCATATTTTACTATCTTGTCTATCAACGTGTTTAGCTCGGCTTTGCTACTGGCTGGGAGTCTTCCTATAGACACATCAGGTCTCATATCAGGCGTATCATTGACCGCCAAATCGGGACCCATTGCACCATATAACCCATCGCCATTTGGATCCCAGTGAGAGTGAGTGCCCATACCGTCACGAAAGATGATATCGGCATAATATAGATCACATGGTACGTATTTTCCATCTCCTTGATTGCTATCATTCACGTATGCATACCTCGTTGGCACGCGATCAACATCGCCAGCGAGGATCACATACATTGTATCATCCCGATCATGGCTATAATATATATAATCCTTAATCTTTGCCTGAAGGTCATTACCGTCAAATCCTGCAAAATTGTTATTTATCCATGTCGTATCAGCGACCTTTGTGGAGATTCCAGTATTGGTTTTCCAATCAGCCAGTATTTCACACTCACCAACGAAATTCGGATGCGTTATGATAATACACTCGCAATCCTCTGCTGCACTTATGCCAGTACTGAGTAAGAAAATAAGGGCCGTGATCGCCGTGATTAAACCCGTCATATTTCTCATGAATAGTCGTCCTCCGGTACAGGCACACGATAAAATATTGAAACTGTTGCATTTTTGTATGCGATGATCCTCCGATCCGCCGGGATGTACTGAATAGGGAAGATGTGAATCAATACTTCACCTTCTTGAATCCCATCATCAGTATATGGCCAATATTTATATTCTATTCCAGGGTATAATTCATGCGATGCGTATGTTTCGTTGTCGATCGTATAGGGGGGTGGTGTGTAATTTAACCAGTGATAATCATCAGCACTGCCCATCACCGCTGGTTGTACAGGTTTTATAAATATATTGTTAATTTCAACAGGATTCTTAAAAGCAACGTTTACCAACCCCACGTATGAATTTCCTGGGATTTTAAAGTGTTTAATGAGAAAAGGAACATTTGGTTTACCAATACCAGTCAAGGAACGTACCTCCTTTGTTTTCGTAACTTCAAAACCGATATCCTCCATCGTTATGTTAGAAATATAAGGTTCTAATAATCCTGCCAATGCCGGTGTTGTGTCAATCTCATGGTGAACCTCCTTCTGTTCGCTCTCACACTCCACAACAATGCAGGTTTCGTTTATCTCATGGATTTCTTCCAACTTTGCAAGCGCAGCCTTTATTCCACGATCTTCACTTCCGGAGACGATTAATATATGCTTTTCCGGATTCCATGGGTTTTTAAAAAGTTCCAATACTCCTTTCCACCGTCCCGGGTACTCGCGGGTCACCTTTTTCATAGAGGGATTTGATTCATATATTTCAGTGATTACAGTATTTGCATCAGGAGGGCGTCCTTCAACCGCTACTTGAAGGGGATTTCCGAGAAGAATTAGGTTGCACTCTGTTCTATCGCGCTCTGTAAGCTCTGCATCAGTTTTAATCACAGGTGTATTCCCTGTGAGGTTGTACAAGTTTTTGGCTATTGTCTCGGAACCTCCAATCATCCATGTAAGATGTGGGTACCGAGGAGATGTTCTTCCCCGGTATTCAAGAGTTTTGTTAGCGCTCTCTCCGATTACGATTATCACATCCTTTCCAAAAAGTTTTGGGTAATTGCTCAATGCCATAGCGGATATCGGCGGTGTTGCTTCTAGCGCGGGTATCTGTAACGGACTTGGCGTTACCTTTGATACGGGCGTTGCACTCGGCGTCACATTCAGTTGCGGCGTCGGATCTACTGTTTCAATTCCGTGATCCGATAATTCTTCAACGCATCCTGATAATACCGCAGCGATCACCACTGCGGACAACATCAATATGGTGGTTCTGCTATTCATGTTATTCACCTTCTTCTTTTTGTAGCATTTAGTCACGCATACACATCTAACTTAAACCTTTTGCCCCTCAGCACATCAACACCCGCATCAGGATGCGTTGACGATAATACCACCGGCACTTCAGGATTTGTCGTATCTATTCTAACCGTATACTCCCACCACCCTCACCCGTATTTCCAGCCATTCGCCGCGGACTCCCCCCTAAAGAGCGATCACCACACTGCTACATTGACCGCACCGCCGTGGCTGGGATCGCCGGCCACAATCTCGGTGAACGCGTAGACCCTGCCATCAGCCCCATACTTGCATTAAGCGGCTAAAGCCCGTCTGATATCACGGGAAGCCATTACACCCGGATTGCTGTGCGGAAGCATCCCGTATTCGATCGCGATCTCGCAGAGGTCGATCAGATAATCGATTACGCTTGAGTATCCGATATCCTCGATCCATTCCTTGAATAGTGAGTGCTCCTCTGGCATTTCCCCAAACGTGAAGAGGGCTTCGGTGCATCCTGCCTGCCTGCCTCGAGTGTCTTAGTGCTCGCCGAAAAATAACCTGTCAAAATTCGTGGCATTTGCCCATTCGTGGCATTCGTGATAAAATCGGGACAAAAACAGCATTAGGAGATCACGAATAAACGAATCACATGAATGCCAGAGATGTGGATGGTCACCGAATAACTTTGCTACTTTATTTTTCGGTGCCCCCTTAGTAACTTCGCTTACAGTCATCAGGTTCGCTTCGGGATGCGCCGGATCGCGCCTGAATCCGCAGTATCGGCACTGGTTCCTGCAGACGTTTGTGATAGGCAGGAAGACGTTTCTGGAGAATGTGACCGCGTCTGGCAAGAGCATGATGGTGTGAATTTGGTGCGGTGGTATTTAATAGCGATTGTTGCGGCTCACATTCACCTGCAGGCAGCTACACTTCTCCAGTTGAAATAAACGGGGCAATCCACGTCAGAACCGCCGTTTGATTAACTCATCAGCCCCAAAAAACCTCTTTTATTGTGTTTTGCAGTACTGTAACATCAAAAGCGCATCAAGCGAGGTGACCGCCCCATCCGAGTTCACATCCGCTGCCGGATCGGCAGGACTACTACCAGTAGCCATCTGAAGAGCAAGCACCGCATCCACAGTATGGATGGTTGCCGGAACAACGACAACTTCCTTTTCCGCCCCATTATTGGTATCATCGGTCTCTGGTATCGAATGCCCGGAATCAACGATCACGGATATGTTATGCGTTCCAGTGCCTGGATGATACCACTCAACACTCGCATTCACCTCTCCAGCGGGTGGTATCGACCCCACAATCAAATCATCTCTGATTAGATTCTCTTCATCATAAAAGGAGACTTTGAACGGTTTGTTCGTGAATGAATCATCTCTTTGGTTGTGAACAGTGGCAGTTATCGTAACGATATCCGCTGTAGTTGGGGAAACCGGATCGAATGAGATATCAGATGTAGCCACCACAAGATCCGGATCCGGACCGCTTAAGACCAGTACGGCATTCGACTCGAAATCAGAAGCATGAACGGTAGTTGTAAGAAGATATGTGGCATTAATCGATGTATCTATAACGATGGGCAAGTGATTGTACCAGATCACCCCGCTGCTGGTTTTCGAGGGAGAAGAGCGATTGTAGGGCTTGAAAATTTCGGTTTTTGCATGGATCAAACCACTATTAGCTTTTGGGGGCGAAGTTTCAGTATGAATCACACCACCACCGTCCTCCAATGATGATGACCGCGAGCCGATGACACCGTTCTTTACGACGATCTCTGCCTTGCCATCATCATCCACATCTCCAATTGCAGGGTTTTCTACGATTCCTCCGAGATCATACCTCTTCTCTAAAGAGCCACTGCCACTGAAGATATCGAGATAACCTTCGGTAGATCCAACGATTATCTCTAAATTGTTATCATTA
>DASC01000010.1 GCA_002503595.1 Candidatus Methanogaster sp. UBA203 | reverse complement strand
ATCGAGTATTATGAAAACGCGCTGATGATCGCAAGGGAAATTGGTGATAGACGCAGCGAAGGAGTTTGGCTCGGAAATCTCGGGCTAGTATACAGTGATCTGGGGCAGGTCGAGAAAGCAATCGAGTATTACAAAGATGCGCTGATGATCGCAAGGGAAATTGGTGATAGACGCAGCGAAGGAGTTTGGCTCGGAAATCTCGGCAGTGCTTACGGCGATCTGGGGCAGGTCGAAAAAGCGATCGAGTATTATGAAAACGCGCTGGGAATCGGCAAGGAGATGAAAGATCCAAGAATAATCATTTCTTGCGAGAAAAAACTTGAATTATTGAATATTAATGAGATTGACATGAATTCGACAGTCTAAAATCTCACAAAAATAAGTAGCATAACTGCGGAAGTACGGAGATTTCGATTGTGTCCAGTTTGACAACCCACCACTAACCAGAGTATCTTCGAACACCTTACTCCCGATATGGCTAAATATCCATGAGACAATCCGGATACTAATGATCATCACGATAAGTGGACTGCCCGGAAGCGGAACCAGCACGGTATCCGCGATCCTGTCGAGACGCATCGGTGTCGAGGTTGTCTCGGCAGGCGACATCTTCCGGAAGATGGCAAAAGAGAGGGGACTGACGCTTGAGGAGTTTGGAGCATCCGCCTTAGATAACGAGGAGATCGACCGGGAGATCGACCGGTTCCAGAAGGAGATCGCCTCGGATGCGAGAGGTGAGGCTGCGGATGTGATTCTCGAGGGCAGGCTCTCGGCATGGATGGCAGAGCCTGATCTTGCTGTATTCGTGACAGCACCGCAGGACGTTCGGGCAGCGCGGGTTTCGCATCGCGAGGGGACATCACTTTCGGATGCAGCTACAGAGATCCGGGAGCGGGAGTTATGCGAAGCCGCGCGATATGAGAAGTATTACGGCATCGATGTCGATGATTCGAGGGTATATGACCTCGTGATCAACTCAGGAAACTGGGATCAGCACGGAGTTGCCAGAATTGTTGCGGCGGCTGTGGATGCACACCAAACGCATAAATAGAGTGACACACCAGTCTTCTCAATAAAACCACAGTTCAAAAAAAAAGAGTTGAAATGAATGGACATCGATCTAAATAAAGCACTGAGAAAAACAATTAGATCCGGCAAGGTTCTCATCGGATCAAACGTAAGCAGGGATGCCGTAAAAAATAACAGCGATACAACGGTTGTGCTTGCTGCAAACTGCCCCGCTCGTATGAGGGCGGAGATACAGGATTCCAACACCGCGATTATAGAATACCCTGGGATGGGCATTGACCTCGGCATTGCGTGCGGGAAGCCGTTTAACATTGCTGCGCTAACCATCCTCGATCCCGGGGATTCAGGGATCCTGACGATATTCGAACCCGAAGAGACACCGGAAACTTCTGAAACTCTTGAGACGTTGGAAACCTTGGAGCTCTCAGAAGCGGTAGAGACACCATCCGGGATCGAGGGATAAGCGTGGGTGAGATCAGACTTACCACAGAAGGTGTCAGGTACATCGCGCTCTTCGAGAGTCTCACAGGAGCTACGGCACGAGACTGCATCGATGAAGGCGATCGGGTACTGTATGTGGTCAGAACCGGCGACATGGGGCTTGCGATCGGCAGAAACGGCGAACACATCAACAGGGTCAAAAAATCCCTCGGCAAGCCAGTTGAGATTGTGGAGTATACCGACGACCTCGAAACGTTTATGAAGAACGCGGCGCAGCCAGCGAAGGTGGTTGGGGTCGAACGGGTGCTGCGCGGCGGAAGGCGGATCGTGTATGTGGACGTTCCCCCGAACGAGAAGGGGCTTGCGATCGGCAGGGATGGCAGAAACATCGAAAAGATGCGGATGCTCGCGCAGCGGCATCATAACATCGACGACGTGATCATCAGATAAGGTTTAAGTTCGAGATCAAGAGAGGAGGAATAACATGGGCAAAGGAAAATATGCAGCTCGCAAACTACAAAAAGACCGAAAGAAATCCAGATGGAGTGATCGTAACTACAGCAGCCGCGCTCTCCGCCTGAATATCAAAGCAGATCCGCTCAGCGGTGCTCCGCAGGGGCGAGGGATTGTGCTTCAGAAGGTCGGGGTCGAGGCAAAGCAGCCAAATTCCGCGATAAGGAAGTGCGTCCGGATACAGCTAATCAAGAATGGAAAGCAGGTTACCGCGTTCTGTCCGGGAGATGGCGCGATCAATTTCATCGACGAGCACGACGAGGTGACGGTCGAGCGTATCGGCGGAATGATGTCAGGTTCCATGGGCGACCTGCCTGGTGTCAGATTCAAGGTGACCGCTGTAAACGACGTGACGCTTCACGAGATGGTGATCGGACGGAGAGAGAAACCAATCAGGTGATCAGATGGATAAGTTATTTGGCAAATGGGACCTCTCAGAGGTCGAAACTAAGGATATGGGCATCAGGAGGTATGTAGATCTCAGTCCGAGAATCGTGCTCCATACCGGCGGAAAACACAGCAGTCAGCAGTTCAACAAGTCCAGTGTACCGATCGTTGAACGGCTGATCAACAGGATCATGCAGAAAGCGGCGAACACAGGTAAAAAGCAGCGTGCTTACAGCATCGTCGTATCCGCATTCGATATCATCAATGAGAAGACCGGGCAGAACCCGGCCCAGGCTCTCGTCGATGCCGTCGCCAATGCAGGACCCCGGGAGGAGGTTGTCCGTCTCAAATACGGTGGGATCGCTGTGCCGAAGGCTGTTGATACATCGCCCCAGCGCAGAGTGGATATTGCTCTACGGTTCATCGCCGAAGGGGCGCGCCGTTCCGCATTCAAGAGCAAGCGATCTATGATAACGAGTCTCGCCGATGAGATCATGGCTGCTGCATCGTATGATGTGAGGAGTTATTCGATCAACCAGAAGCAGAGCCTCGAGCGGGTTGCAAAGTCCGCGCGGTGAGTCAGAAGTACGTGGAGAAAAAGGAGTGGGGGCTCTCTGTTCTCTGCGGTGAGAATACCAAAAAACTCGGCAGTGTACCAATCCATGATAGTTAATGGCATATATTTAGCTAACCACAAGATTACACAGATTTCCACGAGAAAGACCATCATCTTCTTGTGTTAATCTCGTGAAATCTTGTGGTTTTTTAGCCTCGCTAAACACACACCAAAAGACCAGTGATCAGCGTTCATCTGTGTTAATGGCTTCGCCGCTGCTGTCGCAGTCAGTGGCTGACAAAAGTTTTTAGCCACTGATTAACGCGGATTACGCGGATTTCATCAAGCCACCCGTTCTCACATTTGCTTATTCTGCATGTTGTGATAAACTATCGTAGATTGTGCCACTACCAAAAACTCAACCGTTATTGAGCAGGTTCGATCAGATGCCAGTCCAGCATACCGTCTCGCCGCATCCCCGTGCCTGCTCTTCCCCGAGCAAGCCTAAGAGACGCTCGCGTATCACATTCACTTCAACGCTCGTCCTCAGTCGCGGTCTCTCGAGATCGACCTTTATGATCTCGCGGATCTGCCCGGGTCTTGCAGATAACACGACCACCCGGTCAGCGAGATAGACCGCTTCATCGATGCTGTGTGTGATGAAGAGCACAGTCTTTCGCGTTTCCCCCCATATCCGCAGCAGTTCGCCTTGCAGGAAGTTTCTTGTCTGGGCATCGACCGATCCGAACGGCTCATCCATCAGGAGCACCTTCGGATCGTTCGCAAGCGCCCTTGCAATCGCAGCCCGCTGCCGCATCCCTCCTGAAAGCTCATACGGATAACTGCGCTCGAACGTTTCCAGCCCGACCAGTTCCAGGTATTTCAGCGCGATTCTGCGCCGCTCCTCCGCTGGCTCCCCTTTCATCTCCAGCCCGAAAGCGATGTTATCGATTATCGTTCTCCACGGAAATAGCGAATACTCCTGAAATACCATGCCCCGCTCCGGGTCTGGCGATTTTATCGTCTTGCCCTCAAGGAGCACCTCTCCGGAGGTTGGTTGATCCAGCCCGGCAACGATCCGCAGGAGTGTCGTCTTGCCGCATCCGGACGGGCCGATAAAGCAGAGAAACTCCTTGTCAAAGACCTCAAGATTGATATTCCGAAGCGCTTCGACCGGTCCGCTCTCTGATTCAAAGACCCTCGAGACATTGGCTATCGTGAGCATAATTATATTTTGGCATCATAATGATCGATAACCTTTTCGCTCGATCTCTCTCGTTCTATCAAGGGTTATCCCCCCTGCCACCGACGTCACCTCCCCGATAACGGTTAGTTCACACGCATTCCTGGCATCCACAAGTCTCTCCGGCGCAACCGTGAAGAGCAACTCGAAGTCCCCGCCAGCATAGAGTGCCAGATCGAGATCCTGGCCAGTGTCCCGTCCCGGCAGCACCGGAAGCGAGTCTGCATGTATCGTAAACCCGCATCCATTCACCTCTGCCAGTTGATAGAGCGATACGGAAAGCCCGTCGCTGTTATCCATCATCGAGGTGACCGCTTTCGACTCTGCAAGCGATATCCCCTCGGCTATGCGTGGAATCGGCTCGAATAATTTCTTTACCGCAACCGGATCATCCGCAGCCAGCCCCAATTCCAGTGCTCTCATGCCGGCGCCTGCGGTTCCGAGGTGTCCTGTGACGCAGACCAGATCACCGACCTGCGCGCCACGCCTCCGGAGGATCTGATCCTTTCGCACACGTCCAAGCGCAGTTCCAGAGATCGTCAGTTCCTGATGCGAATCCGTGTCCCCGCCGATGATAGCTGTGCCGCATTCGCGTGCACAAGCACTTAATCCCCTGATCATCGATTTCACGAATGCCGGCGGAAGGTCAGGAAGCCCGATCGATACGAGCAGTCCACAGGGGTGCGCGCCCATCGCGGCGATATCGCTTAAGGTGCCTGCCGCAGACATCCATCCGACCTGCCATGCGCTCATCTCCTCTGGAAAATCGGTCGTCCGGTGGAACATATCCGTGGTTGCAACCAGATATTCGGCATCTGCAAGATCGATTACGGCACAGTCCTCAAATTCGATATCCAGATTCCGGATGATCGCTCTGACGACCGCGGTCTCGCCGAGTTCGTAGATGGTCATGATGGCACTGTCTAAAAATCCGAGTGTTTTATCACCGCAGAGATCGCAGAGTTTTAAGACCGATCCGATCCTCTGCGTTCTCCGCGTGCTCTGCGGCAAAATTTATAGATATAGCGATTTCTGTAATGATCAGTTGGATGCACAACACTGCGACTGACATAAATGACATCAGTAGGAAATACAACCACAGAGGACACAGAGGGACACAGAGGATCGGTTTAAAAACTCTGTGTTCTCTGTGCCCTCTGTGGTTAAATCCGGTGACTTTTACCGCTTGTGTGGACTCGATTTTACCACAACAGGATATAGCGATTTCATTGGATTTTCTGATTGTGTCGGTCATGATAAACCTCCGGTGGAACCGACCCAACACTGGCGTTGAGCCGATCAGATCGAGTTTATGATATTGATCATCTCTTCCCGGTCAAGCGAGCCTGCAAGCATGTAATCACACGCACTATCATTCCACTGAAGCACCACGGTCTTGCCAAATGGCGTTTCCATCGTCGTCATCGTGCAGTCGTATCCGTCGCCAACCGTGATCGTCTCGTTATCGCCTTCAGGTGACGCCATCGGCTCTGCGGATTCGTTGTATGCACTTTCGACCAGTTGAACCGCTGTGAGCTGTGCTGATAGAGCATTTCCATCGGTAGCATTGGAGTATACAAGGATCACGCCGTCCTCGGATGCCGAAACAGGGGCAACCCTGACACTCGCCATCTCGTAACCCGGCGGCAGATACACTGGCTCCTTGATCTCAAACGAGACCTCTGCCTGCGCCTCTTCGATGGTCATAGTCACAGGTGTCTCCGTCTCTTCCGTAAATTCGACGGTTGCGCCTTCCGGTATCTCGAATTCGAATGTGCTGTTTGGGATATTGGTATTTAGCTTTATGTCCCGATACTCCATGCTCATAGCCAGTTCATTGTTCTGGTATGTATCGATCTTCACCGGCATCCAGCTCCATTTATCGAACCACATCTCCATTAATATGGGTATGCGCATGCCCGTTTCTTTTGGAGTTGCTGTGATTCTGTAACACCTATGTCCCAGAACGGGTCCCGTTCCATTCGGAACAATTACACATGTATCAAGAACCTCCTCGATGAGCTGAGCATTCATGGATGCGTTTCTTTGCGCATACTCTGGAATGGCCTCTACTCTGACTAAATTCCTGATAGGATCGTACATCTGCCCATGTGTACCGTTTGAAATCATGATCTGCCCGGCTATTTCAAAGGGTTCCTTGTATTCCACCCGAATCATGTTCGGATGTTTGTAGGCATAGTCCATGACCATGGTCTCGTTGTTGCTTGCCATGGTTATCGTGTAGCTAATGTCACGCACGCTGTCCTGATGTGCCCTCATCTGTTGCTCAACCTGTTCGGAGGTAAGTTCATCATCAACGCATCCAGCCATCAGAAGCGAGATGCCGACGATTGTGATTAAGAGTATGTTTATTGCCTTCATTAGTGGAACTGGCGAGTCTCTGGTTAATAAGGTTATGGTCGGCACAGTCACAGTACGCTGTGCTCGATCACCGCACCGCACTGCGGGCATCTCACAGATCGCAGATGCGGCACGATCGCGATATTGCATGCACATGCGGTGCAGACAACAGTCTCCTCAACACCGATCAACTTCTCAAACCGTACAGCAACATTATTCATATAGTTAAGGATCGGCTCGCCATAGTGTTTTGCGATGTAGAATGTGAAGAATGAGAGCATCATGCCAGCCACAATATCTGTCGCCCAGTGCACCCCGAGATATAGCGTGGCAAAGACGATTGTAAGGAATGTGAATGCCAGAAATGCCGTGTACCTGCGAAGATCGGTTGTGTTGATGACCAGCAGCGCGCTGAAGACGAGTGCTGCATGAAGACTCGGGAAACAGTTGTCGAGAGGATCTACGATGGTGATGCCTTCATAGATCATCGGATGCAGTTCGTACATGAGCGGCTGGATGCCAGACAATGCGTAACCTGTGACCTTGACCGGGAAGAGCAGGTAAAACGGGAACGCGATCAGATAATTGAGAACGAAAACGATAGAAAACCATTTTAGTGCCCTCATCTGCTCCGTATATGCAAGTACAAGGAATGTGAAGATCATAACCGATGAGAAGAGTACCAGATACACAAACGTCATCAGATACGTGAGCGCGGGATATGCATGGCTCTGGAAAACCGCAACCATATCTCCTTCGATATATTCGATATAGTGGGTGCAGTCATAGTTCACAAACAGGTTCAGTTCCCGCTGTATCGGAAACTGCGCCTGCATCAGCCCATACACGGCGGCGGCTGACAGTACGTAGGGCCAGTACCCGTTTATCAACTGCCTTGCTGTATATCCACGCTTCTTTCTGCGGCATTCCTCTGGTACGAAAGCCAGAAAGTAGAATGCAAGCATAATCAAAGTGGAAAGGATGATAACAACACTCAACTGCCACGCCATTACAATTACCTGTCCTCTGCGATTTTAATAATTGGATTTATTTGATGATAGCTTTGTATAATTCCCAGATACTTAAGTGTTATGGTTGGGTCGGGGCTGGCAACCCATCAGACACCTTTATTATATAAGCAAGCAAAGGAGGGTGTTATGGAATTTTGTCCGGAATGCGGCACCATGATGGTGTTGAAGGATGGCGCACTGGTGTGCAGACGCTGTGGATTTACAACGGAGAAACAAGACGATAAATCCGTTTTATCTGTTGAACGGCATGCAAAGAAGACGATTGCAGTTCTCGAAGGACAATCAGACACAGGATTGCCGACCACACATGCACGGTGCGAGGAATGCGGAAACGACACCGCTTACTGGTGGCTGCGGCAATTGCGGTCAGCAGACGAGAGCGAGACCAGATTCTTCAGGTGCACGAAGTGCGGGAGAACGTGGCGGGAGTATGATTGATCGGTAATATCCTGTTCGCCCTGATCTTTACAAGCTGGCAATAATTGACACTGATACCGGCGCGAACAACTTACGCAACAACTCCGTGTTTGGGGTTTGCATTGGCGATGCTTCTTCATACGCCTTCGGGACTTTTTGAACGATGGCGATTCATCCAGATGTCAATGAGACGTTGTGCCCTTCGTGCTACAAATCTATCACTCCAGCCGCCGCCTGCATGATCATGCGTGCGTCTATCGCGTTCACGTAGCCGCTTTCGTCTATGTCCGCCTCTAACAGATATTTTCCGCTGACTGTGATTTCGAGTGCGATCAGGACATCCGCGGACGTGAGTTTACCATCGTGGTTGAGGTCGCCTTTCAGCTGCGGGTTACACCGTTCCATACACGGATAATCATCATAACCGGCATCAGGATGTGGTATTAAGGTATCCCCAATCCCATCGCCAGATATGCTATGCTTGCCGGTTCCGCTGCCATCATCGACGCCGGTGTAATCAGACCAGTAGTTACCTTCGAGAAGAACCGGGTGGTGCCAGTCGTTATTTGCCGGATTGCTGTCATATACGGAATTGTTTACAATATCATTGTGAAAGATCGTGTTGTTGCTCGAACCAGTCAGGTTGATACCACGGTTGTTGTTCGATACGATGTTATCCGAAATATTGCAATGATCGGCATCGACAAGACAAATACCAGCCACATAGTCGCCTGTTGTCCCCCGCACCGCAAACCCTGAGAGATTCACCCGGTCAGCACTCACCTCGAAGACGTGATCCGTACTCGATGCCGCGGTCACAGCCACCACGTCCGCGCCTTCGCCCTGGAGCGTGAGCGTCTTGTCCACGTGCACGTTCTCGGTGTAACTCCCGTTCCGGACAAAGATTGTTTCACCGGCATCCGCCATCGACCGCCGACTGTATCGGCGTCCCGTTCGCATTGAACGTATCACTATCACGCCACCAGCCAGTCGTGTTGACATAGATGTCCGGAGAATAGATATCGATCACGCCCTCGTAAACACGGTAATTCTCCTTCGTGACCGTGACGTCCAACTCCCCGGCATCCGGATCGATCGTGAACTCAGCCAATCCTGATGCGTCCGTCTGTGAGACCTCATAAACCTCACCGCTCTTCAGGATGCAGACAGTAGCATTCCGGACCTGAACCGACCCGTGATCGTGACCGATTTCCGATACGTTGATCGCAAGTGTCTGCTTCCTGACAGGGATCTGTGACGGCATCGAGATTAAGAAGTTTCTCGGCGTCTCGGTCCAGATCGGAAGTTCTGGATCTCCGAGGAGATTTATTGCGTACTGGAGCCATCGCATCGCATCCCCCTCCTCCTGTGAATCAGGGATGTATCTCACCTTCGAGTACCCGACCATCTCTCCGAGACGGTATGCGCTTTCGTTGAAGGTTATGTTGAAGAATTCCCGATCGTATAGGTCGGAGGGACCCTCTCCGGGCGGAAGTTCGGGATCGTACCATCCGTATCGGCTGTTTCCGATGTATCCGACAGATCCGCCGTCTTCGTTATTCATGTAACGCTCTGACACCGAATCCATCTCAAAATTGTTCGAATGACAAGATATGGTGTATAATATGAAATTTCTCGGCGAATTTGTCAGACTACTAACATCAGAACGACCGATCCATCCGGAACCAACACTGAAACCGCTGTACCCTCCGTGCCCTATATGGTTGACGATGTTGCAGCCGCGGTTAAGTTCGTCCATCGCAGAACCTTTGCGCAGGTTACCATATCGCTCGTATAACTTGACGAGACTGAAGTTCTCGAGCATGCAATCCGCCTCGATCATGTCCTTCGTATCCCCACCATCGGTCTCAGCATCAAGATATTCTGCAAGAAACAGGATATCCCGCGTATAATTCGGAGGCGGGTTCTTCTCGTACATGAGGGTCTTGTCTACAAACGTCCTTGCCTCTGCAACAGAATCCACTGGAGCCCTTCCCACAAAGACGTCTGGATACAGATCAACACTGTCATTCACCTCGCCATAAGTAATATTTCCGTTGGAATCCCAGTCACCATCGAGATCAGAGTAATAGAGATCAGCAGGTATCGCTTTATCCTCATACGACTCCTCTGCTATCGCTGCCGAGCCATTAACCCACCCGTACCCGCCCCGGCACGGGATGATGCCTATATCCCCGCCGAGTAACACCCACTTCGTGCCCCATGCCGTGTACGCATCGTTGATAAAATTCCGTATCCTCTCCTGCGTATCGACTCCGGTACCAGTGTAACTGTCCTCGATCCACGAGGTATTAACGACCGTTGCAGGGACGCCTTTCTTCGTCTTCCAGTCTGCAAGTCGCTGGAACTCGTCTTCGAGTGAATCGCTCGTGATGATCACGTACTCGGCATCCCCCTCAGGAAGTGTGGACTCCGAAAGCGGCATGATACGATCTTCCGTGATAATCTTTGTTGTTGGCATCGCTCTCGATACGTCATCCGGATTTGCAACCAACCCAACCGCTATACGGTAGAACTCGTCGTCTTCTCGCCCGGTCATTCCCACATCAGCTGCATCACCCGCATAACCCACATCACCCGCATCGGCGGATGCATAACGCGACGTTTCGTATCTCACATCGAGGATGATCTCCTTGTGCAGGATCAGTCTCCGCTCGGCAGGGGTATACTGCAACGGAAAGACGCGAAAACTGAGTATCTTATACCCGCGCAGCGAACCAACACTCGCCCCGCCGCAGACAGCGTCAGGATACATATCCGAAGAATCGTATACAGAGCTTGGCGGCACGAACCCTGCTGCGGCGCCAGCCATCGTCGGGATAGGGGGCCGCGCCGGCAGAATTATGTACTCGCCGGGAAGCGTCTTCGTCCTGCATGAGACGACCTCGATCCCGGTCAGCTCACTATTCGCTGGTAGGGCGACAAAGACACTCTTTGCAGGGAGCGCTGGTTTGCCTATTTCTCGTGTGAATCTGCATCCGGGCACTGAAATCAGGTCGTAGCCATCATATTTGTCGAAAGATAGATCTGCAGCTGACATTCCGCAGGTCACCATCCATTTTTCATAATTTCTACTGATAACGGTTTTGAATATCCAAAAAATATTATTTTTATATTGTAGTGGCACAACCTATTCAATTTCAACAGGGGATGCTTTACATGGTTATGTAAAAATATACATTATAATAAAGCAATTATCTTCAAAAACCTAAAATCATAATCAGTAGCCACTATTCACCATTTGCAAAAATAGATCTTCTTACAAAAACACGTGCGGAATGTAAGCTGCAGCATCGAAGTGGAGTTCAACCGTGCTGCTGCTTCCGCCGCCGCCTGCCCGTGCTGCCGCGGTCGCAAAGAGGACTGCCAGCACCATTGTAGCGACCGGTACCTTCATATTGTTATCGCTCCAGCCGCCGCACCTGCATACGCGAGCATCGCCACGAGTGCCGCAGCCACCAGCAGCATCATGGACGGATATTTCCAGCTACACATCCTTCAACACCCCCCGTATCGCAAGCAGACTCAGTTGTGATTGTGGCTTGATCGTTCTCTCGACCGGATCAAGGAAAAGTATGTTTTGCTTCACCAGAAAGCTTAATAGATCGAGATCCATGCTATCAGAGTATTTTGTCTCTTCAACAGAATCAAAGATCGATAGCGTCTCAACAATATCGTTCTTTCTCTCTCTGTTTCGTGCCATCATGAATATGAGCCTGCTCACCTCTTCGTTAAGCATTCTTTCTGACATCTCCACGATACTCCCGCTGCTTTGTTTTGCGTTCACCAATTCAACCAGGCACACCGGCTTTCCGCCGCAATATTCCCACGCCAACGCATTCTCGGCACCAGTGAAACCATGCCCCCCTAAAAACGTGGCTGTTGTCTCGTAATCAAAATCATCGACCAGGAGATACCTGCACCTGCCTTCCAGCATCGCCTCACTGTAAACTTGCTCGAGAAAGAGTGAATCGGAAGTAATCACGAATATGTGTGCCAGATGCAACTCTTTTGTAAGCCGCACAAAAAAATTGAATAATTTGTAAATCAAGAGCCCATCGATCTTCATATCCCCGATCACCTGTAATTCATCGATGATCAGCACCGGCACGCGTTTCTCTGAGATCTCCATAAAGAAACGTTCGATGTATCTGAACATGTCTTTACTTTTATCTTTCTTCTCGAATATCTGTTCAAACAGATTCAGCGGTATCGGAATTCCGCTAACAATCTTCAGATCCTTGAGTATTGATGCTGCATACTCACTGATATTGTCGATTACACCACCCTCATCGATCTCGAATAACACATTTAGGAAGTCTTCGTAACCGGTGATGAATCTCCCACGCAGGTTGATATAGAATGGGGCGTACTCCTCTGGCAGCTGGCGGCTGATCAGATGATTGACCAGTGCGGTCTTTCCGGAGTTTATCGGTCCGTAGACGAAGGTGATCAGGGATGGTTCGGAGTCCAGAATGTTTGTGAACTCTTTGAGCTCCTTTTCCCTATCATGGAATCCAATTCTTTTCATGCTCTTTCTTCGCGTCCGCTCGGTCATAATTCTATCGTGTCGGCTGCGGCTTGCAGGATCATGAGCGCGTCGAGGGATGTGACCTGCCCGTCACCGCTCACGTCTGCCGCGGGGTTTTGTGCGCCGGTGGCTGCAAGTCGGAGCGCGATCGCGGCGTCGGCAGGGGTGATCTGGCCGTCAGAGTTGAGGTCGCCTTTTTGCAGCGGTGGTGGATCATTCCATGGTTGGTTGTAGCTGTAGCCGTGACCACCCTCCCGTCGTCGTAGAGACCGTCGGCACCACTGCCACCATAGCCGCGGTTAGATCTTGCGGTGTTGCCCGCATGAGTGCTGTGTCCTGAAGATTCCAGATAGATGCCGTATCCGTAGCCATCACCACCATCACCACCAAGTTGTCCGGCGGCACCATCGCCACCGTTTCCGGTGTTCGAGTTAGCGGTGTTCTTTGTGAGTGTGTTGTAACTCGAAGACAACAGATAGATGCCGCTACCATAGCCATCACTGCCATCGGGACCGATCATGCCACCTTTCCCACCTTTCCCACCTTTACCGTTATTCAGGTTTGCGATGTTCTTTGTGAATATATTCTCACTCGAAGATACTATGTAGAAACCGTAGCCACAGCCATCACCACTACCACCGATGCGTTCGCCGCCCCAGCCTCCGCGACCGCTGTTCGAGTTCGCAGTATTCTCTGTGAGCGTGTTGCTGTTTGAATTCTTCATGTAGAAGCCGTAGCTACATGCATCGCCGCCGCCACCACCGGGGCGGGTGTCACCACCAGGGCGATCGATGTATCCGCGGCCACCATCACCGCCGTAGACGCTGTTCGAGTTCGCGATATTCTTTGTGAGTGTGTTTTCGCCCGAAGATGATATGCAGATACCGTAGCAATGACCAGCCCTACCATGACCACCATAGTAGCCACTATTTCCGTCGCCCCCATAACCGTTGTTCGAGCTTGCGTTGTTATTTACAAGCGTGTTACCTCTTGAAGATGATATGCAGATACTGTAGCAATAACCACTGGCACCGTTGCCGCCATTACTCCTACACTCCGCATGTCCTCTACCACCCCCGCCCCCTCTGCCACTGTTTTTGTTCGCGGTGTTGCCCGCAAGCGTATTGTTACTCGAATTTTGTAGGTAGATGCCGTAGCAATATCCACTACGACCACTGCCACCATAGCCGCCATAAACCTGAGGGATAGTCGCACGGCACTCGCCGCCGCTACCCCCATTGCCGCGGTTCGAATTCGCTATATTGTTTACAAGCTCGTTGTTGCTCGAATCCAACAGGTAGATCCCGTAGCAATAGCCGTAGCCACCATTACCGCCGTGACCGAGTCCACCGCCTTTACCGCCAGCACCTCCTCTACCGCGGTTCGAGCTTGCGATGTTGCTTGCAAGCGTGTTGCCGCTCGAAGAATTCAGGTAGATGCCGTAGCCGTAACCATCACGTCCGTTGCCACCATTTGTACCGTCACTGCCCCTTGAACCACTGCCGATGTTCGAGCTTGCGTTGTTGTTTATGAGCGTGTTGTTGCACGAAGAATATAGGTAGATGCCGCAGTTGTTGTTCGATGCGGTATTATCAGAAATGTTGCAGTGATCGGCGCCGTTGAGATAGATTCCCTTTCCGGATCTTGCCCATCCCACCGTAAATCCTGAGATGTTTACATAATCCGCGGTCACCTCAAATGCCTTAACAATCGTAGAATGAGAACCATTCTCAGATCGAATCGTTAAACGCTTGTCCACATTTATATTCTCGGTGTAGGTGCCATCTCTTACAGTGATCGTGTCTCCCACTGTCGAATTATTCACGGCTTGTTGAATTGTTGGATAATCACCAGGTACCCATATATCGGCTATTGCAATCGTTTTGTCCAGCTTGTTATTCCATATTATTGTTTCATTAACCACAGGTTCGGCATATATTAGTATAGTGTGCCTTCCCAATGTAGCAGTCCATTGAAAGCTCACATTAGTGCGACTTCTAATCTTAAGAGGGGCTATAATTACAGCATCCTGTTTCACTCCATCCACTACGAAGTCAACAATTACATCAGATTCGTTATTCAAGCCAATATTGCTTATCGTGGCATTAACAATTAGTGTTGAGTTAGTTTTTGAGTAACTGGGCGAATCTATATTAGACTTGTTGCGATATAAAATCCTATAAAATACAGCCTTCTAAGGCGTCCATTGCTCCGTGCATATTGCTCCTTTTTACGGATATCCCTTCTCCGGGCTTTTCCAAATTATTTCGCAACAAGTCTATTAGTTACAGCAATGTCATGGTCTGGTAGGACTTCAAAACACAACTTAGAATTATTATCAACAGGATATAGATATCCAATTTTGTATGCGTGGATGGTTGTATTATATGTTCCAAATAAAGATGTGTTTGTAAAGCTTCCCTCACAATTTCCAGTCGAACCTTCGAATAATGTGATCCATTCAGTCAAATTATCCGGCTTTACAATCTTTGCAGTTACATCATCAACTGAAATATTAACTCCGGTATCATTTTGCACAATACAGGATACGGTTACAGGTTTGTTCAAGCCATAAGATATTTTGCCTGTATGAACTTGAATGGTGTTTAATTTTGGCCATGTCCAGCAATTCTCGTTCACAAACGGATAATAGTCATAATTCTCACCAGGATGCGGTAGGTCCATGTCACCTATTCCATCGCCTACTACGTCATGCTTCCCAGTTCCATTGCCATCATCGATGCCAGTGTAGTCAGACCAGTAGTTTCCTTCAAGAAGAATTGGATGATGCCAGTCATTACCGGCAGAATTGCTATCGTAAGCATTGGGGCTGTTATTCACGAGGTTATTGTGGTAGATCCGGCTGCTGTCAGAAGAGTGTAAATTGATGCCATGCCCTTTGTTTGAGACTATCGCATTATCAAACAGTGTGAAATGTTCTACCCCCGAAACATAAACACCGTCCATCCCACATTT
>DASC01000127.1:12613-14234 GCA_002503595.1 Candidatus Methanogaster sp. UBA203 | reverse complement strand
CAAGTCTTGCACCTGATGCATCGATGACATGCACAGCGACCTACACGGTTACACAGGCAGATGTGCATGCAGGATCGATCTACAATATGGCGACAGCCACAGGCACTCCACCGAGCGGTGGTGACGTCACAGATACGGACGATGAAGAGGTGACTGTACCACAAGATCCGTCGATCAACATCACCAAGACCGCATATCCCACGATCTACAGTGCGGCTGGCCAGGTAATCGACTACATGCTCGTCGCAACCAACGACGGTAACGTCAACCTGTACAACGTCACCATCAGCGACCCGTTACTTGGCACACTGAATTGCACGCAGCCTGTCGACCTCGCTCCGGGTGACTCGTTCAACTGCACCGGCAACTACACGATTAAGCCAAGCGATGTTCTCCCTGACTTCACTGCTGGCATTGTGGAGAACACGGCGACAGCCTCAGGCTTAGGCCCGCAGGGCCAGCCGGTCTATGCCACAGCGTCAGCAGTGGTGTACCAGATGCCTCCGACAGGCCAGATCACTCGGACGAATATAGGCTGCAGCGATTTCAAGGCTGGCGCTGATTCTCTCACTGACCTGTTCTATGGGGTCAAGAATGGGAAGATCAACAACGTCGCAGAAGGTGTGATGTTCTACTACATCGCGATCACGGCACCCAACTCGACGTTCGAATTCGAGGTCAAGCAGTTCAACAACAGCAGCGACCCCGAATGGGGTCCGATTGCGATCCAGAATATCAGGCAGGTCATCCTGTGGGATACCGCCTGTCGTAAGAGCAGCGCACAAGGTACGCCCACGTTCGACCCGGCCACCGGAACAGTGATGATCGATGTGAATGGTGCGAGAGCCGGAGAGTTGTACATCCTCAGCGTCAAGTATGATCCCGGGAGCCTGAAAGGGACTCAGGTCAACGAGCCGTACCCAACAGTCAGGTACACGTTCGTGTCGTATCTTGACGAAACCGAGATCATCCCAAGCTGGGCAGGCGTGAATGTAAACCCGAGATAAACCGGCACAATATATATGTGCAGGAAGACTCAGGCTCTGCCTGAGTTCTTTTCTTTTTTTCTACCGTATCTTTTCCCCGTATGTTCATTTCATCACAAAAAACAGGTGGCTAAGCCTTCATTTTCGCGTAACTTTCAAACGCAAGACGATGGCAGTACGCATCTGCCTGTGGTGTGGATCCAATTGGGATCGACGGTGAAGGCAGGAGGACGGTTGTAACATTGTGCGGCGATCTCAATCACGATGAACCACTCTCGACTATGGACGTGACGCTTGCTCTTCAGATGGCTGCCAACAACACCGATATCAATTTTTCAGCGGATGCGAACTCAGATGGGGCGGTTACCCCGGTCAATTACGAGGTTTCTTGCCACCCTTTCTCCGAAGTTTCCTCTGTACTGGATTAATATGGTACTTGCTCAATAGTGTAGGGTCAACATCTGAGTACCGGAAGACACGGATCAAAGCAGAGAATTTAACCGCGGGATGCGTTAGCAAAGCTGTTGGCAGCACGCAGAGAGGAGTTGCTTTACGTTCTCCGCGATCTCTGCGGTGAGAAAAGTGATCTCATGATTGCACAAAAAAACGACCACAACTTATTGAGCATGTTCTTA
>DASC01000127.1:7562-12549 GCA_002503595.1 Candidatus Methanogaster sp. UBA203 | reverse complement strand
TGCATCCGTTTCAGCCGGTCAGCGTTCTCGATGTCCACATCCCGCATGTAGAGGATCATCTCATTCCCACCGGGAAGTATCGTCGTGACAGAACCCTCGTACTGGTCAGCAGGGTAGATGTAGATCGGTATCCTCGCCTTTGCTGCCTGTGACACGCCGTTTGTTAGAAGCGAGTCAGCAATCCCGTGTGCAATCTTTGCCGCGGTGTTCGCACTCATCGGACAGACCAGAAAGAGATCGAACTTGCCCATCTGGAGCTGCCCCGCAATAAACGGCGAGTTCGCGCCGTGCTCAACACTCACTTTCGGGAATATCTCTTTCAGATCGTGCCAGAGATTGTACCACTTCATCACGAGTTCGCCGTTTTTGGAGAGATACACATTGATATCAAGATCATAACGCTCCGAGAGGTCATTCATGATTCCAAAGGTCTCTTCGATCTGATCTCCGCATCCAGTGATCCCCCATGCGATTCTAAGCATCCGTATCACCTCTCGCTTCCGGAATCATCCCTGCAACCGAGATCAGGCGGTCGATTGTCCTGTGCATACTCTTGATGCCGTCCGCATCCGCGCTGACGCCTTCCGCGCCCTTATCCTTCGACCAGAATGTGCCTCCGAGATTCGCACCGAACGAGCCGCCGCCAACAGGTATCATCTCGCTGATCACGTAGAAATCGAGAATCGACCTGATCGCAAGTTCCTGCCCTCCGATCCGGTCCCCGCCCACAGCCGCGGCTGCTCCGACCTTGTTTCGGAGTGCCACCGGATCTTTGGAAACGAGCGCACGGAACCGGTCAAGCATCGTCTTCACCTGTCCGCTCAAGGTCCCCTGGTAGACCGGCGTTCCTATAAGCACGGCATCAGCCAGAGAGAATTTCTCGTAGATCTCCTCCATCCCGTCCTTCTGGATGCAGCCCTCACGCTTCCTGACGCAGAAGTCGCAGTGATTGCAGAATCCGATCGTTCTCCTGTGGAGGGTTATGTACTCGGTTTGTGCTGCGTACTTCTGGCTTGCATAATCGAGCGCGTCACGCACCACGTAATCTGTGGATGCGAGTCTCGGGCTTCCTGATATGCCGAGCAGGTTTATGGTTCTCATATATTCCACCTCTTATATCCTAAATACCTTTTAATCTTCATTGTTCCGACTAAAATCTCCCTGGATCAGTCTCGATATCAACGATAGCAGGTTTCTTCACACCCATCGCTTTTTCCAGAGCATCCTTCAACTCTCCCGGCTCTTTTACCCTGAATCCAGCGCCCCCGCAGGAGATCGCATACTCCGAGAAATCCGGATTGTTAAGTTCGGTAGCAAACGTCGGATATCCCTCTATCATCTGCTCCACACTTATCATCGCAAGCTCACTGTTGTTCAGGATTATCACGATGATATCCAGATTATTCCTTACCGCGGTCAGGAAATCGCCCATTACCTGGGCAAATCCACCGTCTCCTGTGATGCAGACGACCTGCCTATCCGGAGAAGCCAGCTTGGCTGCAACCCCCGCAGGAAGACCGAACCCCATCGTTGCGAGATACCCTGACATCAGAAGCGTCTGCCGCTCCATCAGAAAATTTCTTCCAAACCAGAAGCCGTTGTCTCCAACATCGATTGTTATGATGGCATCGGGATCTATAACCTCTCGCAGTACCTTGAAGATGAACGGAGCCCTCAAAGGCGCCCCCCCTGCGTCCGCCTCTTTCTCAAGCCGGGCATACCATTCTCTCTTCTCGGTTCTGACATCCTCTGATACAGTTTGAGTCTCTCGTTCTCTTACTCTATCCAGTAGTTGTTCGATCACCACCCCGCAATCTCCCAGAATGGCGATTTCTATCGGAAAACCTTTCGCAAGATTCATCGGGTCAATGTCCACCTGAACCGTCCTTTTCCTCGGGATATTTGTCTTCTCGGAAAAAGATGAACCGAAAACCATGAGTAAGTCAGCATCATCGACACATCTTCGTGCCATCGGGGTTCCCACATCGCCAAGGACACCGAGAGAAAGAGGAGAGTCCTCAGGAACAATACCTTTTGCACGAAAAGTAGTTATTATAGGAGCTTTTATTCTTTCGGAGAGCGTAATCAAGTTATCTCGCTGATCCTTTGCACCCCAGCCAGCGATTATCACAGGACGCTCTGCCTTTTCTATCAAACTCACTGCTCTCTCGATCAGTCCGGTATTCGATATCTTGAAATCCGGAACCCGCCCTTCCATCGGTTCCATATCTGCTTCAAGCGGTTCTTTCTGGATGTCGTTTGGAATTGCGAGGTGAGAAACGCCCCGTTCCACCAGAGCATGCCTCAAAGCCAGTGTAACAAGTTCAATGGTCTGCTCCTTTGAGTTTATCGTCTTATTGAAGACACAGAAGGAATTGAAAAGTGCGTCCTGATCAATCTCCTGAAAGCTAACAGGTCCCACATACTGGAGCTTGACCTGACCCGTGATGGCTAAAACCGGAGCACGATCCATCTTCGCATCATAAAGACCTGTGATCAGGTTGGTTGCGCCAGGTCCTGCTATTGTCAAGCAGACGCCCACCTTCCCGGTCAGCTTGGCGTATGCGGATGCCATGAGCGCTGCCGCCTCCTCATGCCGCACCTTGACAAACGTCATCCCCTCCTGCCTGCGTATCGCATCCACCAGACCAAGGCAGGTCGTACCTGGAAGCCCGAAGATGTATTCCACGCCCCAGGAAGAGAGCCCGGCAACTATCACATCAGAGACGGTTCTATCAGGCATGACTTTTAACTGATGTCCTGCGTTATTAAAGCTTTTGTGAAATTCACATGTGTTTGTTTGAAGCCCACCCGCTCATAAAACCGCTGCGCATCAACCCATCTTTTTCTTGTCGTAACTTCAATGGAGACGCAGCCCCGCTTCTCTGCCTCCTCTATAAGTCTCGATACGAGTTCTGCGCCGATACCTTTGCTGCGAACTGTTTCATGCACGACCAGCTCCTGAATCTCCCCGGCCAGTCCGACATGATGGAGCAGTAACTCGATATGCAGACTTCCGAAACCAACAATAGCCCCATCGCTCTCTGCGACATAATATAGCACGCTTTTAGAGTGGAGATTCCGGACGAAGACATCGTGAAATGACTTCCAGCCGAGCGGAAATCCCATAAGTGTTGTGATCAGGTCATAAACCGATCTTTCATCAGATTGTATCGCCTGCCGAATCAGGATCATGCTATATTCTTCCAACGACTGTCGTGCGGATAACACTTTCCTCTGGGGCGTCAACCTCCTAAAGAGCGTTCGTCCCGTCATCGTAGAACACAACCGTTCTGACAACTACCAGGAATCAAGCGCAACTGCGGCTAACGCCGCGCCATATCACCTCATTATCCAGTTGCCTGTTCACCATATTCCTTAAGAGATTCCTATTATACCATAGATCTCGTCAGGACGTTTTAATACGGTGATATTCTCCATCTGTGCAAGTTTTTCTGAGTTGGATACATCTACCTCCCGCATCTTGAGTTCAAATGTTTTTCCTGTGGGGGCTACGGTCTTGATCTTACCTCGTATCTGATCCACCGGCAGTATATATATTGGAGTATCTCCCTTTGAGGTCTGCGCTACTACATTTGTAACCAGGCTATCAGCAATCCCGTGGACGATCTTTGCCACCGTATTTGCTGTTGCAGGTGCGATCAAGAGCAGGTCATAGTAGCCAACCTGCAGCGGTCCGGCTATGAAAGGCGAATTGGGTCCGGCATCTGTCTTGAAATTGGGAAAATCACGCTGGATCTCGTCCCATATACCGTACCATTTGAGTACCCCTTCCCCTTCTTTTGACAGGAATACCATGAATTCAAGGTCGGTCTTCTTCTTGATATCTGCCATTACAGCATAAGTCTCGCGTGTCCAATCACCAGAACCTGTAATTCCCCATGCTATTCTTTTCATTGGTGACCTCTATAATCTGTCAGAGTTTCAGACCCCGAGCTACCAACCCCCCGAATTCCGGATCGGCGTTGGTCAGGTTTCCGACCACCCGCTGCTGGATCGTTCTGTCAATCTTCAAAAGGTCCGCGATGAGGTTATCCACCAGATGTTCCTGGTCCATCTTGCTCAACGACCGATATCGCGCTCCCGCCTGAGTGAAATCATCGGTGAGCATGATCTTCTGGCGTGTCACTTCTCCCTCGATGCGATGCACATAAGGATTGTCTGTCAGAGCTTCTCCGGGGGCATCCGGGTCAAGGCTACTTGGCTCGTAATTGACAGTCCCACTAAATTCCCCGATCTGCAGGGATCCATCGCGCTGATTGTTGTTGACAGGCACCCTGGGTCGGTTGATTGGCAGTTGCAGGTAGTTTGCCCCAAGCCGGTAGCGCTGCGTGTCAGTGTATGAGAAGGTCCGCCCCTGGAGCAACTTATCTGCAGAAAACTCGATTCCCGGAACGATTGCGGCAGGACAGAATGCTGCCTGCTCAACCTCGGAAAAGAAGTTCTCAGGGTTGCGATTAAGAACCATCTTGCCAACAGGCATCAGCGGAAATTTCTCCTCAGGCCACGTTTTTGTGGCATCCAGCGGATCAAAATCCTGTTTCAGTTCATCGGCGATATCCATCAACTGGACACAGAGTTCATACTCAACCTCTCCGCCGCTTGCGATCGTATCGTGAAGATCACGCGTAAGGTAATCCGGGTCAACGCCGGCGAGCCTTGTTGCCTCGTGGCGGTCAAGGTTCTGCACACCCAACTTTGGTTTCCAGTGGTATTTCACATACACAGCCTCTCCTTCTGCGTTCACCCATACGTAGGTATTGACACCAAAACCTTCCTGCATCCGGTAGCTTTCTGGCGTCCCGCGGTCGGAAAAAAGCCAGGTGATCATGTGTGTCGATTCCGGTGTCAGGGATATGAAATCCCAGAAGCGGTTATGTGCGGAAGAGGCTGATGGCATATTACTATCAGGTGCGCCCTTGAATGCATGGACCATATCCGGGAACTTGATCGCGTCCCTGATGAA
>DASC01000127.1:0-7498 GCA_002503595.1 Candidatus Methanogaster sp. UBA203 | reverse complement strand
ACCGTATCAGCAGAACCCCGCCCTCCGGTTACCGTTGAAAAACGTACGAATACAGGGGTCCTTTTCTCCGGATCCCGGAGGAATTTCGCCTTTGTGTGAGCTTCCATGCTCTTGTAGACCTGGAAGTAACCGTGAGCTCCTGCCCCCTTGGCATGGACAACCCGCTCAGGGATGCGCTCCCTGTCAAAGTGAGCCATCTTCTCGATGAACCGGACGTCCTGCAGCAACACGGGTCCACGCTCGCCTACGGTCTCTGAATTCTGATTATCGGTTATAGGAACACCCTGGTTCGTGGTCAAAACCTTTTCTTCGTTCATGATGTCAGCCTCCCTTATGTTATGGGTGACAGGTTTCTTATTCACTTAAGCTTATTTGTTGATCCGGTAGTTCCGGAACATGACTGAGTTTTAAAAGCCCCAGCTGATCCACGCTCGGAATGGAAGTCCGGGGCATCCAAACATCTCTAAAATTTATTAATAGCTCCAGCAACTGTCTCACATACCACGCATTGCAAGACATATTATGAATTTGAAGATTTCATCGCAAATTATTAAACTCCTCCTTTAACCCCTCAGGTAAATCATCGATATCATACTCTTTTCCATTTAGCTTTGCGTCCAATGAATCCAAAAACAGCTCAAAGTATTCATCTTGATTGATATCTTTTATGGATTTAATGAAGTTCAGTTTAACTTCTTTATTCATCTCCTTCATTCGTTTGATCAACATATAACATATCCTTATATATATTTTGAAATTGAATGAGGATGTGTTTAATGCTTTAAGATAATATCCGTATTCTGAAGCGTCTTGCTGTTGAACAATGTCTCCAAGAAGCATGTATGCCTCAACTTGTAATTCTTTAAAATCGTAGTCTTTTGCATCCAATGCAACCCTATCAGCAACTTTCTCTGCTTCAGGAATTTTTTCATTTTCTTTCAAAGCTCTTGCAAAGTCCATAATAGTTTTTGTAAGTTCATATCGCGCGCCTAACCCCTCCAAAACATCTATGGATTCTTCGAACAACTTCCTTGATGGATCTATTTCTTTATTCTTGGAACGCACAATTCCTATATTTCGCAGAGCAATTGCTTTAGATAATGTAAGTTCGCTCGCAAGTTTCAATGCGCTATCATAATTAGATTTTGCAGATTTGAGATCTTCTTGCTGGCTTGTTTTATCATATTCACTAAGATATATATTTCCTTTTTTTTCTAATATCTCTATCTTTTTAGGTAATGCACCGACACCTTCAACAATGAATAAGGCTTTTTCGAGATTTTCACGCGCACCAGCATATTGGTCTTCGATTCTGAGTAAATCACCAAGATTTGTGCGTGCATCAGTAGTTTGTATTGGTGCAAGTCTTTTAGATATTTCTAATGATTCTTCAAGATTTATTTTACTTTCATACCAGTCACCAGTTTTTATTTGCAATTTTCCAACTTCATTGAGGACACTGGCTTTGTTTGGCATATCTCCAAGTTTATCATAGATTTCAAATGCTTTTTCGTAGCATTCAATAGCTTTAGTCCACGCTCCTTTGTCTTGGTACACTATGCCGATGTTTTTATAGATTCCTGCTTTTCCATGAATATCCTCTATTTTCTCGAAGATTTTAAGTGCTTCTTTGTAGTATCCAATTGCTTTATTCCATTCACCTTTTAAGTAGCACATCCATCCTAATGCACCGTGGATTTGCCCCTTTTCTCTCTCATGCCCAAATTCATCATGGATTTTGCGTGCTTTTTCGTAGCATTCAATAGCTTTAGTCCAGTTTCCTTTCTCTTGGTACAGTCTGCCGATGTTTTTGTAGGTTCCCGCTATTCCAAGATTATCTCCCATTTTCTTGAAGATTTCAAGTGCTTCTTTGTAGTATTCAATTGCTTCCTTCCACTCTCCTTTTAGGTAATGTATCCAGCCGAAGTCGCCATTAATTTCCGCTTTTTCACGCACAGACTCAGATCCCTCAACAGCTTCAAGTGCTTTTTCGTAGCATTCAATAGCTTTAGTCCACTCTCCTTTGTCTTGGCACACTCTGCCGATGTTTCTGCAGATCCCTGCTATTCCAAGATTACCTCCCGCTTTCTTGAAGATTTCAAGTGCTTCTTTATAGTATTCAATTGCTTTATTCCACTCACCTTTTAAGTAACATATCCAGCCGAAGTCGCCATTAATTTCCGCTATTTCACACACATACTCAGATCCCTCAACAGCTTCAAGTGCTTCTTTGTAGCATTCAATTGCTTTATCCCACTCTCCTTTGTCTTGGTACACTTTGCCGATGTTTCTGCAGATTCCCGCTTTTTCACGTTTATCACCCTGGAAGATTTCAAGTGCTTTTTCGTAGTATTCAATCGCTCTATTCAATTCACTTTTTAAGTAGTATATCCAGCCGAAGCTACCGTATGTTTTTTGCACAGCTTCATCAGCACCTATTTTCTCAAAGGTTTTACGTGCTATTTCGTAGTCTTCGAGTGCTTTATTCCACTCCCCTTTGTCTTGGTACACAGTGCCGATGTCTTTGTAGATTTCTGCTTTTTTATAGGTGAGATCCAATTTCTCGAAGATTTCAAGTGCTTTTTCGTAGCATTCGATGGCAAGATTCAGCTCACCTTTATCTTTATGTGCAGAGCCGAGATTTTTGTAGGTGCACGCTTTTTCATAGCTGAGATCCAATTTCTCGAAGATTTCAAGTGCTTTTTCGTAGCATTCGATGGCAAGATTCAGCTCACCTTTATCTTTATGTGCAGAGCCGAGTAGATTAAGCGCGTTAGCTTCCCCCTTTTCCTTTCCTTCCCTTTTGAAGCTATCAACACTCTTTTTGTAACAATAAATTGCTTTTTTCAAATCGCCTTTTGAGTAAGCATCATCACCTTCTTGCTTATATGATTCAGCATTCCTTTTTTCTTCATCGATGTTTGGGTTTTTCATTTACATCGCCCCCTTATCGTTTTATTCGGATTTAACTCTTTCATCGTTCCACATCGGCACATCATGTCTAGCACGCATGATGACTATGAACTCTGTAGGGTCACAAATATGTCCAATGACCTCTTTTAAATCTTCTTGTAGTATTATTGACTCCTGTGCTTGACTCTCGTTATACCCAATTACTTCGATATCTTTGCCACACGCATATCCATGTTGCCAATAAGCAATTACATCTGCCTCAACATTTGCATCAACAACCAAAAAACAATGATGGTAATACTTCATTTGCTCTCGTAAAACTGGTATGTTTCCTCTCTTAATGCACTCGAATGTTTCATATTTAAAATTTTCCAACACGGTCCTATTCAAGTACTTGTCAATAGGCTCATTATCAATTTCAATATCCCTTTCAGAGGATAGAAATATGTAATATGTTTTCTTCTTCATGGGTCCTTCTCCTTCATATGTTTACCATCTCACAATTATGTTTTGGAAGATGTTATATCTACACAAACATCTAATAAATCCTTTGCATGTTGTTTCATTTCTCCAAACTCCGTGTCTTTTTCAAATTTATCTATCACATAATCCCAGTGTTTAGTCTGTGTAATCAGCAAATATTGATCAAAAAGCCGTTTCATCCTTAGAAATTTGCGAAAGTGCTCATCATTTTTAAAATAGATAATTGTTCCATATGTGTAGGTTATATCATCGAGAATTTTTGAACATGATTTAAATAAATTTTTGACCTGTTCCTCATCGTATTCATTATATTTTTCAATTACATCAAGTATTCCAGAACATGATATATATAAAGGATAATATAATTTTACTTTTGAAGCCTTTTTTGCATCGTAATAGATTCTAAGTGACCATCCTATTATTCCAAATATTGCAGGTAGAATTATACTTATTATGGCTATGAGTAATTTTTCAAAAAATCCAGAAGAAATTATATTGATAATAGTATTATCCATATGTGTAACCTTCAGAATATAACAATTTTTCGATTTTTAACTTCACCCCACATATCCTAACCATTCCACCCCGCATGTAGCGGGGCATCCATGCGCCTTCGGCGTTGGCATTCACCGTGATAGCCTCCCGAAGTCACCAAACCCCGGACTCAGGTACGGAGCCTGTACAATCGTGCCTCTCGCATCCGATCTGGCTGCACCAATGCTTCGCGTGTGACCCGCCAGTAGCAAACCCATGCTTTGACCGTGGCAGAGTTCTCTGCACTTCATGCTGGATAAATCGAAACGCATCTTACATAAAGACTCCCACAAGTGGGACGATCAGCACCAGAGCGAGCGTGACAGCCTCACAAGCCTGCAGGACCGGAGACTGATCGAAAACCCGAACAGAAAAACTGAAGGATCAGGCTTAAAAGGAATGATGAACAATCTTCCTGCGAAGGCAGGTGGTTGACATGGAAGGCAGCAATAAGGCAGAAACAAGAACTCCAAATTCCCTCATAAAAGAAAAAAGCCCGTACCTACTCCAACATGCTTACAACCCGGTTAACTGGCACCCATGGGGAAAAGATGCTCTACAACGTGCGAAAGTTGAGGATAAACCCATCTTCTTAAGCATAGGATACTCCACCTGCCACTGGTGCCACGTGATGGCACGAGAGTCCTTCGAAAGCGAGCAGACAGCCAAGATCCTCAATGAAAACTTCATCTGCATCAAAGTGGATCGTGAGGAGCGCCCGGATCTGGATGAAATCTACATGAAGGCTGTGCAGATTTTGGCTGGCACAGGCGGCTGGCCCCTATCGGTCTTCCTCACACCGGACGGAAAGCCGTTTTATGGTGGAACCTACTTCCCGCCCAAGCCGGTACATGACTTACCAGCCTTCAACGATATCCTGCAGGCGATTGTAACTTTTTGGCATGACAACCGGGAGCAGCTTCAGAGAGGTTCCGAGGATGTCACAGAGCTCCTGCGCGATTCTTACCGGCACAAACCCTATTCCGGGGAGGTCTCGGTCGATCTTCTTGATGACCTCTATGAGCAACTCGCAGCCCAGTTCGACCCGGACTATGGTGGATTTGGTGCCGATGTGGCTGCATGGTCTGTGAAAAGACCGAAGTTCCCCCTGCCCTGCTATCTCTCTTTCCTGCTACGGTATCACTACCGGACAGGGGAGAAATCCGCATTAGCGATGGTTACACAGACCCTCCATGCGATGGCATGGGGAGGGATTTTTGACCAGGTGGGCGGGGGGTTTCACCGCTATTCCACTGACCGGTACTGGCTGGTTCCGCACTTTGAGAAGATGCTCTACGACAACGCGCTCCTCTCAAGGGTTTATCTTGAGACGTATCAGGTTACAGGAGACCCAATTTTTGCACAGATCGGAAAAGAGACGCTTAACTGGGCGCTCCGGGAGATGACCGACCCTGATGGCGGCTTTTACTCCGCGATAGACGCTGATAGCGAGGGCGTCGAAGGCGCGTTTTACGTATGGTCACCTGATGAGGCAAGGTCGGTTCTCGGGGCGGAGAGGGGCGAAGCGATCTGCCGCTACCTTGGGATAACGCCGCAGGGAAACTTTGAGGGCGGCAAAAGTATACTCCACAAGGCTGAACCTGAACCATCTGATGCGGCAGAAAGCGAAGATACGATCCGTGAAGCTATTGAGGCGCTTCTTCTGGCGCGTAACCAGAGGATACGACCGGCAACCGATGACAAGATCCTGACCGGCTTAAACGGTCTGATGATACGAGCGTTCGCCACAGGATACCAGGTATTGCATGAGAGACGGTTTCTTGAAGCGGCGACCTCCTCAGCCAGGTTCATCCTCGAAAATCTTGTGAAGGATGGGCAGCTATGCAGACGCTACCGTGACCACGAAGCAACGATTCCCGGAACTCTGGAAGACTACACGTTCTTCGTAGCGGCATTGCTCGACTTATACGAGGCGAGTTTCGATTCCGAATGGCTGCGTGAAGCATTCCGGCTGAATGATGCCATGATTGAGCTTTTCTGGGATGACGCGGATGGGGGGTTCTTCTTCAACCGTCATGGCGAAACAGATATCCTCGCAGCCATAAAAGAGGCTTACGACGGTCCGGTTCCATCCGGAAACTCGATTGCAGCAGAAAACCTGCTTCGAATAGGAGCACTGGCAGGTGTTGAGGATATGCGGAGACGTGCCGGGGATATTTTTCTTGCTTTTGGAGCGCAGCTGGAAGAGAGCCCGTTAGCGCACACACAGATACTTTCTGCGGTCGATCTCTATCTAAACAGCCCCACGCAGATTGTGATAGCCGGTGATGACTTGGAGGATGCTTCGGAATTTGTGGATGAGATCAACCGGCACTTTCTGCCGGATAAGGTCATCGCCTTCGCAGGATCTCGTGCTGCGGACGATCCGGATCCTGATCTGGTACCGCTAACCAAAGGTAAGGTATCTATTCAGGGAAAGCCAGCCGTTTATATCTGCGAGAACTACACCTGCAAGGCTCCGATCACGGAACTTGAGGATTTGAGACGGGTGCTATCCAGCCGGCGGTAGTTGTAGTTGCGGTTCATGCTTCTATTGTGCGTGCTCGCTGATCTCCTTTGCAGGTCTTTAGCGTTTCTGTGCAAACGTACCAGACAACATCGGGATCGGATGCTATTTTACCCTGCATTTTCACTGCTGTGTTAGATGTACATCCATCTGCGGGAACGGTATCTCTATTCCCTCTCTCTTGAACGCCTCAAAGATTCCTTTGGTCAGGTCGCCTTTGACAGTCCAATAATCCTCTGTCTTTGACCAGGCACGGAGTTGCAGGTTCACAGAGGAGTCCGCAAGTTCTGTTACGACCACTACCGATTCCGGGTCACCCAGAACTAACGAGTGTTTCTTCATCGTATCCATCGCAATCGGTATGGCTCTGTCCAGGTCGGTTCCATAACTTACCCCGACGTCAACATCCACCCTTCTGGTTGGCATCCTCGTATAATTAACGATCACGCTTCCCCAGACGAGCTTGTTTGGGATTGTTATGAATTTATTGTCGAATGACAGAATCTCGGTCGCCATCATTCCGATCGCATCAATCGTTCCGGTCTCTCCATTAGTTGTTACCACTTCGCCCTTATCAATAGGTCTGAGTGCAGCCAACCAGACGCCAGCTAATAAATTTGTCATTGTATCTTGCAGACCAAAGCCCAAAATCAGACCTATGACTGCCGATAGACCGAGTACCACCGAACCCACTACAACCCCCACAGCACTCACGGCTATCAATATCACCATAACATAAAGCAGGGAACTTAAGAACCTGGTTAAAAATTCCACAACAAGTTCCGGAAGCTTTGTCTTCCCTAATTGTCTCTTAAAAACGACGGTGATTATCTTTGCAGCTATCAAACCAACGATCAGGATGATAATCGCTGCCAATACCTGAAAGATGGTTATACTCATATACGGGATTTCCTGTCCCAGGTTTATCATTGCCATTGGAATACCTCCAGTAAGCGGGAAGTTTTGTATGCTATTTAAGACTTTCGCAAATCTGTTTCAGTCCGGTTAGTGCTTTATACGTATCCCCTCCAAATCAGAGGG